>NZ_OZ034983.1:0-307411 GCF_964030845.1 Candidatus Fukatsuia endosymbiont of Tuberolachnus salignus
TGGCCGATCCACGTTTTGTCCATTTGCGTGTGCACAGTGATTATTCCATGATCGATGGATTAGCCAAGGTTAACTCCCTGGTAAAAAAAGCAGCAATTTTGGGAATGCCTGCTCTAGCTATCACTGATTTTACTAACCTGTGCGGTCTGGTAAAATTTTATGGCAATGCTCACACTGCTGGCATTAAACCTATTATCGGCGCTGATTTTTATCTACGAAATGACCTCTTGGGCGATGAACTTGCTCAACTCACCCTACTGGCACGTAATGATCAAGGGTACAAAAATCTAACCTTATTAATCTCTAACGCTTATCAACGTGGTTATGGTGCCAATGGCCCTATCATTGATCACGAATGGTTAATTACACACCATGAAGGGTTGATCCTACTATCAGGTGGTCGCAGCGGCGATGTCGGTAAATTTATGCTGCGTGATAATCACGTGCAGATGCGGCAATGTATTGAATTTTACCAGAAGCACTTTGCTGATAATTATTATCTGGAGCTAATTCGTACCGGTCGAGCCGATGAAGAGCCGTACCTGCGTGGCGCGCTGGTATTATCCAATGAATACGGACTGCCGGTAGTGGCGACGAACGATGTCCGTTTCGTTGATCAGACTGACTTTGATACACATGAAATCCGCGTGGCGATCCATAATGGCTTCACATTGGGGGATGCTAAACGACCACAAAATTACAGTCAGCAGCAGTTCATGCGTGATGAAGCGCAAATGTGTCAATTGTTTGCCGATATCCCCGAAGCACTCACCAACACTGTTGAAATTGCTAAACGCTGCAATGTGACCCTGCGTCTCGGAGAATATTTTTTGCCTCAGTTTCCAACTGGCGCAATGAATACCGAAGATTTTTTAATAGAAAATGCCAGGCAAGGATTAGAAGAACGTTTAGTCTTCCTTTTTCCCGATTCTGACGTCCGGTTGCAACAACGACCAAAATACGATGAACGTCTCGATGTAGAACTTAAAGTGATTAACCAGATGGGTTTCCCTGGTTATTTTTTGATCGTCATGGAATTTATAAAATGGTCAAAAGACAACCGCATTCCCGTAGGGCCAGGGCGAGGTTCCGGCGCGGGTTCTTTGGTCGCTTATGCACTCAAGATCACCGACATTGATCCGTTGGCCTTTGATTTGCTGTTTGAACGCTTTTTGAATCCCGAGCGCATTTCAATGCCTGATTTCGATGTTGATTTCTGTATGGAGAAACGCGATCTGGTCATTGAGCATGTGGCAGAGATGTACGGTCGTGATGCAGTTTCGCAGATTATTACTTTTGGTACTATGGCTGCCAAGGCGGTTATCCGCGATGTTGGGCGGGTACTGGGGCATCCCTATGGCTTTATTGATCGCATCGCGAAATTAATCCCGCTCGATCCTAGCATGACGCTGGAAAAAGCCTTTGCAGCGGAACCACAGCTAACAGAAATCTATCAGGCAGATGAAGAAGTCAAAACGCTGATCGATATGGCACGGAAGCTAGAAGGTGTAACCCGTAACGCAGGTAAACATGCAGGGGGTGTCGTGATAGCTCCCACCAAAATTACCGATTTCGCGCCGCTCTATTGTGATGCAGAAGGAAAAAATCCCGTTACTCAGTTTGATAAAAATGATGTTGAATATGCCGGACTGGTGAAGTTTGACTTCCTCGGTCTACGCACCCTGACGGTTATCAATCTGGCACTGGAAATGATCAATGCACAACGCGATAACGTGGGATTAGATCCCATAGATATTACCGCTATTCCACTGGATGATAAAAAAAGTTTTGCCCTGTTACAACGTGCGGAAACCACGGCGGTATTTCAGCTTGAATCCAAGGGAATGAAAGATTTAATCAAACGCTTAAAGCCTGACTGTTTTGAAGATATGATCGCTTTGGTAGCATTGTTTCGCCCTGGCCCGTTGCAATCTGGCATGGTGGATAACTTTATTGACCGTAAGCATGGACGTGAAGCCTTATCTTATCCCGATATTCAGTGGCAACATGAATTACTCAAACCGGTATTGGAGCCAACCTACGGCATTATTCTGTATCAGGAACAGGTAATGAAGATAGCTCAAGTTTTATCGGGCTACTCACTTGGCGGTGCAGATATGTTACGCCGTGCTATGGGTAAGAAAGATCCGCTTGATATGGCCAAGCAGCGTTCTACTTTCGAAGATGGTGCAAAAAACCAGGGGATTGACGGTGAACTCGCGGTTAAAATTTTTGATCTGGTAGAAAAATTTGCCGGTTATGGTTTCAATAAATCGCACTCAGCAGCTTATGCGTTAGTCTCTTATCAAACTTTGTGGTTAAAAACACATTATCCTGCTGAATTTATGGCTGCGGTAATGACTGCCGATATGGATAATACAGATAAACTGGTCGGACTGGTTGATGAAGGCCAGCGTATGGGGCTGAAGATTTTGTCGCCGAATATCAACAGCGGATTTTATCGTTTTCATGTCAACGATAAAGCTGAAATTGTTTACGGTCTTGGTGCGATTAAAGGTGTAGGTGAAGCACCGATTACTGCGATCCTCGAAGCGCGTAAGTTGCAAGGTCATTTCACAGATCTGTTTGATCTTTGCGCCCATACCGATACTAAAAAATTAAATCGACGGATATTAGAGAAACTGATCATTTCTGGTGCCTTTGATCCCTTGGGACCACATCGCGCGGCGTTGATGCATTCCTTAGCTGCCGCATTGAAAGCGGCGGATCAACATGCTAAAGCAGAAGCAACCGGACAGGTGGATATGTTCGGCGTTCTAACCGAAACACCGCAACAGGTTGAAGAATCCTATGCTAACGTAACACCTTGGTCAGAGCAGGAAGTTCTGGATGGTGAGCGAGAAACATTGGGGCTGTATTTAACTGGACATCCCATCACACAATACCTGGTGGAGTTAAAACGTTATGCAAAGGGGCGTTTAAAAGATGTACAGGCAACGGATTGGGGAAAAACAACCACAGCAGTAGGTCTGGTGATCGCAGCACGGATTATGACCACTAAACGCGGTAATCGTATTGGCATCTGTACGCTTGACGATCGCTCAGGGCGTTTGGAAGTGATGCTTTTTACCGATGCCTTAGAGAAATATCAGCACTTATTAGAAAAAGACCGTATTCTTATCGCTACCGGACAAGTCAGTTTTGATGATTTTAATGGCGGCCTTAAAATGACTGCGCGTGAATTAATGGATATCAATGAAGCACGTGAGAAATATGCCCGTAGGCTTGCTATCGCATTGACTGATCAGCAAATTAATGATCAATTTTTAAACCATCTTCGAGAAGCTTTGGAGCCGCATCGATCAGGGACAATCCCGGTGCATCTCTATTACCAACGAGCTGATGCATGCGCTAGGTTACGCTTCGGAGCAACATGGCGGGTAACACCGACAGAACGCTTATTAATTAAACTGCGCAATCTGTTAGGTGATACACAGGTGGAATTGGAATTTGACTAAAATAGGAATGTTATGAGTATGCATTTTCTTGATTTTGAACAGCAGGTTGCCGAACTGGAAGCGAAAATTGATGCCTTGACGGCGCTCAACCGTCAAGGCGAAAAATTAGAGATTAATCTGGATGAAGAAGTGCAGCGTCTACGAGACAAAAGTGCCGAACTGACACAAGAGATTTTTGCGGGTCTTAGCGCTTGGCAAATAGTTCAATTGGCACGCCATCCTTGTCGCCCTTATACACTGGATTATATCGCCAAGATATTCACTGATTTCGATGAGCTGAAAGGCGATCGTGCTTATGCTGATGATAAAGCTATCGTCGGGGGTATGGCTCGTTTGGATGGGCGTCCAGTGATGATTATTGGTCATCAAAAAGGTCGTGAAACCAAAGAAAAAATCCGCCGTAACTTCGGTATGCCAGCACCGGAAGGTTATCGTAAAGCACTACGTCTAATGGAGATGGCGCAACGTTTTAAACTGCCCATCATTACTTTCATTGATACACCGGGTGCCTATCCTGGTGTGGGTGCCGAGGAGCGTGGCCAGTCCGAGGCCATTGCCCGTAACCTGCGTGAAATGTCACGTTTCAAAGTACCTATTATTTGTACCGTTATTGGTGAAGGGGGGTCAGGCGGGGCACTTGCTATTTCTGTTGGTGATCGAATAAATATGTTGCAGTACAGTATCTACTCCGTCATTTCTCCCGAAGGTTGCGCTTCTATTCTGTGGAAAAGCGCAGAGAAGGCACCGTCAGCCGCCGAAGCCATGGGGATCACGGCTCAGCGACTAAAGGAACTAAAGATGATCGATACCGTGGTCGCCGAACCGTTAGGGGGGGCACACCGTGATATTGTAGCGATTTCCGCATCGTTGAAAGCACGTCTGCTGGCTGATCTCATGGATCTGGATGAACTTACTGAAGATAAATTGCTCGAAGAGCGCTATAAGCGTTTGATGAACTACGGTTATTGTTAAATCGATACACGTGACTCAGGAACAGGTGCAACGAATGAATAAAGAGGCAACCCTGTTACAGCATGTTGAAAAACAATTAGCTGGGCATACAGGTTTGCTGGTGGGTTTTAGCGGTGGGCTGGATTCTACTGTGTTACTCCATCTGCTGACACGAATACGTGATAGCAGGCACTCGGTGTTTCACCTCCGGGCAATCCATATTAATCATGGGCTTAGTCCGGCTGCAGGTGCCTGGACAGGACATTGCCAATATCAATGTAAACAATGGCAAGTCCCACTAACAATAGTGCCAGTGCAAATTGATGCACGCGACTATGGCATTGAAGGCGCCGCTCGAGCCGCACGTTATCAGGTGTTTGCCCAGCATCTGGCTGCTGAGGAACTGTTGCTTACAGCTCAACATCAGGACGATCAATGTGAAACCTTTCTGTTAGCATTAAAACGCGGCAGCGGTCCGGCGGGTTTGTCATCGATGGCTCGATTGACGACCCTAACACAAAATCAGTTACAGCGTCCATGTCAGTTACTACGACCTTTGTTAGCTTATTCTCGAACCGATTTAGCACGTTATGCACAGCAACATCAATTGTGCTACGTAGAAGATGAAAGTAACCAGGATGCTCGTTTTGATCGTAATTTCCTACGATTGCGGATTTTGCCTCTATTACAGCAACGCTGGCCGCATTTTGCTCAAGCTACAGCACGCAGCGCCAGCCTTTGTGCAGAACAAGAACAATTGCTCGATGAATTACTTGCTCCCACACTAGATCAATTGCAACATTCCGATGGCTCCTTGTCCACTGAGGGATTACTCCGCTTCTCGGAAGTGAAACGCAATGCTTTATTACGTCGTTGGCTGTCTGGACAGGGTGTCACTATGCCTGCTCGTGATCAGTTGCAACGGCTATGGAAAGAAGTGGTGTTGGCACGGGTAGACGCCACCCCTCATTTGCAATGTGGTCAATATCAACTGCACCGTTTTCGCCAACGTCTCTATCTATTAACATCGAGAATAGACATCACAGAACAGGTACTGCTATGGCCTGTCACGAGAAATTTGGCTATTGAACATCCAAACTATTTAGCCATTGAAAATGCAGTCATAAAAAAGAGAGGTGCCGAGGATTTGGTGTTACCCGCTAACTTGGGTACGTTGAAACTGCTTGCTACTGGCGGGCAACAAGTGCGTACGCCGACGGCAGATGAAATCGTCAGTGTGCGTTTTGGTTTGCAGGGGGAAGTAAAGATTATCGGTCGTCATCGTTCGCGGCAAAGCAAAAAATTATGGCAAGAACTGAATGTGCCACCTTGGGAACGTAACAGGATCCCGCTGTTGTATTTCAATGAACAATTGATAGCAGCCATTGGTACGTTTATCACGCAAGAAGGACAAATAAAAGCCGGAGAGCAGGGCTGGCATTTGCATTGGGTTAGAAATTGATAACAGATTTCTCCTGATCCGAGGTGATCAAATCTTCACCGACCAATTGTAATTGGTACATTTGATAATAACGTCCCCGTTGAGCGAGCAACTGTTGATGTTTCCCCTGCTCTACTGTGATACCACGATGCAAAACCAAAATATTATCGGCATCGACAATGGTCGATAGACGGTGAGCAATGACCACCAGCGTGGTTTTTTGGCGAATTAATTGTAATGCGTGTTGGATAGCCTGCTCAGTGCCGGAATCGATATTTGCGGTGGCTTCGTCCAAGATCAGTATTTGTGGTGCTTGTACTAAAGTGCGTGCCAAAGCTAATAATTGCTTTTCACCGACAGAAAGCGAGTTACCTTTTTCCCCTAACTGTGTATGTAATTCTTGTGGCAACCTGCGCACCTTAGCGGCCAATTGCACAACTTCCAGGACTTCCCATGCTTGCTGTTCACTGATATCTCGTCCTAGAGCAATGTTGGCGAAAAAAGAATCGGCCAGTATGACGGGATCTTGCGCCACCATAGCCACTCCGGCACGTAAGACGCGATGGGACAATGCAACTAGAGGTCGATTATCCAGCAAAATTTCTCCCTGTAATAGCGGATAATGCCCCATCAGCAGGCTCGCAAGGGTACTTTTACCGCTGCCGGTATGACCTGCTAACGCGATAAACCCACGCGAGGGGACGTCAAACGAAATGTCATGTAGTACTTTTTTATCTGAATAATAGGCGAACGTGACATTATTCATCTGAATACTTCCTCCGGTCAGTAAACGGTCATCAGTACCATAACTTTGTTGTACCTGATCCATCAGACCAAAGATACGTTCTCCTGCTACCACCGCTTGTTGCATAATTGATTGTTGAGCAGTCAATCCAATCAATGGTTCATGCAAGCGACTAAGATAATTAATAAAAGCATAAAGGACACCCACACCTACTGAACCTGGTAGACTGAATCCAAACAACAGCAATAAACCACAAAGTACCAACGCAGAGAATAAATTCAGCAGGGGGCGCAGTAAAAAACCTTCCAGACGTAGCGTCCGCATGCGCGCCAAATAATGCTCACCACTGATTGCCGCCATACGTTCAGCAAAGCGAGTCTGTTGGCGAAACTGCTGGATAACTGTCATACCGCCTATCACTTCATTGAAGCTATCATTAATAGCGGCCAGATGGGCACGGACAAGGCGTACCACCGGAGTACTGTAATGCTGATAAACTGTCATGACTGCCAAAACAGCAGGAAAAATTGCTATCGATACCAACGCCATCCGCCAGTCAAGACTAAACATCGCCACCAGCATTGCTCCAATCAGTGCAGCACTCTTTATCACGTTAGAAACGACAACAACATACAAATCTTTGACGATTTCTGTGTCATTAGTGACACGTGAGATAATTTGTCCTACTGGTTGGTTATCGAAAGCATTCAACGGCTGACGTAATGCCACGTCCATCACTTCAATACGCAAACGTTGCACTACCCCCAATGCTGCCTGATTAAACAATAATGTTTGAAAATAATGCAGAGTCGCTGCCAATAATTGCAATAATAGATAAGCGAGTACTAACCCACTCACTAACTTGAGAGGCAAATGACCACTGGCGACAACATGGTCGATAAAATAGCTGATTAACACCGGTGCTGTGACCTCCGCTGCTGCGGCAATCCACAGCATCAACACCGCCAGCAGTAGCGGTTTACGATAGCTAGCACCGTAAGACAGCAACCGCTTTAATGTTGGCCAAAACTGTTCGACTTTATTCACTATCAAGCTCAATTTTTAGGCGTTTATCTTGATCCAACTGTGCTTTAATTTGCTGATAACGGTACATCTCTCGATACCAACCTGGTTGGTTAAGCAAGATAGGGTGACAGCCACGTTGTATCACGTGACCTTGTTGCAGTACCAAAATTTCGTTGGCTTCAGTTAGCACCGATAAGCGATGAGCACTGATAATAACCGTGCGATCCTGTCCCCAACGCCGCAGATTTTTTAAAATTTGATGTTCGGTTTGCCCATCCACAGCGGAGAGCGCATCGTCCAGAATCAGAATTTCCGTGTTTAATAAAAGCGCACGCGCAATAGCAATACGTTGTTTTTGTCCTCCGGACAGCATCACACCACGCTCACCCACCTCCGTCGCATAGCCGTGAGGCAAATGCAAAATATCCTCATGCACACTCGCTAAACGGGCAACTTGTTCAATTTGTTGCCATGTTGCCTCTGGCTGACTAAAAGCAATATTAGCCGCAACGGTATCAGAAAATAAAAACGGCACTTGGCCTACGACCGCAAGACGAGCACGCCAATCATCCAGGCGAATTTTTGTTAAAGACAGTCCCTGGTAGCAAATTTGGCCTTCATCAATATCGAATTGCCGTTGTATCAGGGCTAATAGAGTGCTCTTGCCAGAACCTGTTGGCCCGCACAGCCCCAACATTTGACCGGGTTCAAGTTTCAGTGCAATATCTTGTAATGATGGCTGGCGATTGATGGGATTATCGTTTTGAAAACAAGGATTATTTTCAGGATTATCCTGAGAATAGTGGTGACTCCGAGGATAATAAAAATGGCGGATATCGATGCTCAAAGTAGCAGGCTCAGCTTGTAGTGAGCAATGCCCATCCGTTACCAGAGGAGCCTCTGCTAGCAAGCTACAAATACGGGAGTAAGCCGCGCTGCCTCTCTCGACAATATTAAACATCCACGCCAAGGATAGCATCGGCCAGATCATCAAACCTAAATACATCATAAAACCAGTTAATTGACCCAATGTGATGCTTCCATGCATCACCATCCAACTGCCACCTCCTATCGCCAACAGATTAGCCAGACCAATGGTAATGTAAATGGTGGGATCATAACGGGCGTCGACCTTGGCCACTGACATATTTATGACACCGGTTTCAGCGACAACCTGAGCAAATTGATCTGACTGGTGTTTTTCCAGACCAAAAGCTTTAATCATACGAATACTGCTCAAACTTTCTTGCGCCTGATTATTTAACGCTGAAAAAGCCCCCTGAGCCGATTTAAAGCGTTGATGAAGTTGACTGCCATAGTGTTTGAGCATCATCACCATCACGGGCATCGGGAGCAATGAAAGTAATGTCAGTTGCCAGCTAATCTGACTGCTCATTACAATCAGAACGGCACACCCCATCACCAGGGAATCAATCAGTGTCTGCACCCCTTCTCCTGCGGCAAAAACCACACGATCAACATCGTTAGTAGCACGCGCCATTAAATCTCCAGTACGGTGACGCAAATAAAAACCCTGACTCTGACGACTTAGCTGATGGTATAACCGGGTACGTAGCTCGACAGCCAATTTATAGGAGGCACTAAAGAGCAAAATGCGCCAAAGATAGCGTAAAAAATAAAGGATAAGTGCAATGACTAACATAACACCGATCCAGACTAGGAACATATCCGTAGACATCTGCTGACTGATAATACCGTCGACAATGACTGCAACCAGTTTGGGGGGTAATAACTGTAAAACAGCGACCATGATCAACAGCACCACCGCACCTAAGTAACGACGCCACTCTCGACGAAAGTACCAACCGAGTTGAACAAACAATCTCACTTCTGTTTCAGTCCTTAATGGATAAAGACGCAGCTTCACCCATTTTTGCCAGTCCTTTATCCATAAAGATAAATTAACATTATTGCCGGATGATTGAAACACAGCGTACAATATTTGTAAGAATGTCAAACTTCTTCAGTCGCGAATAAAAAAGTAATGGATACAAGATGAAAAGTATTGAAGTTGATGAAGAACTTTATAGCCACATTGCTGCCCAGACACAACGTATCGGTGAAAGTGCTTCCGATATTCTACGGCGTATGTTGAACTTTACTGCGGGTCAGAAGACGGTGCACGTTTCTACCTCGATGAATGTTTTAACGGTCGCCAACGGGGTGCAAAAACCGATTGTTCCACGCATCGGCGATCCATTGTCTGCACTCGACAGACTATTGCTTGCGGATAAATACCTTAAGCAGACAAAGACAGTTAATCGTTTTCTGATGGTTTTGTCGACATTGTACCATCTGGATATGAAAAAATTTGCAGTCGCCACCGAGTCATCACAGGGACGCACCCGGGTTTATTTTGCGGTTGATCAACGCAGATTGCTACAAAATGGTCGCCATACGAAACCCAAGTTGGTGACGACTACCCCGTATTGGGTGATTACCAATACCAGTACCCAACGTAAACGCAGTATGCTACAAGGCGTTATGCAAGCTATGGAACTCCCTATGGATGTCATCGAGAAAGTGTGTGCTACCCTTTGAATGTATGACAAAGGGGTTGTTATGACTGACGAAAGATATATGGCGAGGGCTGTAGAGCTGGCATTGTTAGGCCGGTTTACCACGGCACCGAACCCGAATGTGGGTTGTGTCATTGTACGTGAAGGAAAAGTTATCGGTGAGGGGTATCATCTATACCCCGGAGAGCCGCATGCTGAAATTTATGCACTGCGTATGGCGGGTAAATTGGCGCAAGGGGCGACTGTTTATGTCACTTTGGAGCCTTGCTGCTACCATGGGCGAACGCCTCCCTGTACCGACGCTTTAATCGCGGCAGGCGTCAAACGCGTGGTGGTTGCGATGGATGATCCTAACTCTGAAGTCTCAGGGCGTGGCAGGGCGGCGTTGGCACAGGCAGGGATCCTGGTTGAATACGGCGTGATGATGGCAGAAGCTGAAGCGATCAACCCAGGTTTTTTAAAGCGAATGCGCACCGGTTTACCTTATCTGCAATTGAAAATGGCGGCTTCATTAGATGGCGGCACTGCGATGGCGTCGGGTGAAAGCAAATGGATCACCTCAGAACAGGCGCGGCAGGATGTGCAACATTTTCGTGCGCAAAGTGCCGCTATTCTTAGCAGCAGTGCGACTGTGCTAGCAGATAACCCAGCACTTACAGTACGTTGGCTGGAATTGGGTATCGACGTTCAGGCTAGTTATCCACATGATAGATCGTTCCCATCACAAGGGCAGATACGCCAACCCACCAGGATCATATTGGATAGCCGTAATCGGCTACTACCTCAGCATAAGGTAATACAGCAAAGTGGATCTTGCTGGTTGGCTAGAATTAACACCGATAAACAGATTTGGCCTGGCAACGTAGAGCAACTCAGCTTGCCTGCTTCTGCGAGTGGCGTCGATCTTGTCTCATTAATGATAACCTTGGCGAAACGTGAAATTAACTCGGTTTGGGTAGAAGCGGGCGCACAGCTTGCTGGCGCTTTATTACAAGCGGGTTTGGTAGACGAGTTGATCCTCTATCTCGCACCCAGGTTATTAGGTGATCATGCACGTGGATTATGCATTTTACCGGGGTTAAATAACCTAGCAGATGCCCCTCAATTTAGCTTGGCTGAGGTACGTCAGATGGGTTCGGATCTGCGTCTGCGTTTAGAGCCTGTTCGAAAATCTCAATACTGATAATTTATGAATGCACAAGCGCAGGTGGTAAAAGAATGTGATAGAATCCGCCCCCAGCCTGGCCTGCGGATATCGGCCTATATATTGAGGAGCTGCTATGAATGTTATCGAGGGTGTTGTGACTAATCGGGATGCTTGTGTGGTGATCGCGATTGCGCGTTTTAACACTTTTATCAACAATAGTTTGCTGGAAGGTGCCATTGATGCTTTAAAACGTTTCGGTCAGGTACAGGAAAAAAATATCACGGTAGTTTGGGTGCCTGGGGCTTATGAATTACCATTGACGGTACAGGAATTAGCCAACACTAAGCGTTACGATGCGATCGTTGCATTGGGTACTGTTATCCGGGGAGGTACGCCGCATTTTGAATATGTTGCTGGTGAGTGCAGTTCTGGCCTGGCGAAGGTTGCCATGAACCACAGCATTCCCGTAGCCTTTGGTGTGTTAACGACAGAAAGTATTGAACAGGCTATTGAACGTGCTGGTACTAAAGCGGGAAACAAGGGGGCAGAGGCTGCCTTGGCCGCACTTGAAATGATCAATGTCATCAAGGCTATTAGAGCCGATAGTTAGTGAAAAGGGGAATTGTGTGAAACCTACAGCTCGTCGTCGCGCTCGTGAGTGCGCTGTCCAAGCGATTTACTCTTGGCAGTTGTCTAAAAACGACATCGCTGATATTGAGTTGCAATTTCTGTCGGAGCAGGATGTTAAAGATGTCGACATCACGTATTTCCGCGAGTTGTTTTCTGGCGTTGCCATGGATACAGATACGTTAGACAGGCGGATGGCACCTTATCTTTCCCGTAAGGTTGAAGATTTGGATCAAATTGAAAAAGCTATTTTGCGCCTTGCGATATTTGAACTTAGCAAACGTAGCGATGTTCCTTATAAAGTGGTGATCAATGAAGCTATTGAATTAGCTAAAGCCTTCGGCGCTGAAGACAGCCATAAATTTGTCAATGGGGTATTGGACAAAGCCGCTCCAGCTATCCGCAAACGAAAATAGTCTATTATTAAGCCTCCTGTGTCGCCCCACAACATAAAATTTGTACTACGCGTCGGGCTTCGCAGGAAGTTTATTGCTCATCTCTCTGGAATTATATTATGGCCTGTGACGAATTTGATCTCATTACGCGCTATTTCGATCGCTGTAGAAAAAATCACCAAGGGGTAAAATTGGGCATTGGTGATGACTGTGCATTATTGACGGTGCCGGAAAAGCAATGGTTAGCCATCAGTACCGACACGCTGGTATCAGGTGCTCATTTTTTGCCTAATATCAATGCGGCAGATTTAGCTTACAAAGCGCTAGCTGTGAACGTGAGTGATCTGGCGGCGATGGGTGCGGAACCGGCCTGGTTATCTTTAGCCTTGACGCTGCCTGAGGTGAATGAAGCCTGGTTAAAAACGTTTAGCGATAGTTTGTTTGAGCAGCTTGACTATTACCACATACAATTGATCGGTGGGGATACGACGCGTGGTGCATTGAGTCTGACATTAACCATTCATGGACGATTGCCGGCAGGCAAAGCACTCACTCGGGCAGGGGCGAGTGTGGGCGACAGGATCTATGTTAGCGGAACCTTGGGTGACAGTGCGGCAGGTTTGGCGCTGTTGCAAAATCGATGGCCGGTTGATCAACGGCCGATTGATGACGACGCGGATCGTGAATTATTAATTCAGCGTCATTTGCGACCGCAACCCAGAGTTTATTTAGGATTATTGCTACGTAATGTCGCGAGTGCGGCTATTGATATCTCTGATGGATTGATTGCTGATCTGCAACATATCCTAAAAGCGAGTAACTGTGGTGCACGTATTGAATTAGATAAACTGCCCTATTCAGAAACGTTGAAAAAATGCGCCAGTGCCGAACAGGCACGTCATTGGGCATTAAATGGAGGCGAAGATTATGAACTGTGTTTTACCGTGCCTGAAATAAATTGCGGCTCTCTGGAAGCATCACTCAATCAGGCTGCTGTTGCTTATACTTGTATTGGTCAACTTATCTCACCCGATGAAGACATTAGATTTTTCACAGCAGGAAAATTTATTCAGCCGTTGTTACAACCCTTTAAGCATTTTACTGTGACTAAAGTTGATGATGAATGAAGCTAAAAGCCGTCTGCGGCTCACTAACCCCTGGCACTTATTGGCGACGGGGTTTGGCAGTGGATTATCTCCCGTGGCACCGGGCACGGTGGGATCGCTGGTCGCTATTCCACTCTGGTTACTGTTGATCCCATTACCGTGGCAATTTTATTTTTTGTTCGTGATATTCAGTATCGGCATTGGTATTTATCTTTGTCAGCGCACAGCCAAAGATATGCGGGTGCATGATGATGGCAGCATTGTATGGGATGAATTTGTTGGAATGTGGATCACGCTTATGGCGTTGCCAGTTAATAATTGGCAATGGGTGGCCATCGGATTTATTATTTTCCGTCTATTCGATATCTGGAAACCCTGGCCGATCCGTTGGTTTGATCGCAATCTGCAGGGAGGGTTGGGCATTATGATCGATGATATTATCGCTGGGCTATTTGCCGCGGCTATTGTTTATCTGCTGGGTCAGTATTAGATACCGGTGTGCGATGACCATACAAATTACAGATTATCTATTCGAAGAAAATGGTTCTTTTCCTGGTAACCGCTCAGGAGGGTTATTAGCGGTAAACGCCGTTTTCAACCCACTGGCACGAATATATTGGCAATTTCCCTTCTTAAAATCTCCTTCTAACATGCGGATTTTATGGTCACCATGAGGGCCTTCTATCACTCCTGCACCAGAGTAACCAACAACTCTAAATTCTTTCTCATCTTGCCACTTTCCTATAGCTTTAGCTAGATGCTGAGCCAATGGCATTTCATTTTTCCGGGTTACAATATTATTTTGTAATGTTTGTTCGTTAAATGAAGTGGCTACTTCTCTGTCAGCAGAGTGGCATGAAAGTATGTGTATACTTACGCGATTTTTTACCGGCTCTACTATTCTGTTAAGTTCAGTGGCAATCTCTTCAACACTTTTCTTTTGAAGACCTAAATCAGATGGCGAGTAAATATTTGGCTTTCCGGCGGCACCGTGACCTATAAGATATATTTTTTCCAACTTTGAAGTATTCGCTTGAGAGAATGGCACAAAGGTCATTTTTTCTAATACTAAAAGTTGGCCACGTAATCTAGTAATTTGATTATGAAAATTTGATCTCTCTTTACTGGTTAGTAATATCTTATCGGAAGATAAGATATTATTTAATTTTATTAAATAACAATCAATCTTTTTCTCCTTTGAATTTTTAAATGCCTGGAAGACATTTTTTATATCTTTCATAGGACCATTAAATAATACTGGATAAGATTCTTTGTCTTTTAAAACTCGTGGTAGATTAGTTTCTATTGCTTGGTCAAGGCTATCAGCAATCGCCTTAATATCCATCTTTTTAATAACATCCTCGTTTAAAAAAGGACTATAAATATAAGCTTTGGTAGGCATAGCCTTATGAGACTCTTCAGATAATGTGGTTTTTTCTATTTGATTAATAGAAGTAGGAACAATACGACGCAGAGTAGGAGTATAGTAAGAAAAAGGAGCCCGAGGAGATGGCATATTAGATTTAATGAGGGGCTTTAGAACTATTTTATTTGAGATCCCTGTTTCATTTTTTGACGGCCTTATACCAGGGAATACATTTTTTCCAGGTATATTTTCATCAGTAAATTTTGGGTCTGGAGCTGGATTCTTGTTTTCATTTTGTTTTGTTACTATGGTTGCTGCTGTTTTCGGTTCTACGGTAGGTGCTTTTTTTGGCGCAGGGGTTGGCACTATTTCTGGCATAAAAATTTGTTTCTTAACAGCTTGTACTTGTTTCTCTGCTACTTTTGGCGAGTGCAATGTTGCTTTCCCTTCTGCTGCGGCTGCTTGAGGTGTCGGTTGAATTTTATTAAAAATCGCTGTTTTTCCCCCTACGTAGTTTGTGAAGACCTCTTTTTCAAGAGGCCTTACTCCCGTTAATTCAACATTTATTTTATTTGCTATTTTTGTTGTATGAGCATTACCACCATTGTTACGAAAATAGAGCATGATTCCTTTCATACCGTTTCTTACAGCGACTAGTTTTTCCCTTATTTTATTACCCAGTTTTTCCTTTATTTCTTTTAAATGGGGGGGACTGGATATGTGTCCTATTTTCTATCCCGGAACTTGATGTTTTCATAATAAACTCATATTTATACTGATATTTCATAGAATATTATCTATAATCTTATTATGAAAATATCAAAAAACGCTTATGCAATTGTAAAACAATTGTCAACATCCGGTGCTGTTATATCCTGTGTAGATCCTTGGCTCGGTCAATATGGGGGGGGGTTAATTGCTTAACTAAGAAAAAAACCGTAGTCATGAATACACCACGGTTTTATGCTGATCATTGTTTTAAATTTAACGCTAGTTATTTTTCGCAGACTTGAACAACATCTCAGATAAAGGTATTTCTTTAAATGATGATTTTTTAATATTATCAGGATTATTGATTAAGTCTTTAACATACGAAATATACGTAGGTTGTATAATACGTTTGAGAAAATCTTCAAATATTTTCTTGTTTCCATTATTCATAGTACATTTAACATTTCTTCTTTCGGCTACTTGTAGCTCTCTTTTAATACTATGAGGGGAGTTTTTTCCTTTGAATATAGCCATCAAATCAGCATGTTGCTCAGGTACCGAACTCGTATTCTTCGATGGTTCATTTATTTCTGTTTTATGTTGTATTGGTTTTGATGTTTTTGGCGCTGCATTTTTTTGTATATTGGCTTTTATTCCTGTCTTACTTGTTGTATGAGTTAGACTCTGTGTAGGTACGCTATTTGATTCTTCAATTTTTGGCACTATGTTAAGAGGTGCGGATGGAGCTGTAAGAATAAATGTTGCACTTCTTATAATTTTATTGTTACTAATTCCTGCAGCAGTTGTATTTTTTATGCCATTTTTTTGGCTCTCTGTGTCAGAAGGTATGCGCCGTAGTATTCTAGATTTAGGTGTTGTAGTGTTTTCACCCTTAACCCCCATTTGTGCGGTCGTACTAGGCTTCGATTGAGATACTTTTATTACTTCAGTTTTTTCAGAAGGTACACGTTTTGGTGTTCCAGATTTAGATGCTGGAGTGTTTCCATCCTGAACCACCATCTGTGTGTGTGTCGTTTGACGTGGGAAGCTGTTACCCACGCGCTCGGGGATTCTTGCATCTGGAGCTTTGACTCTTACCGCTGTTTTTTTTGTTGTTTTAGCTGTTTCGCTACCAGTCATAATTTTGGGCATTCTTTCTGGAATATTTCCTGCAATATTTCCTGCAAATTTCATCGTATTAAATAGAGTTTCCCCTTCTGCTGTAGGAGAGTTGGAACTGGGTACAGGTCTGCTAACTATTAATGGTGATGATTGTGATACGTTCGGCATAATAACCTCAATATTGTATTTATATGTCAGAGGATATTACCCATCACGCTATTATAACAATATCAAAAAACGCTTATGCAATTGTAAAACAATTGTCAATATGTGATGATTTATGTAGCCTTATTATTGTCCTGTAAAAATCCAGTATAACTTTAATAACACCATCTGATAGAGTAAAACGGAAACATAGTTATCAGAGCATCAGGTGTCATTGCCCATGCTTCCTTTCCCGTATTTTTCTCGATGCGAGTACTTCTGCAAGAAATCTAATATCTGGCGACTAAGCCATAAAATCGCCATCCTGGTGATTATTTTTTACTCGATATGCTGTAACGAATACGATGAATTTTTATAAGTAATCCACTACAGCGGTATTTTACTTTTTTATCTGCTATAACTTATTAAATATTTCTTCAAATTTAGAAGAATTTTAATCATTTTTGTTGTCTATTTGTATATAGTCATCAAGAAGTAAAAGGAAAGCCGTTGCATGATTAAACCTCAAATTGTTATGAAATATGGCTTGCGGACGATCATTCTGATTACTGTTGTTGCAATATTATCCGCTTGTAGCTCGCCAAAGCTACAAAAGCGGCAAACGGCACAGAGTCGGCTTTCATTCTACAGCTCACAAAGTGAATTCGAAACAGGAGTTCGCAATGTTCAGATCAAGGCAAAAATTCTAAAACAATATGCAGGTTGGAAAGCAGTACGCTATCGTTTCGGTGGCAGCAGTAAAAAAGGGGTTGATTGCTCTGCTTTTGTTCAACTGACTTTCCGAGAGCAATTTGGCATTGCGTCCGCCAGTATTGGCGTAACCATATCCAGCCTTAATGATCAATATTGGCACAAACGCTATTATGCTGGACGTAGAGTGCTTAATAGCCATAGACGAAGTTAATGTGATCACGATGTTTTAAGTCTATTTTGATCATTTATTGTCTCTCGATCGACTTGCGTAAAAATAAAGAGAGACCGCGGTGATAATACAGAATGTTATTGAGCCAACCATCGGCCAAACGCTACTCACTGGCGCGATAGAAAGCAAAGTACCCACGAGTGCTCCAATACTAAAACGCAATGTTCCCGCCAGAGAAGCCGTTGTTCCTGCCATATGCGGAAAATCATCGAGGACGACTGCCATTGCATTGGATGAAACCATTGCAATACATCCCACGTAAGCGGCGATACCCAAGACCAATGCCCAAAAACCAAGGCCAATAATACAGACTACCAGTAACCAGATCCCCATTATTAATTGAATTAACAGCCCAAAGCGTAACATATTCATTGCCCCAAAGCGCTTCACATTTCGGCTGTTAATCAAGGTCATCAGGAATAAAAAAACGATATTCAGCGCAAAATAAAATCCGAAATGTTGTGGAGACACACCATTTAAATCAATATAAACAAAAGGCCCCGCGCTAAGGAAAGCAAACATACCAGCAACTGAAAAACCACTCGACAACATGTAGCTCAGTACCCGTTTATGACGGAATAAAGAGGCAAAGTTGTGCAGGGTAGTACGCAAATGAAACTTTTGTCTCTGTGAAGGAGGTAGCGTCTCCTGGATATAGATGGCTACCAGTAGGGTGCCGATTAACGCTGCTGCCGATATAGTCCAAAAAATGGCGTGCCAGCTAAACCATAGCAATAACAGTCCGCCAATCATCGGTGCCAGCAAGGGTGCCATGGTAGTGACTAGGGTTACAAATGACATCATCCGTGAAAAATCATCTTTTTGAGTGAAAATATCACGCATTAGCGCGCTGATCACCACACTCGCCGCTGCCGCTGATACACCGTGCAGTAAACGCAAAGTAATTAATTGCTCAATTGATTGTGCTAATGCACAGGCAATACCGGAACCGGCGAATGTTAATGTTCCCCACAATATCACTGGCTTACGTCCGATACTATCCGCCATTGGCCCGTAAAATATCTGCCCGATAGCAAATCCCAACACATAAGTATTGAGCGTCATTTGTACACTGCCTTCTGTTACACCGAATTCGTTAGCGATGGTCGGCATACTCGGCAGATACATGTCAATCGCCAGCGGCATCAGCATGGAAAGCAGACCAAGGATAAAAATCAATCCGATATGAGAAACCTGGTTTTTCTGCATACTAAAGGGTGCCTCCACTGTTTATTATCAACAACATGTTATTTAATACTGGCAATTTCTTGTTCAGTCAGCGGGCGATATTCACCAGGGGCAAGATCGTCATCCAGAATAATTTCTCCGATCCGTTCACGGTGTAAACCAGTGACATGGTTGCCAACAGCCGCAAACATGCGTTTTACCTGGTGATAACGCCCTTCACTGAGGGTCAAACGTACTAATTGTGGTTCAATAACGATAAGTTGTGCAGGTTTTGTCAATGATTTTTCATTGTGTAGTTGCACACCCTCAGCAAAATGTTGAGCAGTGTCTTCTGCATTGGGTTGTGCCAGGGTGACCAAATAGGTTTTTTCACATTTGTGTTTTGGCGCAGTAATACGGTGTGACCACTGACCATCATCGGTGATTAAAACGAGGCCTGTTGTATCAATATCTAAACGTCCGGCAGTATGAAGTTTGTGAGCAGTAGGTTCATCAAGAAGATGGAGTACTGTTGTGTGATTGGGGTCTTCTGTAGAACAGATATAGCCCTGTGGTTTGTTCAGCATGAAATAACGCGATCTAGCTTGCTGTTGCAGCAGATCACCATCAAAGACGACTTTTTGATCAGGCGTCAGTTTAATGGCTCCATTTCTAGCAGGTGCACCATCTATCGTGACATGCTTTGCCCGTAACTGCCGTGCAACCCGTGTACGGCTCATCCCTAACTGTTGGGATAAAAATTTATCCAATCGCATTGATCCAATTTGCCTGTTGTTGCGTTGTGACCCAATCACCTGGCCTACGATCTTTGACGGACTGTTTTAGCCAGGTACCGTGCTCCGGGCGCTTTGATTCCACACTACTCGTTACGGTTTTGCAAGAAGTCTAATGTTACATCATATAATCCGTGAGATTTAAATAACAGACACTGTTGCCCGATTTTGATTTTGTCGTGGTCCGCCACCATGATAGCCATCAATGACTATACTTGTGAGAATCTGTTCGAAATCCTTTGTGCTCGCTGATACTTCGTCAAAAACGGGCTCAAAATGCTCATTTACTCTATGTAAACTGTGCTTTTTCGCCCATTTTTTCCTTGTCTGAGCGTCGCTCAAGAAGATTTGGAACAGATTCTAATCGACAGAAATTCAGTGCATATCAAATCATGACGAAGAATAAAGGGGCTCTTCATGAAAAAAATAAAGATGCTATTAAAAGTATTATCCCTCTTATTATTGCTAATGCCTTCTTTGGCTTTTGGTGGTGACTGTAAATCTTCGTGGGAGCCTTACCCTTTCATCGGTATCATAAAAATATGCGCTGCACAAGGAACTGTACAGCAAACAGCTTCACCTGATACGGAAAAGAGGTGCGCTCAGAAATTAAAAAATGAATCTAACAAGTGGCGCTATAGGGGACGTTTCAGCCTTGATCCCAAGACAAGGATCCTATAATAGCCCGGTGATCTATGGTTTCGTTTGCCGCCTGAACAATCTTTCGCTAGAATGCCGCCGGCTTTACTCGCGGTTTTTTTACCGTAAAGACGACTACTTGACCTGCTGCTGGGTCGCCTGTGGCAGAGTGATATTCCTTACTTAAGAGAAAAAAATGATCATTATTAACGCAGATGTACGCAATGTGAAGGGGAAGGGTGCGAGCCGCCGCCTGCGTGCAGAAAATAAATTTCCGGCAATTATTTATGGTGATTCGAAACAGCCGATTTCTATCACTCTCGACCATGACAGCACTAAACATGCCGAATTGAAACCCGGTTTTTATGGTGAAACGCTGGTTCTAGCGATCGACGGAGAAGAAATCGAAGTTCAGGTACAGGCAGTTCAGCGTCATCCGTTCAAGCCTAAGCTCACGCATATTGATTTCGTTCGTGTTCCTGCTAAGTCATTAACTTCTTAGAGCCTATTACGAAATCTTCAAGATTACTTCTTGTAATCGGGATAGAGGCAGACCTCAGGGTCTGCCGTTTTTATGTCATTATGTAAATTAGCTGACAGGATGAATAATGGCAAAACGCATACTAGTGATAGAAGATGAAGCGCCAATTCGAGAGATGCTGTGTTTTTTGCTGCAGAAAAATGGCTACCAGCCATTAGAAGCCGAAAACTATGATAACGCGGTGGCATGTCTTACCGAACCTTTTCCTGATTTGATACTTCTTGACTGGATGCTACCTGGAGGCTCTGGTATTCAGTTTATTAAATATATAAAACACGCAATTTTAACCCGGGATATTCCAGTAATGATGTTGACTGCTCGTGGTGAAGAGGAAGATCGGGTACGCGGGCTAGAACTCGGTGCCGATGATTACATTACGAAACCTTTTTCACCTAGAGAGCTGGTGGCACGTATTCAAGCAGTTATGCGCCGTATTGCTTCGACGGCAATTGAAAAGGTAATTGAAATGCAAGGCTTGATTCTGGATCCATCCTCACATCGGGTCATGGTGAATGATCAGGTATTATCCATGGGGCCTACTGAATTCAAGTTACTGCATTTCTTTATGACACGTCCTGAACGGGTTTACAGTCGTGAACAATTGTTAAATTATGTTTGGGGCACTAACGTTTATGTTGAGGATCGCACTGTCGATGTACATATCCGCCGGCTACGAAAGGTGCTTGAAACAGATGGCTATGACAAAATGATACAGACGGTACGGGGGACCGGGTACCGTTTTTCAACACGCTATTAAACCTCTGGTGAAAGCTAAAAACTTTCGCAAGGGCTCTGTAAATTTTCGATGCCGGAGACGTTGTTGTGTTAGAACGCTTATCATTGAAAAAACTGATGTTAGAGTTGGTTTTTTTTTGTCTACCCGCCCTATTAACCGGGCTGTTTATTGGCTATCTCCCCTGGTTACTGCTGATTTCAGTACTCGCTGTCCTGCTGTGGAATTTCTATAACCAGCTTAAACTTTCTCATTGGTTGTGGTTGGATCGAAGCATGACGCCCCCTACGGGGCATTGGAATTGGGCGCCATTATTCTATGGCCTTTATCAAATGCAACTGCGCAATCGCAGGCGGCGACGTGAGTTAGCTTTGTTGATTAAAAGTTTCCGTAGTGGTGCCGAATCGCTGCCTGATGCGTTAGTGATCACGACCATTGAAGGTAATATTTTTTGGTGTAACGGTTTGGCACAACAGTTATTGGGATTCCGCTGGCCGGAAGACAATGGTCAGAATATTCTTAATTTACTACGTTATCCAGAATTCGGCGATTATATGCGCCAGCAAGTATTCTGCCTGCCGTTGACGTTACAATTGAATAATGGCCATTACGTAGAATGTCGTGTCATGCCATATTCTGCAGGGCAATTGCTGTTGGTCGCTCGTGACGTCACCCAGATGATCCAGCTGGAAAGCACCAGACGTAAATTTTTTGCCAATGTTAGCCATGAACTGCGCACACCATTGACGGTACTGCGAGGTTACCTCGAAATGATACGAGATCAGGAATTAGAGAATGCTTTACGAGATAAGGTATTAACAACCATGGAAGAACAAACCAAACGGATGGAAATTTTGGTCAAGCAATTATTAACTTTGTCACGGATCGAGACAGCACCCAACACTGACATCAATGAGCGGGTGGATATGACAATGATGCTGCAAATATTACAGCATGAAGTTGAAACACTCAGTAATGGACGTCATCAAATCATCTTCACTATTGATAGACAGCTTAACGTTTTTGGTAATGAAGATCAGCTACGTAGCGCAGTTTCCAACCTAGTTTATAACGCAATTGACCATACAGCCCCCGGAACCAGAATTGAGGTTTCCTGGCAACGCGTGCCGCAAGGCGCACAGTTTCAGGTGAGTGATAATGGGCAGGGGATTGCCGTGGAACACCTCCCACGATTGACTGAACGTTTTTATCGGGTAGACAAAGCACGTTCGCGGAACACTGGAGGTAGTGGGCTGGGGTTGGCCATTGTTAAACACGCGTTGCACCATCATGATAGCAACCTGGATATTACAAGTGAAATTGGTGTGGGCAGCTGTTTTGCATTTATTTTACCTGACTTTCTGATTAAACCTCTTGCAAAACCGTAAGTTCGTCATACGAAGTTAAGGTGCCTGGTGTGCAGCAACCGTAGTGTTAGAACCTGTTCCAAATTTTCTTGAGCGACGCTCAGACGAGGAAAAAGCGCAGTTTGTTCTTTGTATACAAAAAGGGAGTCAATGAGCATGTTGAGCGCGTTTAGCAGGTTTTGCAAGGATCTACCACGTTAGAATTTGAAATTTTAGCAGAAGCGCTGAGAAGTGTTTTTTTTGGCGGAGGAGGTGAGATTCGAACTCACGAACGGTTGCCCGTCGACGGTTTTCAAGACCGTTGCCTTCAGCCACTCGGCCACCCCTCCACAACGAACGGGGGGCACTATAAACAGTGCAGAGTGACTTGTAAAGCACGGCCTAGTTTAATCGGCTAAAAAGACGTCAATAACTATAATAAAGAATCAATCAGCCAACAAGTGATGGGTATTTAGCCGCTACGGCCTGCAATCTGAAGAACCTAGTGCCGTGAAAATTCGAGGTTTACAGATTAACCATCAGATGAACGAAACCAAGCTATAGCAATTAACATTCTGTTGTTCTAAGCGCTCTTTGCCACCCAATTCGGGTAAATGAATGATAAAAGCCGCATCATCCACTTTACCACCTAGTTGACGAATCAATTTTACTGTGGCTGCGACAGTGCCGCCCGTTGCTAACAGATCGTCAATGACCAGCACTTTATCTCCAGATTTGATACTGTCACGGTGGATCTCCAGCCTATCAGTGCCATATTCCAGGCTATAGCTTTCACAGAGAGTTTCACGTGGCAGCTTACCCGCTTTACGGACCGGAATAAAACCCACGCCTAGAGAGAGTGCAACCGGCGCACCAAATAAAAAACCACGAGCCTCAGTACCTACAACCTTAGTGATGTTAGCTTCCTGATAATGTTTGACTAATAGGTCAATACTAGCAGCGTAAGCCTTTGCATTAGCCAACAGACTGGTAATGTCGCGGAAAAATACGCCAAACTTTGGATAATGGGGGACAGTTTTAATATTTTCTTTAATGAATTCAATTTGCTGTTCTAAGGTTGGTGCGATTATGGTCATAATTTGTACCTGATAAAAATGTGTTATACCGTAGATTTTTTATAAAGCTGTAACCTCCCAAAAGGCGAACATCAATGAAAACAGAAGAACTATTACAAGTGCTGACCAGCCAAATTGAAACCCTATCGGAAAGAATTGATCCACAGGGCAGTGTTCCTGTTCCACAAACGCGTTTCGACCACGGTTTGTTTAGTCGTCATGGTACCCGTTTGCGAGATTACTTGCTAGAAATGCGTAGCAATCTCATTCAACTGAAACAGGTTGTGGCAGAAAATCGTTTACCACAGGTGACGTTCCTAGCGGAAAAACTGGTTGCACAGGTTGCAGCATTACAGAGTGAATTGGCGACGCAAATACAGCTAAAAAAAAATCTGTTACCACAGACAATGACGCAAAATCCTTACGATAAATTGGCTGAACATCAGGGGTATGAGCGTCGTTTAATAGCAATGATAGAGGATAAAGAAAATCAATTAGCTCAACAGATCCACTCTTCAGAACAGCAGCGGATACGGAAAGAACTAGATGTGATAGAAGGTAGGTTGGCATGTTGTCGTCAAGCATTGCTTCACATTGAAAAAAATATTGAGGAACAAGAAAATGAGTTTTGAACATTTATCACATTTGTTTAATGATTCACGTTACTGCTGTACGTTATTACCTATAATAACGGTTACATTGAACATTGGCAGTGCCTTCGCTTCTTTGTTCGACATTTGTATACCGCAAACTAATAAAATTAATGTTGGCTTTTATGTTAATAGAACAGGCTTCACCTGAGTCGGTAGAGCGGGCTTCTCCAGAAATACAATTGGCGGTAGATCTGATCTATTTGCTGGAATGTAACGAAATAGCACCGGAAACAGCGTTAGCTGCTCTGACCATTGTGCGGCGAGATTGTCAAGAAAAACTGGATAGACAGCATTCTCATTCTATAATTGAGCAAATAGTCTGAGTAGGTATGATGCTGGCCATTAGAGCCTGTTCCAAATCTTTTTCGCTGTGCTCAGACGAGGAGAAAATGGGCGAAACAGTGCAGTTTGTTCTTTGACACAAAAAGGGAGTCAATGAGCATTTTTAGCTCGTTTTTGACGAATTACTTGACCAAAGAACAGCGAGCACAAAAGATTCCGAACAGGTTCCTAGAAGCTATAGTAGTGTCCGATAATATTAAGCAGAGTTTTAATTTTACACACTGATAATTGCTAAAGTATTCTATGCTTCATGGCGCCGTGGATTTTTAAAACTGGCTATCCATTAGGTTTCTTGCAAAACCGCCGTTCGTTATGCGAAGTCAAGGCGCCTTGGCGTGTAGCAACCGCAGGGGGTACCGAGAGTATATGGGGATTGCGAGTACCAGGTAACATAGGATTTACAGCGTGTGGTAGGTTTTGCAAAAGGTCTATTGATAGATAACAGATCGGATACTTGAGGCTTATATGAGTAGAACAAGAAAAACAATACCTCCGGTTGCAGTTCTGATACTGGTTAGTGGCTTGGTACTTATAGGATGTAATGATAAAGAGACTTCACAAAGTACCTCTGTACCACCGGTACCTGAAGTCGGTATCGTGACTGTACAAGCACAAGACATCAAAATGACTACCGAGCTTCCTGGTCGTACATTACCATCCCTTGTAGCTGAAGTCCGCCCTCAAGTGAGCGGTATCATCCTGAAACGTAACTATGTCGAAGGCAGCGAGGTTGCCGCTGGTACTTCGTTGTATCAGATCGATCCTGCGGTTTATCATGCTGCTTATAACAGTGCCAAAGGTGATTTGACCAAAGCACAGGCCGCTGCTGAAATCGCGCGTTTGACGGTGAATCGCTATAAGCCCCTGTTGGGCACAAATTATATCAGTAAGCAAGAGTACGATCAGGCATCTTCTTCCCTGCTGCAGGCTAATGCGGCGGTGCTCGGTGCCAAGGCGAGTCTGGAAACTGCACGCATCAATTTAGCTTATACCAAAGTGATTTCACCTATTACTGGGCGTAGTGGAAAGTCATCTGTTACAAAGGGAGCATTAGTGACCAATGGGCAGGCCACCGCTTTGACAACCATTCAGCAACTTGATCCCATGTATGTGGACGTCACACAATCGAGTGATGACTTTTTGCGTTTGAAAAAAGAGTTAGCGAACGGCGTGTTGAAACAGGAAAATGGTAAAGCCAAGGTACATCTGTTATTGGAAAATGGTAGGGAACATCCGCTAACGGGTACCCTGAAATTTTCTGATGTTACCGTCGATGAAAGTACCGGCTCCATTACGCTGCGCGCTGTTTTCCCCAATCATGATGGCTCCCTGTTGCCAGGGATGTTTGTCCGAGCACGCTTGGATGAAGGCGTAAGAGCTGATGCCTTGCTAGTACCACAACAGGGTATCACCCGTAATCCACGTGGTGACGCAACCGCAATGGTGGTAAATAAAGATGACAAAGTAGAGTTGCGTGAGCTGACAACAGCACAGGCTATTGGTGATAAGTGGTTGGTTACTGCCGGATTGCAGCCGGGCGACCGTGTCATTGTAACGGGTTTACAGAAAATTAAACCCGGTGTTGCAGTCAAAGCACAAGAAGTTAATAATTCAGCAGCCACAGCGGTTCCTAACGCCAGTGAATAAAAGACAGGTGACAGAAATTTCAATAGGAGCCGCCAGTTCATGACTAATTTCTTTATAGATCGTCCCATTTTTGCCTGGGTTATCGCCATCATGATTATGTTGGTGGGTGGGTTTGCGATAATGAAATTGCCAGTAGCGCAGTACCCAACTATTGCACCACCTTCTATTGCAATATCGACCAATTATTTGGGTGCCGATGCAGCCACGGTGCAAAGTACAGTGACACAAATTATCGAACAGAATATGAATGGTATCGATAATCTGCTGTATTTATCTTCTAGTAGTGACTATTCAGGCAACGTAGAAATCCTCCTGACATTTAAACCGGGCACCGATCCAGATATCGCACAGGTACAAGTCCAGAACAAATTACAGCTGGCTATCCCGCTGTTACCACATCAAGTACAGCAGCAAGGTGTCAGCGTCGAAAAATCTAACGATACTTACTTAATGTTTCCTAGCTTTGTTTCTGAAGATGGTTCCATGCGGCAAGAAGATATTGCTGACTACATAGCGACTAATATTAGGGATCCTATCAGTCGAATATCGGGTGTGGGTGATGCGCCTCTTTTCGGCGCACAGAACGCAATGCGTATCTGGCTGGATCCGGATAAATTAAACAGGTTTAAACTCACCTCCGTGGAGGTGATTAATGCCATTCGAGTACAAAATAGCCAGGTTGCTGCGGGGCAGCTCGGCGGTACTCCGGCAGTACCGGGTCAACAACTTAACTCTTCAATTATCGCTCAAACCCGTTTGACTTCAGCAAAAGAGTTTGGCCGGATCTTATTGAAAGTGAATACTGATGGTTCACAAGTACGCTTAGAAGATGTCGCTACCGTGGAACTGGGCTCTGAAAACTATAATGTGATTGTACGTTATAACGGCAAACCGGCGGCAAGTCTCGGTATTAAATTAGCGACCGGGGCTAACGCTTTGAAGACCGCCGCGGCAGTAAGAGCAGAATTAGACAAATTGCAGCAATTTTTTCCACAGGGTTTGAAAGTAGTTCATCCGTATGACACCACGCCATTTGTGAAAGCTTCCATTAATGAAGTGGTAAGAACACTGGTTGAGGCCATTATCCTTGTTTTCTTGGTAATGTACCTATTTTTACAAAACTTTCGAGCAACCTTGATCCCAACTATTGCGGTTCCGGTGGTATTGCTGGGCACTTTCGCT
Source organism: Candidatus Fukatsuia endosymbiont of Tuberolachnus salignus (assembly GCF_964030845.1). Classification (NCBI taxonomy): domain Bacteria; kingdom Pseudomonadati; phylum Pseudomonadota; class Gammaproteobacteria; order Enterobacterales; family Yersiniaceae; genus Candidatus Fukatsuia; species Candidatus Fukatsuia endosymbiont of Tuberolachnus salignus. The sequence goes on from NZ_OZ034983.1 coordinate 27,864, forward strand.
ATCCTTTATTCATTCGGCTACTCGATAAATACGCTCACGATGTTTGGTGTTGTGCTGGCTATTGGCTTGTTGGTCGATGATGCCATCGTCGTGGTAGAGAACGTCGAACGCGTTATGCAAGAGGAAGGATTGTCACCAAGAGCCGCAACCAAAAAAGCGATGGGGCAGATCCAAGGCGCTTTGGTGGGAATTGCACTGGTTTTGTCTGCGGTATTTGTCCCTATGGCCTTTTTCGACGGTTCTACCGGTGCAATTTATCGGCAATTTTCGATTACTATCGTTTCTGCCATGATGCTATCGGTCTTAGTGGCGCTTATCCTGACTCCCGCTTTATGTGCAACCATGCTCAAGCCTCTCGCTAAAGGTAGCCACGGCGTAGAACGTGGTTTTTTCGGCTGGTTTAATCGTCTATTTGCCAAAAGCACGCAACATTACAGTGATAGTGTGAGTCATATTCTGCGTGGTACCGGCCGTTATTTAGTGATTTATCTGTTTATTATCATGGGTATTGTCGTGCTGCTGTTGCGTTTGCCAGCCTCTTTTCTACCAGAAGAAGACCAGGGGGTATTATTGACTCTGGCTCAACTCCCCGCGGGAGCGACACAACAACGTACTGAGAAAGTACTTGAACAAGTCACTGATTATTACCTGGCTCAAAATGCCGTTGACTCAGTTCTTACGATTAACGGTTTTGGTTCCAGTGGGCAGGGCCAAAATGTGGGTTTGGCATTTATCAGTTTGAAAGATCGGGATGAACGTCCAGGAAAAGAAAATACAGTTCATGCGGTTGTCAATCGTGCCGCTCAGGCTTTTGCAGGTATTAAAGATGGCTTGGTATTCGCCTTTAACATCCCTGCTATTGTCGAACTAGGTACCGCGACAGGTTTCGATTTTCAGCTGATTGATCAAGGGAATTTGGGGCATCAAAAACTGACGGAAGCACGTAATCAGTTATTAGCTATGGCAGCACAACATCCTGATGTGTTGGTGGCTGTCAGACCGAATGGTTTGGAAGATACACCCCAGTTCAAAATTAAGGTGGATCAGGAGAAAGCTCAGGCGCTTGGCATTAGTATCTCGGATATTAATACCACTCTCGAGTCTGCTTTAGGTGGCAGTTATGTGAACGATTTTATTGACCGTGGTCGAATCAAGAGAATTTTCGTTCAGGCCGATGCGCCATTTCGTATGTTACCAAGCGATATCGATAAGTGGTACGTGCGGAATAGCGCAGGCAAAATGGTGCCGTTCTCTGCCTTTTCAAGTACAAAGTGGGAATACGGATCTCCACGACTGGAACGCTATAATACTCGACCATCGATGCAGATTTTAGGGGAAGCCGCGCCGGGTAAAAGTAGCGGTGAAGCGATGGATCTGATGCAGGAGTTAGCAGCAAAGCTCCCCGCTGGTATAGGTTATGAATGGAGTGGGATGTCCTATCAGGAGCAACTATCGGGTAGTCAAGCCCCCGTGCTGTACGCTGTTTCTCTGGTTGTGGTATTTCTCTGTCTGGCTGCACTGTATGAAAGCTGGTCGATTCCGTTTTCAGTGATGTTAGCAGTACCGGTAGGGATTATTGGTACATTGCTGGCCACTGCTTTACGTGGATTAGACAACGATGTTTACTTTCAGGTTGGTTTACTAACGACTATTGGGTTATCTGCCAAAAATGCTATCTTGATAGTTGAATTTGCCAAAGAATTGATGGAAAAAGAAGGCAAAGGTCTGGTTGAATCGACCCTTGAAGCTGTTCGCATACGCCTCCGGCCGATTCTTATGACTTCTTTGGCTTTTATACTTGGTGTTATGCCGTTGGTTGTCAGCAGTGGTGCCGGTTCTGGTGCACAAAATGCAGTGGGTACTGGCGTGATGGGTGGTATGGTTAGCGCAACGGTATTGGCGATCTTCTTTGTGCCAGTGTTCTTCGTGGTGATCCGCCGTCATTTCAGCAAGAAAAGCGATAATGTCGATAAGATAGAGGAAAAATAACATAGCTGTGTGATGCTGAAAGCCAGTAAGTGGCTTTCAGCTTTTAGAACCTGTCCGAAATCTCTTGTGCTCGTCGTGTTTTGGTCAAGTAATTCGTCAAAAACGGGCTCCAAATGCTCATTGACTCCCTTTTGTTGACAAAGAATAAACCGCGCTTTTTCGCCCATTTTTTCCTCGTCTGAGCACAACGAAAAAGAGTTGGAACCGGCTCTTTAGCGAGCCCAGAACAATTTTTTAGCAAAGCCCAGCTCATTATTTGTCATTTTTATTTCTAACAGACGAAGTTGCCAGAGGGGTGTTACAGCCGTTTTTGCTACTGGGAAACGTTGACAATAACGTTTGCGGATGTGTTTATCTTCACTGGTTAACACGGCAATATCACCACGATATTGGATACCTTTAATCAATCTCGGGTCATCGGGTTGGTTGGCAATGGTACCAACCACCCGTGGATTGAGTTGCATTAATTCGGCGTGGCGAGTGGTCGGTTCTGTCATCAGATATAACCTCATGTCCTGTTGATCAAAGAGGTAAAAACAGTTGGCACACCACATATCGGCAGCCTGACTAGCACACAGGGTCAATACGTGCTGTTGGTCTAAAAAATCGCAAATTATTGCTAAATTTGCTGAATTTTGCATCAATACTTGCTCCGTATTATAAGAACCTATTCGAAATTTCTTGTGCGTGCCGTGTTTTGGTCAAGTAATTCTTCAAAAACGCGCTCAAAATGTTCATTGACTCCCTTTCTTATTGTATACAAAGAGTAAACTGTGCTTTTTCGCTCATTTTTTCCTCGTCAGAGCACAACGAAAAAGATTTGGAACAGGTTACAAAAAAACGTGAAAAGAAATTAATAAGCGGTCAACGAAAATCATTAAATAATGTTAGTATCCATTTTCTTATTCTATAGTTAGAGAGGCTGGAAGGTTTGTTTTTTTAACTCGACTTCTGTATAGCCTACTGCGTGATGTAAATGCGGTGTACGCGGTGCATGTACTTGTTGTGCCGTGCAGTTATTGCGCGCCGGGCGCCTTGATTTCACACCACTCGTTACGGTTTTGCAAGAAGTCTACTAAATATATCTGGATTACATATGAAGAAAGTCATGATCGTTTGCGGTGTCGTCACATTGGTCGGTTGTACTGGTTTCTCACTGATTAAAAATTTTGGTAGTGAACCTCTGGTGACTGAGGCGTCAAAAGTGGGTGCAACCAAACAACATGTTTTACAGGTAGGTGGTCAGCCTAGACAGAGTCAAACCATCCGCAATGGCAGTGGGACATGCTTTGATTACGTGTTACAGAAAGAGGGTGAATCTACACCTTTTTATGTTGCCTTCAATCCACAGGGGCTGGTCACCGCGGGCGGCTTTACTACCTGTAATAATGCGGATCAACAGGGTTTATTAAAAGCCGGCCAACCTAACCGCCAAATTTATTAATGTGTTAGAGCCTGTTCCGAATCTCTTGAGCGGCCGCTAAGACGAGGAGAGAATGGGCGAAAAAGCGCAGTTTATTCTTTGACCACCCTTCGATTTTACTACCTTTGATACAGCTTATTTATCCATTTTTTTGTCATTGGGTTTTATCCGCTATTTCGACTAATTATATGGATTTTTTGCTCAAAATCGTTCTTAATCTGCATTTTCGAGGGGATTTCGCTCTCAGAGTGGAGTCCGAGAAAAACTTGTGGGATGATTGCTCGGTTTTTAGGGGGCGAAGATGGGAAAGCTTACGCTGCTATTATTAATTTTGCTTGGCTGGCTACAATATTCACTATGGCTGGGCAAGAACGGTGTTCACGATTTTATCCGTGTCAGAAATTATGTTATGGCGCAAGAGAGCGATAACCATAAACTTAAAGTGCGTAACGATCAGCTGTTTGCGGAAATCGGTGATTTAAATATTGGTCGAGAGGCGATCGAAGAACGTGCGCGCAATGAATTGGGAATGATTAAACCCAATGAAAGTTTTTATCGTCTGGTTCCTGAACAATCAAGGAATAAGGTAAAACAAGATAATAAAAGATGAATTCTCTTTCTGAAGTGATTGCTGTACTGCCCGCTGCCGGAATTGGCAGTCGTATGCAAACTGCCTGTCCTAAGCAATATCTAATGCTTAGAGGTAAAACGATACTTGAACATGCGATTGAGATCCTGCTGTATCATCCGATTGTGCAACGTATTATTGTGGTGCTTAACCGGCAGGATGATCGATTTCACTCTTTACCGATTGCAGGTAATGCCAAAATCAGCGTAGTTCACGGTGGTGATCAGCGTGCTGATTCGGTGATGGCGGCGTTACGACATGTAGAAAAAAACGCAAAGAAATCCATGTGGGTTCTTGTCCACGATGCCGCGCGTCCTTGTTTGCATGGTGACGATTTGGATCTTTTGTTGAACATTATTGGGCACAGCAAGATCGGGGGCATATTAGCAACACCGGTACGCGACACCATGAAACGGGCTATAGCGCCTGTTGCGGCTAGGGCGACCATCGCTCACACCGTAGAGCGGCAACAGCTTTGGCATGCTCTCACGCCGCAGTTTTTCCCGTTTGAATTGTTGAAAACCTGCTTATCACGTGCTATCGATGAAAAAGCAGAGATAACGGATGAGGCTGCTGCGCTGGAATATTGTGGCTATTATCCACAATTAATCAATGGTCGATCTGATAATATTAAGGTGACATACCCAGAAGATCTGGCCTTGGCCGAATTTTATTTAACCTATAGAGATCATCAGGAGTAAAAATGATACGGGTAGGACAGGGTTTTGATGTACATAAATTTGGCGGTAAGAAGCCGTTGATGATTGGCGCTGTCGCTATTCCTTATAAACAGGGCTTATTGGCGCATTCTGACGGTGACGTATTATTGCACGCTGTTATTGATGCATTACTCGGCGCTGCTGCTCTCGGGGATATCGGTCAATTATTTCCTGATACTGATCCCTTGTTAAAAGATATCGATAGCTCTGTTTTACTACGTAAAGCTTACGATCGTGTTAGTGAAAAAGGTTATCGTCTGGCTAATATTGATGCCACCATTATTGCACAAGCACCTAAAATGGCACCTTATATTCCGCAGATGCGGGATAATCTCGCGAAGGTTCTGCAATGCCATAAGGATGATATTAGTATTAAGGCCACGACCACAGAAAAACTGGGTTTTATCGGACGTGAGGAAGGTATCGCCTGTGAAGCTATTGCCCTGTTGATTGCCTCTTGTTGATCGAAGGATAGTAAATGGAATGATAAAAAATATGCGGACTTTGCTCATGCAACTGCGCCAACAAGGTATCCGCGATGAAAGCTTATTACAAGTTATCGAAGCAGTACCACGTGAACATTTTGTCGATGAAGCGCTTGCCCACAAGGTTTATGAAAATATAGCGTTACCAATAGGCTCAGGACAAACGATCTCGCAACCTTATATGGTGGCGCTTATGACAGAATTGCTACAGTTAACCAAAACTTCACGGGTATTGGAAATTGGCACGGGCTCTGGTTATCAGACAGCAATTCTGGCGCATTTGGTGGAACATGTCTGCTCGGTTGAACGTATCAAAGGGTTACAATGGCAAGCGAAACGTCGGCTTAAACTATTGGATCTGCACAATGTTTCTACCCGCCACGGTGATGGCTGGCAAGGGTGGGCATCGCGTGCACCCTTTGATGCCATCATTGTCACCGCGGCGCCGCCAGAAATTCCACCCCTGTTATTACAGCAATTGGATGAAGAGGGGATATTAGTACTACCGGTCGGAGAGAAAAATCAAACGTTAAAAAAAGTGGTTAAGCGCCACAATAAATTTTCTATTGAGCTGATAGAAATGGTGCGTTTTGTTCCGTTGGTTAGAGGAGAGCTGGCATAATTATTGCTATTTGTCTTTTTATAGCTGCCAGAAATGCAGGATCAACAGTGATCGTTATTTAGACTACGAGAGATTTATCTATCGTTATACCTGTGGGCAAGAGAGCAGAATTGACATGCCGGAATTACCTGAAGTTGAAACCAGTCGCCGCGGGATAGAGCCGTATCTTGTCGGCCAAACAATCCTGTGTGCAATAATCAGGGACCCCCGTCTACGTTGGCCGATTTCCGATGAGATCCTCAGGCTGACTGATCAAATAGTCTTAAGTGTACAGCGTCGTGCCAAATATCTGCTGCTCGAACTGCCAGCGGGCTGGATTATTATTCATCTTGGTATGTCCGGTCGCCTGCGCGTGCTACCACAGGGGACGGCGGCCGAAAAGCATGATCACATTGATTTGGTGATAAGTAATGGCAAAATATTGCGCTATAACGATCCACGCCGTTTTGGTGCCTGGTTATGGGCTGAAAATCTCGCTAGCTGCCGTGTTTTCGCACAGTTAGGGGTAGAGCCTTTGACCACAGAATTTAACGAGCACTATCTATTTGAAAAGTCTCGAGGTAAACGTACGCTGATTAAGCCCTGGTTGATGAACAATAAAATTGTGGTGGGTGTGGGCAATATTTACGCCAGTGAATCGTTATTTTTTGCTGGGATTTTACCTGAACGTCCGGCAGGTTCATTAACGAAAAGCGAAAGCAGTCTATTGGTAAGCACTATCAAGGCGGTGTTACTCGGTTCCATCGAGCAAGGGGGAACCACGTTACGTGATTTTTTACAATCGGACGGCAAACCGGGCTATTTTGCCCAACAGTTACAGGTTTATGGTCGTGCGGGCGAACATTGTCATCAGTGTGCACATGTCATTGAAATAGCGAAACAGGGGCAACGCAGCACCTTTTTTTGTCGTCACTGCCAGCATTAGATTTCTTGCAAAACCGTGGTGAATGCTACGAAGTCAAGGCACCTGGCGCGCAGTCACTGCGCGGTATATGCGAGTACATGAGGATTGCGAGCACCAGGTAACACAGAATTTGCAGCACGTATTTACAAACACATAGGTAGGTTTCGCAAGAAGTCTATTAACGCGCCACCTTGGCTAACAAGGCTTGTGTAACGGAGGCAGGAAGAAAAGAAACGATATCGCCACCGTGGAAGGCGACTTCTTTTACCAATGCTGAAGAGATGAATGAATATTTTTCCGAGGGCAACAGGAACAGGGTTTCTAACTCTGGCATCAAATGGCGATTCATCTTTGCTAGCTGGCATTCATAGTCGAAATCTGTAGCAGAACGTAGCCCACGGATTAAGATATTGGCTTTTTTTTCTTGCGCAAAATTAACCATTAATCCATTAAAATCAATAACTTCGACATTTTTAAGAGTACGAGTGACATCTTTTGCCAGTGCAATACGCTCTTCCAGAGTAAACAGCGGCTGCTTAGTGGAACTGACAGCAATTGCCACAATAACCTTCTCGAATAGAGTGGCGGCACGTGTCACTAAATCTAGGTGTCCATTGGTGATGGGATCGAATGTACCAGGATAAATCGCTTGAGTAGTCATGATTGCTCGTTTGTTATTAGAACCTGTTCGAAATCTCTTGTGCTGGCATGTACCGCGCAGTTACTGCGTGTCGAATGCTTTGACTTCACACCACCCGTGACAGTTTTGAAAGAAGTCTATTGTTGTTTTCTTTTTTGTTGATCATGTAATGACCATAGGGTGGTGTATTTATTAAAAGTATATTGTGCATTAACGAAAGCGAGTAACAAACCTTGTTTACCATCGAGAAACCCTGCCTGTAATAACCATGTTCGACAAAAAGCGCCGATAGCATGAGCAAAAATGGTGAGATAATGACAGCTTTTGCCTTGTTGATAACGCTGAACTGCCCAGGCCTCGGCATAACTAAGTTGCTTTCGTTGAAAGGTACAAAAATCGCGACAGGTCAGATGCAGCAGATTACCGTTGAGAGGTGTTACTTCGGCGGGATCACAATTTAGTGATTCATGCACAGCGTGATCATTATACTGATAGTGTTGACGAGGATATAAACGGGTAACCTGGTCGGGATACCAACCACCATGGCGCATAAATCGCCCTAAAAAAAGGTTACGTCGGCTACAGCTATAAACTGCGTTGTTATTGGCCGTCGTGAGCACCGTTTCGATGGCGATTTTTAATTCGGGGGTCATTCTTTCATCAGCATCGATCATAAAAATATAGTCACTGGTGGCGTATTGCTGTGCTAATTGCCTCTGTTTGCCAAAACCTTGCCAATCGGTATTTGTATAGACCTTTGCACCATGATGTTGAGCTAAGAGTAGGGTATTATCCTGACTGCCTGAATCGAGCACCACTATCTCATCGGCCCAAGCAACGGAAAGTAGACAGTCAATCAATAAGGGCGCTTCATTTTTGGTGATCATCACCACAGACAAGCGTTTTTTGGTATTCATTAGACCTCTTCGGAAACTCTGATTTATCTAATTTCCATGTTATAAGTTGCTGCAATCAGATTAAATCGTAATCCAAAACGTTTTCGCCTGTTTCGATAACGATCTGATACGATTTTAAATCGTTTAATCATACCAATGACATTTTCGTTTAATACACGCTGGCTTGATAACTCACGATTGTTGCGTTTATCTTCTTTTGTTAAGGGATTTTTCTTTGTCTTTTTCTTAGGCAACGCCGAGTTTGAATGGATCTTGCCAAGCCCTTGGTAACCTGTATCTGTCACTGTTTTGATTTCAGGATGTATTCGCACGCCAGACTCTTTGAACAACCTAAAATCATGACGCCTCCCATGAGTAAAGCTTGTACAGATGACTGCTTTGCTTTTTTTATCGACGATCACTTGGGTTTTTAAGGTGGGTCGTTTCTTTTTTCCTGAGTAAAACTGCTTTTGTTTTTTTTGGGACGTTCAATCGGCGTTTCTGTGGCATCAATAAGAACGAGCTCATACTCCCTATCACTTTTTAATAAAGCTTTGCGTCCAGGGAGTGCAAAATCAGGATGCTTTATTAGCGTATTTTCTATCCATTTAATCGTTTCATAGCAGGTGCTCTCACTCACCCCATCGCTTCGGCTAACATGAAAATAAGTGCGATATTCCCGTAGATACTCAAGGGCCATTAATAAGCGATCTTCTAAACCCAGCTTGGGTTTCCGACCTCCTTTCCCTTGCTTACATTTATCTGCTTCATTCAATATCTTTATCATCTTTTCAAATGTACTGCGTTTAACTCCGGTTAAGCGCCGAAATTTTTCCTCTTCCAATACCTTTATTTGTTCATATTTCATGGGGGCTCCTTGTTCAGGAGATTTTTAACAACATTCCTACATGAATGCTATAGCAGGCGCCGTATCAGTTGATTATGAAAATCAGAAATAACATATTGATATTAATTAATATTTATTAACAAAAGTGATCACGTTACATGGCGCCTGCTATAGTTTCCGAAGAGGTCTATTGAATAAACCTTTTCGAACCGAAGATTATCCCAATGAATTTCGAGTTACGGCAAGGCGGCAATCAATCGAATCCCAGGAGTGTACAGGTAGTACATGACTGGGATGAGTGCGAGCAGCCAACGCCGCCGTAACTTGAAAGGCGAAGGGTATATGCTGTGAAGCCGAGGGACGTGGCACTTTGTGAGCGGGAGTGTACAGATTAACGATAACAACATCAATGATACCACTGGCATTTTGTCTCGGTAAGCCGTATAACGGTGGTTTGTCTTTTTTTCTATTCTTCATTAGACTTCTTGCATAACTTACTGCGTGGTGTAACTTACTGTTTTGTAAGAATTTTGTTGATTAAAATTGATAGATGATTATTATGAATGAACCCTTGATACGCATTATTGCGAACGAAATACAGGCTCGATCGGAGCAAGTTATCTCCGCTATCGCGTTGCTTGATGAAGGTAATACTGTACCTTTTATTGCGCGCTACCGTAAAGAAGCGACTGATGGTTTAGATGATAGCCAATTGCGTCAGTTGGAGACCCGTCTTAGCTATTTACGTGAATTAGAAGATCGCCGCCAGATCATCCTGAAATCTATTAGTGAACAAGGTAAGCTCACTGATCAACTGGTCACGGCTATTAATGGTTCGATCAGCAAAACTGAGTTGGAAGACTTGTATCTTCCCTACAAACCTAAACGTCGCACCCGTGGGCAAATCGCTATTGAGGCGGGCTTGGAGCCTCTGGCTGATAGTTTGTGGCATGATCCGCAACAAAACCCCGAGCAACTCGCTAGTGATTATGTGGATGCTGATAAAGGTGTGGTTGATAGTAAAGCTGCGCTGGAGGGAGCACGTTATATTTTAATGGAGCGTTTTGCCCAAGATGCCCGTTTGTTGGCAAAAGTGCGGGAATATCTGTGGAAAAATGCACATTTGGTCGCCAAAGTAATAGCCGGTAAGGAACAGGAAGGCGCCAAATTCCGTGATTATTTCGATCACCATGAACCTATTGCGGGAGTGCCATCCCACCGTGCGTTGGCAATGTTCCGCGGTCGTAATGAAGGCGTACTGCAACTGGCGTTAGATGCTGATCCGCAATTTACCACAGATATGGTTGGTCGTACTGTGCAAGAAAGCCAAGGTGAGCGGATCATTACCCATCATTTGGATCTGCGCCTGAATAATGCTCCGGCTGATGCCTGGCGCAAAACGGTTGTTAACTGGACTTGGCGCATCAAAGTATTGCTCCACCTAGAAACAGAGCTGATGAGTAGGTTACGGGAGCAAGCTGAAGAGGAAGCTATCAAAGTATTTGCCCGCAATATGCAAGATTTGCTGATGGCAGCGCCTGCCGGCATGCGAACTACTATGGGCCTGGATCCGGGTCTACGTACTGGTGTTAAAGTAGCGGTGGTTGATGCCACGGGTAAATTGGTGGCGACCGATACTGTTTATCCGCATACGGGTCAAACAGCAAAAGCCGCTGCCAGCGTAGCGGCTTTGTGTATCAAACATCAGGTTGACTTAGTCGCCATTGGCAATGGTACCGCTTCGCGCGAGACTGAGCGTTTTTACAATAGGTTGCAAAAAGACCACGCGGCGGTGACTGCTCAAAAAGTAATAGTCAGCGAAGCAGGTGCTTCGGTGTATTCAGCATCAGAACTGGCAGCGCTAGAATTCCCCGATCTTGATGTTGCTATCCGTGGTGCTGTCTCTATTGCCCGTCGTTTGCAGGATCCCTTGGCTGAATTGGTAAAAATCGATCCAAAATCCATCGGTGTCGGTCAGTATCAACATGATGTCAGCCAAAGCCAACTGGCGAAAAAACTGGATACTGTAGTAGAAGACTGTGTCAATGCTGTGGGCGTTGATCTGAATACGGCATCGGTACCGCTCCTGACCCGCGTGGCGGGCCTGAGCAAGATCATGGCACAGAATATTGTCAACTGGCGTAACGAGCATGGTCGCTTTCGTAATCGACAGCAATTGCTGACGGTGGCTCGTCTTGGACCTAAAGCGTTTGAGCAGTGTGCAGGTTTTTTACGTATTAATCATGGCGACAATCCGCTCGATGCTTCGACAGTACACCCGGAGACGTATCCAGTAGTACAACGTATTTTGACAGTTACTCAACAGATGTTGCCTGATCTAATGGGTAATGCCCGCATCTTGCGTAATCTACATGTTTGCGATTTTGTCACTGAGCGTTTTGGCGTACCTACTGTTACCGATATTCTGAGGGAACTAGAGAAACCAGGTCGTGATCCGCGCCCTGAGTTTAAAACGGCTACCTTTACGGAGGGTGTTGAAACCCTTGACGATCTCTATCCTGCGATGATCCTGGAAGGCACTGTTACTAACGTGACTAATTTTGGTGCTTTTGTGGATATTGGCGTGCATCAAGATGGTTTGGTGCACATTTCCTCATTGGCAGATAAATTTGTTGATGATCCTCATAAAGTGGTCAAAACTGGTGATATTGTCAAAGTCAAGGTGATGGAAATCGATATACAACGTAAACGCATCGCTTTGACGATGCGTTTGAATGAGCAGCCAGGGGACACGTCCGCCCGTCGTGGTGCCAGCAACGGTGACGACAATAAAAATCGCCAGGCTAATCGTAATAATCTACCTGGCAAACATACCACTAAAAATAAAATAGATAACTCAACAACAGGTAACAGCGCCATGAGTGATGCTCTGGCACTAGCCTTAGGCAAACTCCGTGCACCTTGACTCCAGGTTACGAGCCAAGGCTTGGTAGGCAGTAGATTTACCACCAATTAAAAAGGAAAGACGCCCAGTTTCCCGGAAAGTTATTGTTCGAATTAAACATATTGTCAGATCAGGTTCTGTCTGATGACTATTTAATTACTCGTAATGCTGGGCGTCCTCCCCCCCGTGGTGGCTCGTCGTCATCGGACGAATTATCATCAATTTTTCTGGGTGTATTATCGCCATTAATCAGTGTTAATTTGTGAGATGCTGTTAAACTTTCACTGTTAATACCAGACAGGGTTGCCGCTGCTACTTCTACGTCGGTGTTATATGCGTCTTCTGGCTCGAATTCCGTGCCCACACCATTTTCTTGGGCATAGATAGCCAATACTGCTCTTATTGGTATTTTGATATGGCAGGCGATCTGGTTAAAGCTTGCCTGAAAACTCAGTTCGGTATCACCTAATTTTAAATTTCCTACTGCTGCAGTGCCAATATTCAAAACAATTCGTCCATTATCACTAGCTTGCCCCTGGGGGATCTGTACATGAGGTTGCATGGTATCAACCAGCAGATAGGGAGTGAGTTCATTGTCAACCAACCAATCATAAAACGCTCGCAACAAGTAAGGGCGGCGTGGACGCATGCTTGTTATTTTCATAGCAGGTTAACCTTTTGGACGCATTTCACGTTCAGGTTCAGTGAGTGAGGCCAGAAAGCTTTCACGCTCAAAAACGCGGCTCATGTAGCTTTTTAGTTCTTTAGCACTTTCTTTACAGTTTAGTAAATTATCGACTTCCAGTACCTTTAAACGCCATAGCAATGGAGCCAGGAAGCAATCCACCAAGCTGAATTCATGACTCATAAAGTAAGAAAATGTTTTGAACGTTGGCGCAATTTCTAATAATGCTTCGCTCAACTGTTGACGTGCCGCCGTTGCTTCCTGGGTATTAGCCTGTTCGATTTTAGTTTGCAATGAATACCAGTCATTTTTTATACCGTGCATCAGCAAACGACTTCTGGCACGGGCTATCGGATAAACCGGCATCAGGGGTGGATGCGGATAGCGCTCATCCAAGTATTCCAGAATGTTAAGGGACGGATATAGTGTTAGGTCTCGTTCTACCAAAGTTGGAACGGTGCAAGAAGGATTGAGATCGCGCAAATCTTGTGGCGGATTATCGAGGTTGACATCCTCAATTTGAATACCAACACCTTTTTCCGCCAGTACGATACGTACTTGATGGCTAGAAATGTCGGTCGAACCGGAAAACAACGTCATCACCGAACGTTTGTTGGCAGCGACAGCCATAAAAACCTCCAAGTTAGTCTAAAAAGGGTGAAAATGAACACACAAACGAACGGTAGTTTACCAGATTTTGCTTGTTTTGTGGGGGTGGTAAAATATTTCATTACGACTAAAAAACCCGGCATTAAATACCGGGTTTCTAGCATCAACTTTATACCGTAAAAAATTAACGCTTGGAAAACTGTGGGCGACGGCGTGCTTTGCGCAGACCCACTTTTTTACGCTCAACTTGACGTGAATCACGTGTTACGAAGCCGGCGCTACGCATTGCACCACGTAGACATTCGTCATATTTCATCAGTGCACGGGTAATGCCATGACGAATAGCCCCCGCTTGACCTGAGATACCACCACCTTTTACCGTGATGTATAAGTCAAATTTTTCTTCCATGTCTACAAGTTTCAACGGTTGACGCACCACCATACGAGCTGTTTCGCGACCGAAGTAGTTCTCCAGAGTACGTTGGTTAATTGAGATCTTACCGCTACCCGGTCTAGCAAAGACGCGGGCGCAAGAAGTTTTGCGACGACCAGTGCCGTAATATTGATTTTCAGCCATTACTATAATCCCAATTAAATGTTCAGAACTTGCGGTTGTTGTGCCGCGTGTTGGTGCTCGTTACCTGCGTAAACTTTAAGTTTACGGTACATTTCACGACCCAAAGGCCCTTTCGGTAACATGCCTTTAACCGCGATCTCAATCACTCGCTCAGGGTGGCGGGCAATCATTTCTTCAAAGGTCGCTTGTTTAAGACCACCGACGTAACCGGTGTAACGGTAATAAATTTTTTCTTTGCGTTTGTTACCCGTTACCGTAATTTTCTCCGCGTTTAGCACGACAATATAATCGCCAGTATCAACGTGTGGAGTATATTCCGCTTTATGCTTCCCGCGTAAGCGGTGAGCCAGCTCAGTTGCGAGACGACCCAACGTTTTACCAGCAGCATCAACAACATACCAGTGACGTTCTAAAATTTCTGGTTTAGCTACCAAACGGCCCAAAATCTCTCCATTCGCATCAACGACAGACCAATCGTGCTTTACAGCTCTTGGGTGTGTGAGGTGAATGATGGTTTTATCGTTTTTACTAACAACAGACCAATCATCCTGGTCTGTTGTAGTGCCTGGTTTTGCGATACGAGCCACCGTTTTTCCACTAGAATCAACAAAATACCAGTGATAAGACTGTGTAGTGTTGCTGCTTTCATCGACGACACACTCATCGTCAACGTTAGTTGTGTCAACAAAATCATGCTTGTTGCTGACAGTTCTCCGTTTCACGAGACGACCAAGAGTCTTATTATCTGCACCAACAACATACCAGTTAAGAGTATCTGGCTTAGCTGTAAAAGTTTTCATTAAACACTTACCCAATTAATAAGTTACATGTTAGTGAACACTCAGATGTGTAAAAATTTGAGGTTCACAGAACTATCTGGTTTAGCAAACTACTGTTACTAATAATCCAAGAGCGTATTCGAAATCTGTTATGCCTGCTGATACACCGTTAGAAATCAACTCAACATACTCATTTACTCTCTTCATTAGACCTCTTGCATAACCTGCTGCGTGGTGTGAACTCGGCGTTATGCAATGCTAGCAATCCTTATGTACCTTACTGCGCTCCAGGTGCCTTGACTTCACATAACGAACAACGGTTTTGCAAGAAGTCTATTGTATACAGTAACCACGCTATCTCTCCACAGGTTAACACGGTATGACCGGTCACTAAATATTGTACGCTGTGTTTTAATCTTGTTTACATAACAAACTACGATTTCGCAAGAGGTTTACTGTAAAGTTTCTGGGAAAAAAACTTTGTTGGCAACACGGGGTCGCGGGATTATAGAGAACTTAACCATAAAGATCGAACTGTTTTTTTCTAGATAAGAGCATAAATTGGACACTGACATTAGACTTCTTGTAAAACCGTTGTTCGTTATGTGAAGTCAAGGCACCTGGAGCGCAGTAACGGCACGGTACACAGTACATGAGGATTGCGAGCACCAGGTAACGCAGAATTTGCAGCGAGTATTTGCAAACACATAGTAGGTTTTTCAAGCAGTCTATTGGGTTGGCGGCATCCTGGATTCAGGGAATGTGTGGCAGTTTGAGGTACTCTTCGCTTTGCATCTCTTGCAAACGTGACAAGCACCGCTGATATTCGAATTTGAGATGTTCTCCTTGATACAATTCGTACATTGGCACTTGTGCAGCGATAATAAGCTTCACTTTACGTTCATAGAATTCATCAATCAGTGCTAGAAAACGTCGTGCACGATTTTCATTATTTGCTGCTGTTCCTGCAGCTACCATACAGGGAACATTGTGTAATAACACTGTGTGATACTGTTGTGACAATACAACATAATCTGAAGAGCTACGGGCTTCTTCACACAAAACATAAAAATCAACCGCTAATATTCCCTCGACCCTACGGATCACATGCATTGGTCGGTGATTAATTTGCAACAGGGACGATGCTTTCCCCTCAGCCCCCGCTAGTTTGATAAAAATCTGCATCATTTTTTGTTCTGTTTGCTGATTCAGGGGTGTCAAATATAAAGATGCCGACGTTAATGAACGTAGACGATAATCAACACCAGCGTCTACATTCATGACCTCACAATATTGTTTTATTAACACAATAGCGGGTAAAAACCGGTCTCGCTGCAAACCGTTATGATAAAGATTATCCGGTGGGATGTTCGATGTGGCGACTAAAGTGATCCCTCTGGCAAAGAGCGCTTCTAATAGCGTTGCCAATAACATGGCATCAGTGATGTCCGAAACAAAAAATTCGTCAAAACAAAGCACATCAGTCTGGGCTTTAAATCCGTCCGCTACCTTTTCTAACGGATTTTCATTCCCCTGAAACTCGGTAAGCTGCTGATGAACCCGCAACATAAAACGGTGAAAATGGAGTCGTAGTTTACGTTCTCCAGGCAGGCTACGGAAAAACAGATCCATGAGCCAGGTTTTTCCTCGACCGACTCCTCCCCACATGTACAATCCTTGCACAGGTTGATTGAGCAAAGAAGATTTTTGTTTACCGAACAAACGAGCTAAACGCCCATACAAGGTGTCAGGCGCTTGTGGTACACCTTGGCGTTGGATAACCTCTTGACAAAGAGTTTCCAGACGAGTAACAGCCACGTGTTGTATATCATCTGACTGAAAACCATCGATGCTCAAGGCATGTTGGTAAAGTGACGTAAGAGTATTTGGTTGTATTTTTATCAACAATCAAGATTCCATTGAGACAAGGTTAGCGGTTATAGTGGCTATTATTAATTAGATTTCTTGCAAAACCTACTACGTATTTGCAAATACGTGCTGCTAATTCTGTGCTACCTGGTGCTCGCAATCCTTATGTACTCGCATGTACACTGCGGTTGCTACGCTTCAGGTGTCTTGACTTCACAGCATTTGCTACGGTCCTGCAAGAAGTCTATTGAAAAACTTTACTGAGCAACGAAATCAACAAAGGAGTTACCATGACTTGGGAGTATACGCTGATTGGGTTAGTCGCTGGAATGTTAATTGGTGCCGTAGTGATGCGCTTTGGCAACAGCAAGCTGCGTCAACAACAAAAGATGAAAAATGAACTAGACAAAAATAAATCAGATTTAGAAGCATACCGTCGAGAACTGGTCGGCCATTTCGCTCGTAGTGCTGAATTGCTCGATAATATGGCGCGTGACTATCGTCAGTTATATCAGCATATGGCGAAAAGTTCGAACGATCTGTTGCCCGATCTGCCCTTGCAGAATAGTCCTCTGCATTACCGGATCACTGAATCTGAAGTTGACAAGGATAAACCTTCGATAAAAGTACCACCACGTGACTACCCTTAGTGGTTACCCGTTTTAACCAAGATCCTTGATCGCGCCTACTCGCACTATGCGCTAATTTTATTAGGCTTCTTGCAAAATCTACTATGTGTTTGCAAATACGTGCTGCAAATTCTGCGTTACCTGGTGCTCGTAATCCTCATGTATTCACCTGTACCGTGTAGTTCCTATGCTCTAGGTGCCTTGAATTTGCAGCATTCACTACGGTTTTGCAAGAAGTCTATTGTTAAAGGAGTCATTTTATGTTGATGAAAGTAGAAAAAGATTTGGTTGTTAGCTTGGCTTACCAGGTCCGTACTGAAGAGGATGTTCTAGTTCATGAGTCCACTCTAAGCGAACCATTGGAATATTTACACGGGCATGGCTCGTTGCTTATCGGGTTGGAAAAAGCGCTCGAAGGTCATCAAGTGGGTGATCGTTTTGATGTCTACCTCAAAGCATATGATGCTTATGGTGCTTATAGTGAAGAGCTGGTTCAGCGTGTGGAGAAAAAAGTTTTTATGGATGATGAAGGACTGGATCTAGAGGTGGGGATGCGTTTTTTGGCGGAGACCGATCAAGGTCAGATTCCGGTAGAAATCACCACAGTGGAAGATGAACATGTGGTGGTCGATGGTAACCATATGCTGGCAGGTCAAAATTTAAGTTTCAAGGTTGAAGTGCTCGCCATTCGTCAGGCGTCTGAGCAGGAGCTGCAACATGGACACGTTCATGGTGCACACCATCATCACGAGCAGGATGATAGTTGTTGCAGTGCCTAAAAGGATTTTTTGCGCAATAGACCTTTTGCAAAACCACAGCGAGTGCTGCGACGACGTGATTTGGATCCTATGTTGCTGACCTAACATTTTTTTTCGATTAGAGGAACTTCTTTACCTCACGCACGTCATAGTATGTGCAAGACACGCATTCGTTATTATCATCCTTGTTATTGAGATGTTCATTTGGCCACAAGTATGTGGCCTTTCTTTTTTTAACGATCCGTATAGCGCAGAAGATATCTTTCAAAGTCGAGTTCATCTTCTTGTTCTAGTTCATGCTGTCTTTGCAACGAAGCATGATGCTCATCAGATAGTTGCTTTTCGGTAAGGAGTTGAAGTGGTTCATTCTGTAACATTTTACGATAGTGTTTTGCCAAATCTAGACCTGGATTACTTGTTCTATTTTCTTGCTTTTTCTGCTGTAGTTTACATAAAATGCGGGCAGAATAGGTCAGATCCGGATTATCAAAATACGCAACCAACTCATCACAAACCTGCTGATACGCCTGATTATCCTTGCCATCCAAGACTCTCGCGATGCGCCGTAAATCGGCAAACAAAATTTTACCCACTCCATTCAGCGGTTGCTCTACTGCACAACCCATATCAACAGTCTGCTCTGGTTTACGTCCTTCTAGGATCACTCTGTTCCAATTTTTACGCGTACCGAGCAACTCATCAGCGCTCATTTCTGGTACATCGACCAACGCACACCAGATTAGAAACAAATCGAGAAAACGAATTTGCACAGCTTCAACCCCAATGGGTGAGAAAGGATTGATATCTAATGAGCGCACTTCAATGTATTCAATACCACTGTGTAACAAAGCATCGGACGGTGATTCGCCTGTTCTGGTGACCCTTTTAGGCCGAATGGGTGCGTATAATTCATTTTCTATCTGTAACACATTAGTATTGAGTTGCAGATAATCTGTATTTTTTTGCAACTCCAAAGCCGCGAATGTTGCTGAAGGTGTACTAATAGCACGCTTTAACCCCTCGACATAACTCACTAGATCGTTGTAAAGAACCACCAGATTGCTTTGTGATTTATTGTTATACCCTAAATCGCTTAAACGCAAAGAGGTGGCATATGGCAGATAGCAGAGGCCATTTTGATATTTAAAAGCCAATGAGGTTTCTCTTCCTTCAAGGAATGAAGGACAAATTGCGGGTGAAGCACCAAATAAATAGGGAATAACCCAACCGAAACGATGATAGTTACGGATTAGACGGAAATAACCGGCTGAAATTTCTTCTTTACCACTTTTTTCATCGGCAATGCCGACCCTTTTCTGCCAGAATATCAGCGGTAAAGAGAAATTATAATGAACGCCAGAGATGGTTTGCATCAAAGCGCCATAACGATTCTTCAAACCCTCGCGATACAAAGCTTTAAAACGACCTATATTTGAAGAACCATAGGTGGCAGGTTTAATGTTTTGTTGCGCTTTGATAAAACAGGGCATACTCAACGGCCACATATTTTCATCACCCAGTTTACGTGCTGTGTAGCGATGAAGATCACGTAAAAAAATGAGCAGATGGTCAATATCGGTATCAACGGGGGTAATAAACTCTAGCATGGCTTCAGCAAAATCAGTGGTGATCCACCGATGCGTCAATGCGGCACCCAAAGATGCTGCATGTGTGGTTTCTGCTAAGTGCCCATCGGCAGTAATTCTTAATGTTTCCCGTTCAACACCACGACGGATCCCTTGTAATACTTCAGGGTTTGCTTCCAACCAGGAAAGCGCTTGCGATACATCCGGGGTCAAATTGGCCTCCTGCTACAAAAAATCAGGATGCGTTAGCATACTGAGGTTCTAAGAATACTATCACTAAACAATGCGTTGTAATGTCATCATTGTCAATATAGTTTAGCCTGGTAAGTTGTTTCGAAATCTATTCAGCGAAGGGGACCCTGTCACTACGTTTTAGTAATCTGACACTGGCTAATATATGACTCTGTGACAACTCTAATAAAATAGTTTTATTATCTAAGACATAGAATGTAGGGCGGCTGATAAAAATAGGATTCTTTAGTAACAGATTAAGAACCTCATCATCTATATCATTCGGTGTCATTGAAATAATTTCTCTTTCAAATGTATTATTCTTGATATCAACAACACGATAAAATAAATTTCTACTTACTTTAAGCATGGCTTGTTCATCATACACATCAGAAGAAAATTTTATTACTTGGCCCATAATGCTGACACGGGAATTAATATGATATTGGCCATTTTGCGTGGAGAGAAAATAGTTATTCTTCCAATATCCACTTAGTTGATACATTGGATTGTAATAAGCATGGAAGATACCAAAAAATATGCCCAACAGACAGCCAGAACCAATAGCAGTGAGGTAGAAGAAAATTATTTTCTTAGGCATGTCAATCCACCTTTATAGGGTTTACAGACTAAATAACTATTATCACTATTTTTCTTTAATAATAGATACGGTGGTTTCTTATAAGTATGTAAAAATTCAGCATCAATATCTTTATCTAAATTAATCGTGATAGGTAAGTTTTGCGGTTTAAAATGAAAAACATTAATCTGATTTCTGTCAAAAAATAATAGAAATGACAATAAAAAAACAAGTAAAAAAATACCAGTACCGATTAACCATGTAGAAAAAGAAAGTGTATTAAAAGTGAGTACCCGTTCCGATTTTTCGATGAGATCTGTCGGTCTTTCTGGTATCTTTAAATCCTCGGTATATATCGTTTTCGGCTCTAGAGTTAAGCAATAGCCTTTTTTAGGGATGGTGATAATAACTTCATGGTTCTTATCATTAATGGCATTACGTAAATTGCTAATTGTTTGTGTTAGCGTATTTTCAGTAACATAGCTTCCCGCCCATATAGACTGCTCTATTTGCTGTCGTGAAACAGGATGTGGATAATTTTCATAGAGCAAAGTAAGAATCTCAGACTCCTTATTTCTTAGTTTCACTTCTTTACCCTCTTTTTCAATAGTACGAATTCTTGGGGTAAAAGAAACTTATCCATTTTATTTATCCGCTTAGCTGAGGAGAACATAATATATTTTTCCCGTATTCTCTAATGTCATCTGAGCTATTTTTCGCTATTTTAAACATTTTTTAGACAATCGCCTTGAGCTACGTATCTGCAATGACAATCAACGGAAAAAATTAATCGAGTTAACTGATAAGAAAATACAATAAGTTGGTAAGAAACCAAAGAAATATTTAACTGATCAACAGTTAAGTCACTAAAATTGATAAAAAATCAAAAAATTAAAAAACGTATTGTAAACAAAGTTATAAAATATAAACTAGTTAAGAATTACCAAGATAAAACTTAAATTTATAATGGATTAATTCATGCAGTTTTAAGAAAAAATAATTTATCTTTTAAGATAGCACTAACTTAAGATCAATGGATTATTTTTAAACAGTCTGTAATTTTTGACTCTCTATTTCATCAATATAAAAAATAATTTAAATTTTGTTGAAAAAATAAAAATGTCACTCCAGATATTGCCAAGAAAGGGCCGAATGCAATGGATTGTTTCATTTCTTTTTTGAATAATCGCAATGTAATATAATAGATAATACCTAAAGAAGAAGAAATAAATATCAACAATGGAATAACTTCCCAACCGAACCAGGCTCCTAATGCTGCCATTAATTTAAAATCACCGTATCCCATGGTCTCTTTACCTGTTAACATCTTCATAAACCAATAGGTCAACCAAAAAAATAGATAGCCTAAAACCGATCCGATGACTGCGGAATGTAAAGAACTAAACATATGATTCAGGTTCAATAATAAACCGCCCCAAAGTAAAGGTAGAGTTATACAATCGGGTAATATCTTTTCGTTTAAATCAATAAATGCGAGAACAACTAATGACCAAGTCAATAGTAATGCGGCAAGTTGTCTCCATCCATCATTGTAATTCATCATAATAAGAACGGTAAGTATCGCGGTTAACATTTCTACAATAGGATAATGTAAACTGATTTTATTATTACAGCATTTACTTTTTCCTCTGAGATATAACCATCCTAAAATGGGAATATTATAGATTAGCGGTATTTTTTTCTGACAATGAGGGCATGAAGAACAAGGAATAAATAAATTATATTTTTTTATATCGAGATCATGAGTGTTATCATTTAACAGACCTATTTCTTTATCCCATTTATTACGTAAAATAATAGGAGTACGATATATTATTACATTTAAAAAGCTACCAACACATGAACCCAAAATAATAAAAAAAATAAAATATCCGTAAAAATAGTATTCAGTCATCATGATTTCCTTATAGAACCACATAAAAATTATTTGCCTGTATGAAATCTGGTTAATAGAAGCGAGCTAACCAGGACATTGTCGTTTTGTTTCATATTTTTAATTATTTTTATTTTATGCACGCTAATACCATAAATTATTTCCAGATCAATTAATAACATTAACAATTCGTTTAAGAGCACATTATTTATTCTTATATGAATATTGTTAGCCTGTTCATCGATAAGTGTAAAATATATTTTTCTATCATTAGTTATACGTCTTACGATAACATTAATATCTTCTATATTGTTATTTTCTTCAGGTAAAACTGACTTGAGCATCATTATTTCTTTTCCCAAGCTAACTATAGATAACATAGTATTATTTGCCTGTGTAAATTGAGAAATACTTTGTTCTTTATATTTTAATGCCGGCAATAATAAAAGATAATAAAGAACCATTATCGTTAATAAAAAGATAAATAATACTACCAGTGATTTTACTTTAAAAGATAATGTATTAACTTGATCAATCAAATTTTTTATTTTCTTCATACTGTTCCTTAAAAAGGGATAAATTAAAATTATTACCTTTTCTGTTATCCACTTCAATGCTAAAGTTTTTGCCAAAATGGGAAGCTAATTGACTAATTATATCTTTATCTATAAGATTAAATCTAACCCCTAATTTTTTTTCATCTTGATTGAATTCAATTTCAGTAATATTTACTAGGGGTTCGGCTAACAAAGGTAAATTAATTTTTGCCATCAACTGCATAAAAATAGAACACGGATATCTTTCTTTTAAAACAGAAAGATATTTTTTATCAGCTAGATTGATATTGGTAATATTATTCGCTACTGGGTTGATCATGTTATAATAATCAAGTGATTTATTGTTAATATATTCTGCATGTTGATTATTCTTATAACCATCAAAAATCAGTCTTGAGAAAAAAATCACAAAAAAAATAAAAATTATCAACGATAATCTACAGAATTCGTCGATATATTTTTTCTTTTTACTATGAGCTATAAATTCACCTTGTAAAAAATTAATTTTTACAGAATCTACATTTTCTGCTAGTAAAAGTATCGGCTCGATAGAAGGATGAGATATCCAGTGAATATCACTTTTTTCTTGTGTACTAAAAGTATGAATAGTTTTAGGATGAATAACATGAGGAATCAGTTGGTTAAAGTCAGATGAATTGATTAAAAAACCCGATACCTGATCTTTTCTGATTAGCCATTGCTGATCAAGTTTTATTGCCGTCCAAGCATCATCAAATGAAGGTAACGCGAGGATATCAGGAATTAGGCTATCAGCTGAAAGCTTAGCAGATTTTAACCATTGTAGCCATTGATGGATTAAACTTTTCTCTATAGCTGCGATAAAAAAATCTTTTCCTTGTTGCTGTAATTTTATAATGTGTAATTGTTCAGCATCAGTGGCTATAAATTCTTCTAATAGATAAGGAATAGACTTTATATTCACTTTTCTTACAAATGAAATACGACGAAAAATAATACAATCAGCAGGTGCTAATATCATAGTTCGATAATGTGCATATTTAGATAATTGTATTAATTCGTGTATATTTTTAAAACATCCGTGTTTATCATTTCCTTTTTTTTCAGGTATGATGATGCTCCAATAAATAGGTTTATCTTCACTTTTACCTAAGCGAATAACCAACTTTCCTGTTATTATTTATTTTGTTTTTTCCATCGAATTACTCATTTATTCCATATTGCCGTTGTATTACTTCAACACCTTGTGATGTAACTTTAAATGTACTCTTCATACGGAAGTAATTGCCATTTTTTTCAATCCACATAATGGCATGAAAATAAATTTCTTCTATCGTTAACAATGTAGTTATATTTTTTTTAAACTTGGCGAGTTCATTATTATTCAATAATAAATGGTCGATAAATGCATCTACATTATGCCAACCTGATGTAGGTTTCATATTTATAATTTCTAATGCGCGTGCTTTATCTATTATCTTAGGAAAAAATGAAACCAATAATTGACTATGTAGTGGATTTAATGTATTGATATTAAATTTAAATTTATCATCAGGTAGTGCACAAAGGATCCCTTTTAGTCGATTAAAGATATATTTGTCGATATAAGGTAACATGCGTAACTCCGTGATATCTTGGAACAACCTATTTGTTATCACCGGAGCTAGCTTGACTTTATTATTGTTACTCTGTTTTTGTTTTTTATTTAACCTGCTATTATTTGAACGCTTCCTGTTTAATATTAATGACATAATTTCATTTGCTTTCTGATGATGAACACCATTATAGATAAGTAAATTTTTAAAAACTTCTTCTGGATGATAAGACTCTTGAATTCTCTCATCAAAATTGGAATTGTAGAGAGCATTGATATTAAAACAAGCACTATCATTGAATAAGTTAACACTAATAATTGCATTATCAAGATAAATATATTGTTTTTTATTTACCCATTGTTGAATATTACTATTTTTTTTTACCGAAATTAACAATTTTCTTAATACGGTTTCTGCACCTAATAATATCCATTTATCTTGTTGCTGAACCTGTAGAGTGGCGGTCATAAAAAAAATATGTAACCAATTCTGATTAATATTAATAGCTGGTATACTCATTAAAAGCAAAATAAATAATATAATTAGTAAGGCAATACCCCTCTGTCTCATTGAACCGCTTCCTGAGCTGTTAGTATCATCATTTTCCTGATGATATGCATATTTTCAAGTTGCAAAATCACTGCAACGCCTTTAGGCATCATGCTTGGGTGATCCCATTTTTCTATCCATTGCTTCCTATGATAAAATTTCAGCTGGAAATCCAGCACATTGCGCAATATAGTCGTAACATTTGGCTGGTCATTTGATAAATTATCGGGATAACGATAACTTACACGTTCTAATGTATTATTTTTAATTCGATACCTCACTCTTTCAAGATTAGAACGCGGGAATAGCCCAGCCGGGTTAAACCGATTATTCCGTATTAAATCAATACTGTTCTCGCCACTGTAAAGTTTTTCAGACTTAACGGAAAAATTATCTGATCCAGACAGCAGGATGATCGCATGGGTTATATCTCGCTCCAAAAATCCTATGGCTCGTTGAATATTAACTAATCTCGTTGATTTTTGTATAAATATTTCTGAACTTTTGAATGTGGTTCGCAAAACCTGATACGCAGTAAGATTCATTATGGAAAATATCGCCATTGCCAATAACATTTCTAATAATGTGAAACCATATAAATAGGTGTTTTTCATCTTTTTACCGCGTAGCCTATTAAAATAAAGTCTGGTTGTAAATTTGTTATCTCTTTACGTATTTCTATAGTAACCAAAATAAGATCTTTATTGGTTGATTCCCCACCCCGCCAGCGCCAATACCATTGTTGACCCGCTAGCTCATTATTTCCACTACTCCATATATATTTGGGCGGGTAATTATTAAGTTTTATTTCTACCAATATATTTTCTGCGATCCAGGATGCATATATACGTTCTTCTAGTCTGTTAAGCCCTCGTAGCTCTTCACTGATAGCAGTGACAATCGTTAGCCCTGCGATAGAAAAAATAACTAAAGCAACCATCACTTCTAATAATGTCATACCCTGATTTTTTTCATCCCGTTAATTATCCATTCTACATGGAAAGAATTTTATTATTATCATAATTTATTGTTATTGTAGTATTTGTATCTTCATCGATCAGTTCTATAGTAAATATATTATTTTCGCCTCCAGGAAAAAAATAATTATCGGATTAACATTGGTATCCATATGAGTACTTACTTTTATTTTTTTATTATCAATGTACAGTTGCATACGTATATTATTCGGTAATATTTTGTGTAATGGATATTGTTTTTGATACGTCTGGATCCAGAAATTTTCTGGCCAAATTACACTTTTTTGTACTATTTTTTTATTTTTGCAGTCAGAGTTGCAAAGCGTTAACAATTTCCATTCATGCTGGGATAACTGTAAAGAAAAAATATGTCTTTCTAACTCACTTCGTTGTATGACAAACTGTAAAGCAGATACTAGACGCTGGCTTTCCAAGACGACATTATTTGTTTGGTTCGGCATCGTCATTAAAGCGAAATAAGTTAGTCCCACGAGTAATGTTATCACGAGTATTATTTCCAGCAATGTAAAACCTTGCTGTTTCTGCATGATTAATTTTCCTCTCGTTCACCTGTTGTGACGATCCAATTACCAATATCATCACTGGTATCTATTATTCTATCGGGGCCTGATGAGAAAACATCAATAAGATTATGCTTTCCTGGATTTCTAATTTGATAATTTTCCCCCCAAGAATCACGAGGTAAACGGCGAATATAACCGTCCTGGCGATAATTTTTAGGAAACGGTGGCACTTTCGGTTTTAATACCAGTGCAGTTAATCCCTGATCATTGGATGGGAAATATTGATTATCTAGTTTATACATGTCTAAGGCGTTTTCAAAAATGGTAATATCACTTCTCGCCTTTTGATAATCTGCTGTTATTTTATTACTCATCAAATTAGGTATAGTTAAACCCGCTAATAAACCCAATATTACCATGACAACCATTATTTCTAATAAAGTAAATCCTGTTTCTTTTTGATGGGGTATATACATAATATTTTTCCTATAAATCGATCGCTTGTGAAATCTATTCTGTGAACTGGATTTTTCGTTGTTTTAAAAATGCTCATTTATTAGTATGTATATTTAATAAGGAAATCTTAGGATATTTTGACTTTATGTCACTCTTTGAAATTTCGCAAGAGATCTAATGGATAAAAAATTAAGCCATTAACGTATTAAGATCCATGATAGGCTGTAAGATAGATAAAATAATAAATAATATCAATGCTGCCATAATAATTATTAATAAAGGTTCGAACAATGTCATAATTATTTCTATTTGATGAGAAAACTCTTTCTCTTGTATCTTAGCCACTCGTTCTAACATATTATTTATTTGACCACTACTTTCACCTGATGAAATCATATGTATGACTATAGGTGAAAATAGTTGACTTTTTTTTAATACTGCTGAAAGACTATTACCTTCGCGAATTAATTCTGTAGATTTTGATAACTGTCTACTTGCATAAATATTAGATGATACTGAGGCGCTAATAGACATCGCTGTTAGCAATGGGACACCATTACTATTAAGTATGGAGAGTGTTCTAGTATAACGTGCTGTATTTAATTTTATGCTCAGCTTTCCTAATAAGGGCAAGCGTAAATAATAACGATGCCATTGTATTTTCCATGATGGACGTTGTAATAATTTTTGTAACAATAAAATATTGCTAATAACGATCAAAATAAAAATGAAGCCATAATCGTGTATTTTATTATTTATCGTGATTAGAACACGGGTTGCTAGCGGCAGAGTTTTTTTCATATAGACAAATTGTTCGATAACTTGCGGCATGACGAAAGTAAGTAAAATAGCAATAATAGCAATGGAAACCGTAATAAGTAGACAAGGGTAGATCAATGCATGTGTTATTTTATTTTTTATCTTTTGTGATTGTTCAATATGATCAGATAAACGGTTAAGTACACTTCCTAAGTGACCTGATTTTTCTCCAGCTAAAACCATTGCCTGGTAAGTTGGATTAAACGTTTGCGGATATGATGCGATTGCATGGGAAAAAGAATATCCTGCAATGATCTTATTTCTTATTTTGTCTAGCAGTACAATCAGTATTTTTTTTCACTTTGTTTTGATATTGTTCGTAATGCTTCTTCAATAGGTATAGAAGCGGTGATGAGTACCGCTAATTGTCGAGTGATAAACGCTAAATCAGTATAGTTTATCTGACGTATAAATAGGGTGGGATATAAGAAACGGCTATTATTTTTTTTAATACTTAATAATAACATGCCTTGTTTACGTAACAGGTGGCGAGCTTGTCTGGCTGTCTCAGCTTCTATACTTCCCTTGTATTTATTACCAGATTTGTCAGTTGCATAATATTTAAAGATATTCATTGATGTCTTCCTTGATGATCCTGAGTACTTCTTCAATACTGGTGATACCAGCAATAATTTTTTCTAACGCGTCATACTGAATGCTGAGAGTTTTATTCTTAACTAATTTTTTTAATTCAACTTCTCCTCTTCCATGATAAATGGCTTCCCGTACTTCATCATCTATTATAGATAATTCATGAATTCCAATTCTGCCTTGATAACCACTAAAATTACACTTTTGGCAGCCTACTGCTTGATAGCCAGAAAATGAAATACCATGATAATTAACACCCAGTGATTTAATATTCTCTGGTATTAATATATGCTGCTTTCGACAAAATAAACAGAGTGTCCGTACTAGCCGTTGTGACATAATAGCCAGTAATGAACTTGATAGCATAAAAGGTTCGATCCCCATATCATGCAAGCGAGTGATAGCACCAACAGTGCTATTGGTATGTAAAGTAGATAACACTAAATGCCCGGTTAAAGATGCTTGTACCGCTATTTTTGCTGTTTCTACATCACGGATTTCGCCAATTAATACCACATCAGGATCCTGTCGTAGTATCGCTCGTAATCCTCTCGCGAAGGTCATATCAACTTTTGGATTAACTTGAGTTTGAGATATGCCATTTAAATCGAATTCTATAGGATCTTCTATGGTCATTATGTTGTGGGTTGTTGAATCAATTTCCTTTAGAGCTGCATATAAAGTAGTACTTTTACCGGAACCAGTAGGGCCAGTAATTAAAATGATACCATGAGGCCGCTGTACTAATTTAATCATCAGATCATAATTTTTTGCTGTTAGCCCTAAATATTTTAAGTCTAATTTAATATTATTTTTATCAAGTAACCGCATTACAACCCTTTCACCGTGATTGGAAGGTAATGTAGAAATACGTACGTCTAGTGTTCTACCAGCAATATGTAATGCGATACGACCATCCTGAGGTAAACGTTTTTCAGCGATATCTAATTGAGCCATGACTTTGATACGAGAAACCAATAAAGAGGCTAATTGAGACACTGGTTCAATAATTTTTTTTAATACACCATCAATTCGAAAACGGATAATTAGATTATTTTGAAAGGGTTCTATATGAATATCTGAGGCTTTTGCTTGAATGGCTTCTGTAAGCATCGCATTGATTAATTTAATAATAGGGGCTTCATCTGAAGTATCTAATAAATCATCATTTTTGGGTAATTTTTCAGCCAATGTATAAAAATTTAGCTCATTACCCATATCTTCCATAATTTGTCGTGCTTGCATAGAGTCTTGTTGATAGACGCGTAGTAAGCAAGTTTCGAATTCTTTATCGCTTATCAGACTGAATTCTGTGGGTTCAATCGCTAACCGACGGCCTTCTAAATAAGCATCGATCATTACTGAAGAACGGCAGAGTAGTTTGCATCCCGATTTTGTAGGTATAATTATTATGCCATTATCCTTAGCCCAGCTGAATGCTAGTGGTGGCGGAATGGGGTTTATCTCTGCGGTGTTCATTCTATCTCCTTAGAGTCTGTAAAAAGTCTATTGAATTGTGCAAATTTCTATTTAAATTTTAATAAAAATTATTGCACTTGGTTCAATATTAATTTTACTCCCTATGGTTATGTCGTTACTCTACTCTACCGTTTTCATTCAGTGTATAAAAATCCTGGATATCATGCAGAATATTAAAAATAATATTATCTTTTATTTTTCTATTGATGTTTTTATTTATTTCATTAAGGTAAGTAACGCTATCTATTTTAGTAGTAAATTTGTTAATTTTATGATCGGTTGTATCAGTATGATCTATTGGTTCACGAATAATAGTTGGTTTAATAAATAGAATAAGATTCCGTTTTTCAATTTTATTTTTATTACTTCTAAATAAAAAACCAATAATGGGTATATCACCTAAAACAGGAATTTTATTAACTATATTTGATTTTTTTTATCCAGCAAACCACCGACAACGACGGTTTCACCACTCTTAACTAATACTGCGTTATTGACTATCCGTTTATTAAAAATTGAGCCTAATTCATTATTGTGATTCACTGAGTTTTCTGCAATACTGGATACTTCTTGCTGAATTTCTAGTAAAACAGAATCATCTTGATTAATTTGTGGTTTAACTTTTAGCATAATGCCGACGGATTGACGTGAAATAGAATTATAAACTTTATCTGTAGATGTGGTTTGGGTTGAGGTTAATACCGGCACTTCCTGACCGACATTAAATTCAGCTACCATATTATCCAAAGTGACAATACTTGGAGTGGCTAAAATATCATTTTTTGAATTAGTTGACAATGCCATAAATAAACTATTCCAGTTACCACGATAAAAACCAGTAGTTAATCCGTTAACACCATGGAGTGTTTATGTGAAGCTGTTTTTATAAAATTTACACCACCACCCGAGGTGTTTGACCATCTAATACCTAAATTAAGACCCGTATTATCATGAGATTCGACAATAATGGCCTCAACTAAAACTTGGGCACGTCTTATATCCAATTTTTCGATAACCTGTTCTAAATCATGCATGACATCAGGAGGCGAAGTAATGATCAAAGCATTTGTCTGTGTATCTGCTTTTAGCATGATTTTCTCTTCAGGTAAAATAATCTTGGTATTTTTCATGCTTTTTTTGATATTTGAATTCATACCATTTAACACATTGAGTAATTGATCCGCTTTGGCATATTTTAAATAAATCACTTTCGTTTTACCGCTAGTCACTCGTTTTTTATCTAAATATTTGATCATTAGCGATACTTTTTTGCGTGAATTTATATCACCACTGATTAGGATAGAGTTTGTCCTTTCATCGGCAATGATTTTGAACGTCATTGGTATCGTTGGTTTGTTATTACTTGTTGGTGCTAGTAGTTCATTAATAATCCGTATTACCTCGGTAGCCGATGCATAAACTAATTTATGCACCTCTAGTACTGAATTAGAAGCTTGATAAAGATTAACGGGTATGATCTTCAATATATTGTTAGGCATTTCTGATACGGTATAACCATGTACATCAAGTACATGAAGAAAAAATTGATAGTATTTTTTCTTATCTAAATTTTCATAGCTACGTACAGAGATTAAACCTTTAACTTTAGGATCCATGATTATCGTTTTATTTATATTTTTACTGACTGTATTTATGAATTCTTTGATGTCAGTATCTTTAAATTTTACTGAAAATTCTTCAGATAATAGATTATTAGAATGGAACAAAAAAATTAATAAAACTAATATATTCTGACCAAAATAGTTTTTTATTAATTTGTCTTTGGTTGTTATAATTTTTTTTATCATTATAAAGTCCATAGACCATTTACTGTACTGGATACAATAAACTTCTCTTATTAAATATTAATCTAATACCATAAAAAAATATCCAATATCATTTTTTATTATTATCCTATCGTTAAATATTCTCACTATTATCGCTTTATCTTTTTTTATCTCGTCTCGGATAAAATAGCTGGACTGTTCGTTGTCTCTCTCAATGATGGATATAGAATTTAAAGGATTAGTGCTTTTTACAATACCAACTAACTTTGATTCTCCATTGTATTTTTTTGCATTATAAAGTATTTTTTCATCTGTAATTTCTTCTATTTCTGATAAAACTATCTGATGGGTATGGTGAGTAGCTAGCTGGAAGCAACCAAGTTCTTTTATTGCTATTTCCCTAGAAAGAGTGTTATTTAACCTTTTTATATGAGATGTTGTAATATCAAAATGTAATTCAGGTATTTCATTTTTATAATGATAGTTAATAACATCTTTGAATAAGGTTATAGTATAGTATGTACATAAGCAGATCAGAAGAGTTTCTAGGGCAAACCATATCCTATTTATGGAAAAAAAAGAGGCAATGCGTACTCTTGTTATTAATGAGAAAAGCATTGCCTATCCTATGGTTATTTGAGTTAATATAGATAGCTAAAAAGGAAAATGCTCAGTTATAAGCTAGCGATCTGCTTTGATGATATCCGTTAAAACGGTCGCTACATATGTTATTCAGAGGAGAACGTAATAGGCTAGTGTCTAGCCGTAATCCATACCTATTTATGGTTTTTATAATACCAACTGGGATTTTAAATTCGTTCAATAGTGTCCTGAATTTATGAATGAGTTGATGATAGTTGTTATCTGAGATCCCCTTGTGATTTTCATACCATACTACCTTGATAATATCTTGCTTCCTATTTACATCATTAAAAAGACACATTACCAGTCTTTTTTGTTTTTCATTTATGTTAATGGTCAATCTTTTATTATGAAAATGTATTTTATTCATACAACAGTCTACTGAAACTTCTGAGCCATAATCGATGACACCTTTACCGTTGATATCAATGAATTTGCTCTCGGTGACCACAGATACGGTATCGACATACATAAGCTACTCCCTAATATTCAAAAAAAAATCAATAAGTTAGATTTTTAAAAATAAAAAAACAACATGATCATTAATATATAATGAGTTCAGTAATAATTATTATTTATATTCAAGAGACGAATCAAATGAAATTATATAATTAGATCATATTTTATTACGAAAGATATAATCTACGATATATATGAACATAAAAAAACATCATAAATAGTGATAAAGACAAGAACAAACAACGCAAAACCCAGCCAGTGCACCCTTAGCATCAATGTCAACGAATATACCATCAATCTAGTTAATTTAAACTTATAATAACAACGATAAACATATATAATTATCATTATCAATCGATGTAACTTATATAAATGAAAACAAGCCACCTAGAAATGTAAAATTCAGCCAAATCACGACTTTTTGCAGTAAAAAGCTTACCCTTTCATTTATCACGTAATGGTCTCTAACATATTTAGTTCTAAAGATCATCACAAAGATATATTGATGAGGCCACAATAAAGTAAATATAAGTGAAAATAACACTTTCTATTATTGATAAATACTCTGCTTTGTCAATGATAAAAGATAAATAATGTATATCCTACATATTTAGAGTAAGAACTGAGTCGAGTCAAAATTAGCACCATTGTAGAAAAAAACCACGTCCATCATCTCATGTAAGACGGTTGGAAGAAGCTACATGATTGATGGTATGTAACCTCAAAATTTTTAATAGTCTGTTCGAAATCTACTACGCTCGTTAATGGATAGGAGAAGATGCATGGACGCGAAGGAGGATGATGCATTCGAATACACTAAAACTATCAGTATTGGATAATTTAGTTGGTTTTCATGCAAAAATTTTAATAAAGACTAAAAACCACCAATCAGGCTTCTATTGCTCCCCGTAATTTTTTCATGGCATTTTTTTCTAACTGCCGGACACGTTCAGCAGAAATATCATATTGATCGGCGAGTTCTTGTAACGTAGATTTGTTACCATTATTCAACCAACGGGCACGGATAATATGCTGGCTACGTTCGTCCAACTTTTCTAACGCATACGACAATTTGTCTGCTGCGTGGCTTTCCCAATTGCCTTCTTCAATGCCGTCAGCGAAATCGGATTTTTTATCCTGTAAATACAAAACTGGAGCAATAAGTTGGCCATCATTCGTTTCATCATCTGGTGAAAAATCGAACGTCATATCTTGAGCGGACATACGTGATTCCATTTCTCGGACGTCTTTATTGGTCACACCCAATTCTTTGGCAACCATATCTACTTCATCCTGATTAAACCAACCTAAGCGCTGCTTAGATTTTCGCAGATTGAAGAATAATTTACGTTGAGCTTTGGTTGTCGCAACCTTAACAATTCGCCAATTACGCAGAACATATTCATGAATTTCTGCTTTGATCCAATGTACTGCAAAAGATACTAAGCGTACTCCCACTTCAGGATTAAAACGGCGGACTGCGTTCATCAAGCCAATATTGCCCTCTTGAATCAGATCCGCTTGCGGCAAACCATACCCCGAATAGTTGCGAGCAACATGGGCGACAAAACGTAAGTGAGATAGGACAAGTTGTTTGGCCGCATCCGAATCACCTTGATAATACAGGCGTCCAGCTAACTCTCGTTCTTCCTCTGCTGTTAACATCGGATAGACGTTAGCAGCCCTAATATAAGCCTCTAGACTCCCTTGAGGCATCAAAGCTAAAGTTTGCATTTCTTTGCTCATTTGGATCCTCTCAACAAGCAGCACGCGCAGATTTGTGTATATCACTACTACTACCACGGCCATTCTAGCATGCTTGAATCCAAATTCAAGAGTTGATCCACCCATTAGAATTTAGCCTGGATATCTATTTAATATTATCTAAATGTCGGTCGAGTTCATAGATAGGAATTTTAATAATTTGGTTTTATTGTCAAAAACAGAATTGGATCAAAAAATAAACGATATTATTTTCAAACTTTAGGGTTATTCTCCTTAACGTAGAGAGTCCCGGGTGATAATAGGGTCATTTTCGTTTAAAAAACCAGCATTTTCGAACGCGAGGCGCCCCTTCCCTGCAGAGGCTAAATCCCCTTCATTTTTGCCAGAGATTCATGGTGAAGCATTAACTGATGCCACGGCAAGCCTGATGTGATACCGCTTAGCACCAAACGAGAGCCACACAGGATGCACTCATGAGGGTCAATACGACTTAGGCGTTTTAACATTGCCGCATAAGTGATGTTGACGGTTTTTTCTTTTTCCTGCCCCAACAAAGCATCTATAATCGGCAGCAGTGTAGTCCGACGGCGGGGCGCTAAAAAACCATAATAGCGGACCATCCTAAAATGTTTATCCGGAATGTGGCTAATAAAACGCTGAATAAACTCGTCCATACTGAGGTTAAGTTTTTCTTGCTCTCGGGTTTTATGACTGAGGTAGCGATAGGTCACTTCCTGGCCGTTATAATGTTCCAGCCGGGATAACGACACCGGAGGCTTTTTTAAATAACGGCCTAAATAATTGAGCGTTTGCTGGGCATTGTCTGTCGGCTTTGCCAGGTCGATATTCCAATGCCGTTGGTAATGGAAATCCAGAAACTGCTCCCGTTGACCCAGCCTCGTGAGGGTTTGTGATAACTCCGGTGGTAATTGCAAGGTATCCCACTGTTGACGAAGTAGTGTGATAATCTGATAACGCCACTGTTTCATCAACGTTTTTCCGCTAAACGTGATTTTTTTCCATTTTTCGGCATTGTCATCGAGTCCGCCACAGGTCACCGAAAGATGCACATGAGGATGCCAATTCAGCGCTCGCCCATGCGTATGCAACGCCGTGAATAGGCCAGGCAATAGGTTTTTTGGCTGGCAAAAATCTAAAATAACCTTGGCAGCGAGACGACTGAGATGCGTTAACAGCGCACGATTTAGCTCAAACAACGGCCAGAACTCACGGGGAAAAGTGAACGTAATGTGTTGCCATTTTGTGATGGGAAGCACCGTGCGCTGTTTGGCCACCCACCGCTCTGTGGCTTTCTTACCACAGGAAGGGCATGAACGGCTGTGGCAGGTAAAGCAAATCCGTTTGGTGTGCGTACAGCCTGCCTTTTGACAGCGCCAGCTGGCAAACCCCAGCGCCGATGTTCCGCAGGAAAACAGTTTAATCAGATTATCGACCACCACCGGCCGTATTTTATCCGCATGAGCACAATAGTAATTCCACCACGCATGACCGACCTGAAAAGGATGACGCAGTTTACGGTTCATCTTTCAGCTCAAGCATCACGGGTGTTCTAGATCAAACGACCGACACTCCGGGCAAAAATAGACCGCATTCATTGCAGACTCTGCGGGAAAGCGAGCCCAGAATATTTCCCAAAACGTCTCTGTAATGAAAAGATTATCTCCGCCAGTAAAGGCCTGATGCGTTTTCTGATAAGGCATGGCTAAGGCTTTAGCAACCTCTTTCAAGGTCTGCTTCACCATTTTGGTATGCGCTGTTTGATGTGAGTGACAGATATTTTTAGGCATAACACCTTAGCTGAACGAGTAACGGGACCGGCTAATAGATAACACCGTTTCTTAAAAAAAATCAAGAGATAACAGACTACTTCACGTCGCCGACCTTAGGAGGCAGCCTTGATAACAGGATTTACTATGACCAATTAATTGACGACTGGCGTACTTGGGCAGGCTAGAATTTTTCAGTACGCCATTTTCATCAAAGTCGTCACCATTACTTCCAACGATCCGATCGTCAGCGTATTCAGATTTTTTGTCATAAATTAACCATCCCTTGGCATTGTAGTGTAATTCTACGGCGTCTATAACCTGATTATCTATGTTATATTTAAAAATGTTGAGAATGATACAACCATCCGCAGCGTACCTGGACTTGTATTTACTAATAACTTTATTATCTTCGTTATACTCAACTTCTAATCTTTCAATTAATTTTCCCTGGTTATTGTATGTACTCGTGCTTTTACTGAGTAATTGACCTTGTTGGTTAACCTTCCTAAGGTTTTTACTCATTATTTTTCCTGCATGGTATTTAACTGTTGAGGTTTCAGTTAACTGACCATTAACGTAATGATTGGTATCCTCACTGATCAACTGGTTATCAATACTATAGCTAAACGTAGTATTACTTCTGTGAATAACTTTTTTGCCTGCGTTGTACATTCCAACAGGATATTCAAATTTTTTTCGGAAACTCATTTGACCGTGGGTATTTTTATTGTAATAAAATTCGTTTTTACTGATAAGTTGACTATCCGCATTGTATTTCAGCTCCTGGCCGTAAGTAAGTAGCCCCTTGGGATCGTATTCAAACGTTGCTTCATCATGACCAACCAACTGCTCCTCGGCATCATGCTGATATTTAAGCTGACGGATTAATTTATCATTGTGGTATTCACATTTTATTTTATTGCGAATGGTCAACTGATTATCTGCATTATATTCATGTTCGACCCAACTGTTACCGATTAATCTGTCATGTTCGTCATGTTCCTCGCTAACGTTACTTGTAACAATTGACGCAGCTTTAACATAATCGGTTGGGGCTAAGAATATATTCATCTATTACACTCCATTGTTTAACAGACTTCTTGCAAAACCTACTACGTGCTGCACATTCTGCGTTACCTGGTGCTCTCAATTCTCGTGTACTCGTATGTACACTGCGGTTGCTACGCGCCAGGCGCTTTGACTTCGCAGCACTCGCTACGGTTTTGCAAGAAGTCTAATATTTTGTTCTACAAGATCAAATAAAATACGCTGCATGGTTTTTATTCCGTGCATCGGTTTCTGCGAAATCTTACGCAGGTGGCTACCAAAGCACAACAGGGAATACTGAAACGAGTACAGCAAAAAGATCCGCAGGATTATATCGCTCATTAGCAACGATTTTTATATTTGGTGTTTTTAATCCACCTTCAGTTCTGAAAGCATTGATCGCATTGATTGATAGATGGTAGCTTTGCTGGTCATAGCTAGGAAAGTTACTGCCGTTACCAAATTCGACCACACTGCTATAACCCGTGGGTCGGTGGTCAACGTCATAACCGACCTCAGTTTTGCGCATTAACCTACCCTGTTGATAGCGGTATTCGCTTTTATTACGACTATGGAACTGATTAGCGGCGTTGTAATGGGTGCTATCTTCGCTGAGAAGTTGACCACGATGATTGTAGCGAAAATCATTGTAAGAGGTTAAAACACTTTTATTATCGTAATTATATTTAAATTGACGAATTAATTTATTATTTTGGTATTCGCATTTTACTCTGCTACGACTAAGTAACCGACTATCCAAATTATATTTATCTTCTATCCACGTGCTATTAACTAACCGACCACGATTATCATGTACTTCATTGAAATGACTTTTAACTACTGAATAAACCTGAGTATTATTGTTTTGGTCTAAATTAACGTCCATGCGTAATGCTCCATCGTTTAATTAAATTAGAACACAAGCCCAAAGTTAAATCAAAAAAACCTCAGCCATCGATAATGGCTGTGACGATTAAAAATAACACAAAAAAAGAATAATTAACATGGAAGAACGCGATAAAATTCTGTCAGTCTTACCTGACTATTCCTATTGAATAAAGTAGAAAGCCTAGTATTAATGTATAATGGTATATAGTGGAGAATTATTAAAATTATTTATGAATTGATTGTTGGCCGTTGTTTCCGCTGTTGTTGCTCCTACTGTTTATCGGCTATGCTATGCGGATTTATGATACCTAACTGTTTTTATTATAGGATTAGCCGCCGCCATGCAAGAGCAATATTGTCCAAAAGACATCGAATCGTACGTACAGCATTATTGGCAACAGCAGCAGACTTTTAAAGTGACTGAAGACAGTGGCAAAGAAAAATATTATTGCCTTTCAATGTTTTCCTATCCTTCAGGCCGTCTGCATATGGGACATGTGCGTAATTACACTATCGGCGATGTTATCTCCCGTTACCAACGTATGCTCGGTAAAAATGTGTTGCAACCTATGGGTTGGGATGCGTTTGGCTTGCCAGCGGAAGGTGCAGCGGTAAAAAATAAGACTGCTCCCGCTCCCTGGACTTACGAAAATATTGAACATATGAAGAGTCAGTTGAAATTATTGGGTTTCGGTTATGATTGGGATCGCGAAATCACCACTTGTAAACCAGATTATTATCGTTGGGAACAATGGTTTTTCACTCAATTGTATCAAGAAGGAATGGTCTACAAAAAAAACGCTGCCGTTAATTGGTGTCCACATGATTTAACCGTATTGGCTAATGAGCAAGTAGTCGATGGCTGTTGCTGGCGTTGTGATAGCAAAGTGGAACGCAAAGAGATCCCACAATGGTTTATTAAGATTACCGATTATGCTGATCAGCTGCTCGATGATCTGGATAAACTAGAAAGTTGGCCAGAGCAAGTAAAAACTATGCAACGCAACTGGATCGGTCGTTCTACCGGGGTAGAAATTAGTTTTGATGTTGTTGGCAGTGAAGAAAAATTAACTGTCTATACCACAAGACCAGATACTTTTATGGGTGTGACCTACGTGGCAGTGGCGGTGGGTCATCCTCTGTCTTTACAGGTTGCAGCAACAGACCCTTCCTTGGCCGAATTTGTCGATCAGTGTCGTAATACCAAAGTTGCTGAAGCTGAAATGGCAACGATGGAAAAGAAAGGTATGGCGACTGGCTTGTTTGCTATTCATCCTTTGAACGGTGAAAAAGTGGCTATTTGGGTGGCAAATTTTGTGTTGATGGATTACGGTACTGGCGCGGTGATGGCTGTGCCAGGCCATGACCAGCGAGACTGGGAGTTCGCCACCAAATATGGTTTGCCTGTCAAAGCTGTGATCTTGGCAGCGGATGGTTGTCAAGCGGATATAAGCCAGCAGGCGATGACTGAGAAAGGCGTTCTATTTAATTCTAATGAATTTGATGGTCTAAACCATGAGGATGGCTGTAACGCTATCACGGACAGATTGGTATCTATCGGTGTCGGTCAGAAGAAAGTTAACTACCGCTTACGTGATTGGGGTGTTTCCCGTCAGCGCTATTGGGGTGCGCCTATCCCTATGATTACGCTGCAAGACGGTAGTGTGATCCCCGCACCTGCCGATCAATTGCCGGTTATTCTGCCAGAAGATGTGGTAATGGATGGGATTAGTAGTCCAATTAAAGCCGATCCACGGTGGGCTGAAACCAGGGTCAATGGTTTTCTGGGTCTTCGTGAAACGGATACCTTTGATACTTTTATGGAGTCGTCCTGGTATTACGCGCGCTATACTTGCCCACAATATGATCAAGGGATGTTAGATCCTGCTGCTGCTAACTACTGGTTGCCGGTTGATCAATATATCGGTGGTATTGAACATGCCATCATGCATTTGATGTATTTTCGTTTTTTCCACAAATTGATGCGTGATGCCGGTTTTGTCGATTCTGATGAACCCGCAAAACGTTTATTGTGTCAGGGAATGGTATTGGCTGATGCGTTTTATTATCTCGGTGATAACGGTCAACGGGTTTGGGTTTCTCCGACTGATGCCATTGTTGAACGTGATGATAAAGGTCGTATCGTTAAAGCTGTCGATAGTGAGGGCCATCAGCTTGTGTATGCCGGCATGAGTAAGATGTCGAAATCGAAGAATAATGGTATCGACCCACAGATGATGGTTGAAAAATACGGTGCGGATACCGTTCGTCTATTTATGATGTTCGCCGCGCCTGCTGAGATGACCCTGGAATGGCAAGAATCCGGTGTTGAAGGCGCTAGCCGCTTCTTGAAACGTGTTTGGCGACTGGCTTTTTATCATCTTGAAAAGGGTGTGCCTCAACCACTGGTTATCTCTGACTTGAATAGCTCACAAAAATCCTTGCGTCGTGATCTCCATAAAACCATTGACAAAGTCACTGATGATATTGGTCGTCGTCAAGCGTTCAATACCGCTGTTGCGGCAATCATGGAGCTAGTGAATCAGCTAGGCCGTGCATCACAGGATACTGAGCAAGATCGGGCGTTGATGCAAGAAGCATTGCTGGCGGTGGTACGTATGCTTTATCCATTCACACCACATATTTGTTTTAGCTTATGGAAAAAATTAAAGGGCATAGGAGATATCGATAGCGCGCCTTGGCCGATTGCCGAGCAAGAAGCGATGGTTGAAGCTTCCAGATTAGTGATCATACAAGTAAACGGCAAAGTGCGTGGTAAAATCACGGTAGCCGCTGATGCAACTGAACGGCAAGTTTGTCAAGGTGCTACTCAAGAATATTTGGTGGCTAAATATTTAGAGGGGGTTACAGTACGTAATGTGATCTATGTTCCAGGCAAATTGCTGAATTTTGTTGTAGGTTAAAGGAGGCGTTGTGCGCCATCGTATTTTAACATTATTGTTGGGGCTAGTGGGGCTAGTGGGGCTAGTGGGGCTAGTGGGGCTAGTGGTGCTAGTGGTGCTAGTTAGCGCTGGTTGTGGTTTTCATTTACGTGGTGTGATCCAAGTGCCGCCAGAACTACAAACTATGTTACTGGAAAGCAGTGATCCTTATGGTTCATTAACACGTTTTGTACGTCAGCAATTACGCTTGAGCAATATCAATATTGTTGACGACGCTATGCGTAAGGATATACCGACATTACGGATCATGAGTTCTTCTGATAGCCAAAGCACAGTGTCAATTTTTCAAGACGGGACTACTGCCGAAAATCAGTTAGTACTGCGGGTGCAAGCTCAGGTGCTGATACCAGGGCAGGGTATTTATCCGTTACATGTGACTGTGTTCCGTTCCTTCTTTGACAACCCGTTAACGGCGTTAGCCAAAGATGCGGAGAGCGATATCATCCGTCAAGAAATGCGTGAACAAGCCGCTCAACAACTAGTACGGCAACTGCTGATGGTAGATATGAAAAAAATCAAAGAGGACGAGAAAAGTAACGCGATACCCGCCAATAATGCTGTTGCAGCTACTATCTCTGCCAAATGATACGCCTCTATCCAGAACAACTTTCCGTGCAACTGCAACAAGGGTTGCGCGGTTGTTATCTATTCTGCGGTAACGATCCTCTGTTGTTGCAGGAAAGTCAAGATACTATCCGCCACACTGCTCAGCGTCAGGGTTTTACCGAATATTTCAGTATTATCCTGGATGGTCATACCGAATGGGAGAACATTTTCACCCTTTGTCAGGCACGCAGTCTTTTTGCCTGCCGCCAGATTTTGTTGCTTATTTTTCCTGATAGCGGGCTGACAACACTGATGAGCCAACAGCTCATTAGACTGACAGCGTTACTGCACCCTGATATTTTACTGCTACTGCGTGCCAATAAGCTGACTAAAGCTCAGCAAAATAGTGCCTGGTATAAAGCATTAAGTCAGAATGCGGTCTTTGTAAGCTGTCAAACGCCAGATCAAACCCAGTTGCCCCGTTGGATCAACAACCGTGCTCAAAATATGAAGTTGGATATAGATGCGGCGGCGATCCCGTTACTTTGTCACTGCTATGAAGGTAATTTGCTCGCACTTTCACAAATGTTACAAAAGCTGTCGTTACTTTATCCCAATGGTAGACTCACGTTGCTCCATGTCGAACAAATGGTCAATGATGTTGCTCACTTCACACCTTATCATTGGTTAGATGCTCTCTTGACAGGAGTGAGTGGGCGAACCTGGCATATATTGCAGAAATTGCAGCAGGAAGAGGAGCCTCCTGTTATTCTGCTGCGAGTTTTGCAACCTGACCTACTGTTATTATTGACACTAAAACGTAATATGGAGCAGGTTCCATTATGCAACCTGTTCGAACAGCATAAAGTTTGGCAGAATCGTCGTAATATAATGACGGAGGCACTGCAACGCCTTTCGTTATCTCAGATCCAGCAAGCCGTACACTTATTGGCACAAATAGAAATCGAGCTGAAACATGACTACGGTCAATCGATATGGTCGAGGCTGGAAACTTTATCTATGCTGCTGTGCGGTGCAGCGTTACCTGAGAGTTTTCTCGATGTCCACTAAAGCGACGGATCAGCAGCAAGCTATTTCTAGTTTGTATGCTCTATTTGGTGGAACTTTTGACCCCATTCATTATGGTCATTTACGACCCATAGAAGTCTTGGCACAACAGCTAGGGTTACAACAGGTTATCCTGTTACCTAATCATGTTCCGCCTCACCGTCCGCAACCGGAAGCCAACCCGTGGCAACGTTTGAAAATGGTTGAATTGGCGGTAGCTGATAACCCATTGTTTCGTGTAGACGCACGTGAATTACAATCTAGCCGTCCCTCTTACACCATCGATACTCTTGAAATAATACGTCAACAGCAAGGTGCGGAACTGCCGTTAGCATTTATTATTGGACAGGATTCATTGCTATCGTTACATAAATGGCACAGATGGCAATCACTGTTGGATGTTTGCCATCTGTTAGTTTGCACTCGACCAGGTTATAGCAATAGATTAATAAACACTGAACTACAGCGGTGGTTGGGTACCTATCAAATAAATGATGCAAAAAAACTCAACCAACAACCAAAAGGTTATATTTATCTGGCTAACACACCCTTGTTGGATATTTCTGCAACTGATATTCGTCGCCGCTACCATCAAAGGCAACGCTGTGATTACTTGTTGCCACGTGCAGTTCAGCAATATATTGAGTTACAAGACCTATATCGTTAATAAAAGTAAGGCGTTAACCTTGCAGGTTGATTACTTTTATTGCAGTAACGTTCAATCGAGGTATTCTACTTACTATAAAATTGGGGGCGTATAATTTAAAAATTTACTACACCAATTTTTAGCCTCGGCTGTGTTGTTACAGCATAGCGGAAAGACGTTTTTATCTCTTGTCACTTTAGAGCATTTTTCGCATAGATCCCGATCCGCTCCACCCGGTTTACATTCAGGACAATTTTCCATAGAAAACGATGCCGCTAAGTTATTGGCTATTTCTGAGTTGGCGGGGGTGATTGCCTGGATGGAAACTGATAGACATAAAAAAAACCTGCTACTATAAATTGTAAAAACTTCTTCATCAAAAATTCCTTTCTACTAAAAATATATGGGGATCAATCTTGCCAACACATCTTGATAATTTGCTTAAAAAACGAAATAAGTTTTTCATTTT
The DNA here is from genome assembly GCF_964030845.1 of Candidatus Fukatsuia endosymbiont of Tuberolachnus salignus. NCBI lineage: Bacteria > Pseudomonadati > Pseudomonadota > Gammaproteobacteria > Enterobacterales > Yersiniaceae > Candidatus Fukatsuia > Candidatus Fukatsuia endosymbiont of Tuberolachnus salignus. The sequence goes on from NZ_OZ034983.1 coordinate 71,675, forward strand.
TAAGCTTAGGTAGACATGTTACTGGTATAAGGATAATTATGAAACTCACTGGTGTAAATTATTAAAGCGATATTAAAATGTAAAAGGGGGGATAGAAAAATTATTAATTTATTGTATTATAAAATAAAAATAGTAGATATCTCTGTGTGATCGGCTGCTAATTTACATAATGACAGTTAATAATTATTAAGTGAAAATAAGACCGATATTTTACTCCATGATGACAAAATTTCAGCGATCCGTTGACCTCCGAATTTAGAGGATACGGTTAATAAGGCGGTCAATGTGGATCCTGCGTATGCGACGAATGAGCTTGCGTACCTTAATCGGATATTGTTGTAAACTGTCCAATTCAAGGTAATGTGTCAATACTCGAGTGTGTCTACGGATGGATAATAACTCTTTAGTGCGCTGTTCCTGCATCTGACGTTGAGGATCATGAATAAGAATGGCATTTTCTAAATCCAGATGCCAGGCACGCGGATTTAGATTATTACCGGTGATCAATTGCCATGTATCATCTACCCAGATCCCTTTTAGATGATAGCTATTATCACCATCTTTCCATAGACGAATAATAAGTTGACCGATATCCACATAGCGTTGCAGACGCCTAAAAAAACGCCGTAGATTAATTTCATACAGATAGGGTAAGGTACCGATCATCTTAAAAGGCTGATTTTCTGGGATATAAAAATCATTTGCTGTTTTATCACCAACGATAATTTCAACCTGCTTGCCCTTCCGCAATAAATAGGTGATATTGCGCATCAATAATGTAGGTAGGTTAAAATACGGAGTACAAATAATGAGGTGTTGTTCAGTGTAACACATCAGAGCATGAATCGCATTATTTAGTGGATTTTTTTTGCCTAGCCCCACCAAGGGAGTCACTGCTAATTCTTCATTATTTGCATCATTAGCAAATTGATAACCAACATCACGTAACTTAAGGCGAAACTGTCGGGTTTCACTTTTAATGTCAGAATTTTTCGGGCGATCACGGCGATCCAAACGCTGTACTGCTCCGGTGTTTAAAACCTGTTGTTCAATATAAGCCAGCATAACAGCGGCTAACGCCGGATTTTTAATTAATTGATAACGATCATAACGATATTTATCATGTTGATAGAGATAAACATCATTAATACTGGCTCCGCTGTAAATAACGCTATCGTCAATGATAGAGCCTTTCAGATGTAAGACCCCCAAAGCTTCACGTGTATTAACCGCGACTCCGTAAATAGGAACCGCAGTTCCTGCATTTTTTTCAGCCATCTGGCAATACCAATCTGCATTAGTATTTACCGCCACATCTCCGATACGACCCCGTTGCGCTCGATGCCAATCTACCAATAGACAGATTTTTAATTCGGGTCGTTGTTTTTTTGCTTGATACAAGGCAGCGAGTATACTTTGACCTGCTTCATCCTGTTCAAAATAAAGCGCTATCAGATAAATACGTTGGGTTGCCTGGGCAATGAGTGCTAGCAGTGTGGAGCGGAAGATTTTAGGACAGTACAACGTTTGGATGTCATCAATGGCCTGGGGAAGTTTAGGCAAACAGCAGAGCTGTTGTTGGTGTTTACCACGTTTGAATTTTGACAACATCACAGTGGGTTTCTTCTCTATTATTATTTGAGGGCAAAACTGTTACAGCTAAGAACATGCACTTTAAGGAGCGGGTGATAATATCATTACTTTGGAGATTATACGCAAGTTTTACTCATTTGAACTGTCGTTCATGACGATTTCGAATAGGTTTTCAGGATTTAATTAGACTCAAACCTATCCTTCACTAAGGAGAGCGCCTGTTCAACAACCATAATATTCGCACCAGATTTATAAGCATTCTCGCTTAAATGACGTCGCCACTGACGCGCGCCGGGAATACCTTGGAATATCCCGAGAATATGGCGGGTAATATTGCTAAGACGGGTCCCTTGAGACAATTCCTGTTCAATATAGGGATATAACGCTTCTATTGCGCTTACGTTATCGACTATCGGGGGCTGAGAATGAAAAAGTTCAGGATCTACCTGAGTTAAAATAGCAGGGTTTTGATAAACTTCACGCCCCATCATCACACCATCAACATGTTGGAGATGATCGGCAGCTTCCGCCAATGTTTTTACACCCCCATTAATGGCGATGGTTAACGTTGGAAAATCACGTTTAAGTTGATAAACACGGGCATAATCGAGCGGTGGTACTTCGCGGTTTTTTTTCGGGCTTAGCCCTGAAAGCCAAGCCTTACGGGCATGAATGATTAAACTGCGGCACTCACCTTTATCGGCAATTTTTTGCACGAATTCACATAAAAATGCATAACTATCTTGTTGATCAATCCCGATACGTGTTTTCACAGTGACAGGAATGGATACTGCATCGTGCATGGCACTAATACAATCGGCGACTAGATCGGCCTCCGCCATCAAACAAGCGCCAAAACGACCATTTTGTACTCGATCAGAAGGGCAACCAATGTTGAGATTAATTTCATCATAACCTCGTTGCTCCGCCAGTTTGGCACAATACGCTAACGCCAGTGGGTCATGGCCACCTAATTGCAATGGGATGCTCTTGTTCGCTATACGCCAAGTAATCGCCTTTGCCATGAATGATGGCACCAGTGGTAACCATTTCGGTATATAACAACGTTTGTCTGGTCAGCAAGCGATGAAAATAGCGGCAATGACGATCAGTCCAATCCAGCATCGGTGCTACAGAGAAACGGTGAGGGGAGGATTTTACTGGATTTTCAGATAATTCATTGGGTTGGCTTAGATTTTGAGTTTCTCTATTTTGGTGCATTTTGGGCCGTTTTGTCGTATTTTTGTATTCTTGGTACACCATAGGGTACACTATTTAAATGGTGTACCAAGAATACAGGATTAGCAGAAGTATGGCTTACTATAACATAGTAAAACGTCCCCGTGCTGACGGTACTGCAAGATACCGCTGTACTGCAGGCGTAAAAGCAGGTGGCAAACATCTGCACCGCGAAACAAGAACCTTTGGAAAATTAGCCCAAGCCAAAACATGGGGGGTAAAACGAGCAGCCGAACTGGAAGAAAATGGTGTACCCAACAGCAGCGACATCGGGAAAATGACCGTTGGCGAACTGCTAAAACGTTATATTAATGATCCAAATCTTGGTGGCAAAGCAGGCCGTACAAAACGCTATGTACTGGATATGCTGCTGGATTGCGACATAGCCGATGCCTTACTTGCAGACCTTTCCACAAACCACGTTATCGAGCACTGCCGCCACAGAAACGGCGCTGGCGCTGGCCCGTCCACTGTTAACCACGATGTGAGTTATCTCTCCTCTGTGTTAGCTTCTGTTAAACCTGTTTATGGAATTGACTACACAGCTAACCCGGCAACAGAGGCAAGGCCGCTCCTACTGCAAATGGGGTTGATAGGAAAATCTAAACGCCGCAGCCGCCGTCCGGTAAGTGATGAATTAGATAAATTGCTTGTGGGACTGGAAGCCAGAAGCGGTCATATTGCCGCAAAAATTCCGTTTGTCGATATTTTGAATTTCTCAATACTCAGTTGTATGAGGGTCGGTGAGGTGTGCAAAATCAGGTGGGAAGATATTGACGAGAAGCAAAAAGCGGTGCTGGTCAGGGACAGGAAGGATCCTCGTAAAAAATCGGGTAATCACATGCTGGTACCGTTGCTTGGCGACGCATGGACTATCGTGCAACACCAGCCGAAAACCAGTGAGTTAATTTTCCCGTATAATTCTCGTTCTGTCACTGCCGGTTTTCAACGTGTCCGAAATGCCTTGGGTATTAAAGATCTGCGTTACCACGATTTGCGCCGCGAAGGGGCTAGCCGTCTATTTGAGGCCGGATTCAGTATCGAAGAAGTAGCTCAGGTAACAGGTCACCGCTCATTAAACGTTTTATGGCAGGTGTACACCGAATTATATCCAAAATCACTACATGAGAAATTTTATGCTTTGCAGGGAACAAACCGTACTGGCAAATAACCTTGTACCTTGAATTTTGTGTAGCTTGTTATATAACCTTGATATCTGGGCTAGAGCCGGTAATTCAGTGTAATAGCGCATAAACATCGCATTAGTGTGGAAATCCATCATGTATTCATGCAATTGGTTAGAGTGAACTGTGAACTAAGCCGGAATAAAATGGGCCAGGGCGATGCAAAGATGATAGCACGCTACTTATACTTACCTAGCACCTTCAACGCTTTCTCGATAACATCGATTTTTGTTACTAAGACTAGGGTCTGTCCTTAAAGTTTTAGCCACATCAGAATAGATGCAAGTACAAGCCCGGCTTTAAACATAATGGCAGTTTTATCGTATCGGGTGGCAATACGCCTAAATTCCTTTATGCGACCAAAAAAACGCTCAACGGCATTACGTTCTTTATAAATATGTTGGTCATAAATGACTTCATTAATCCGATTTTTTTTCCCGGGGATCACGGGTGTTATTTGTTTTTCTTGTAGAAATTGACGGAAGAGATCACTGTCATAGCCTCTATCTGCCAAAAGATAATCGCAAGCATCACTTCCCATCAACACCTGTGCCTGTCCAATATCAGAGGCTTGTCCAGCCGTAATAACAAATTCCAAAGGCATTCCGAAAGCATCCACTTTTCCATGAATTTTTGAGGAAAATCCACCACAACTTCTCCCTAATCCTTCTTTTTCCTGACCTCCTTTTGCGCCAGCTGCATGCCGATGAGCCCGAATAATGGTTCCAGCAATCATGTCCCATTCGTGATCCCCATCTTTTTTTAAAAAACGCTAAAATGGCGTCTAAATGTCCTTTTTTGCCCAGTTATTGTAACGGTTATACACCGTTTTCCAAGGTCCAAATTCAGGAGGTAAATCACGCCACGGGGCGCCTGTCCTCACGATCCAACACATCGCTTCAAGAAAGTTTCTGTCGTCTTTTCCATGCCTGCCTTTAGCACCAGGTAATAAAAATTTCAACGTTTCCCATATCCTGTCTGTTATCACTTTTCGGGCCATAGCTATCACCTTTTTATGGCGCTTTATTACATATTTTATTCTTTAGGGACAGAGCCTACTTATTCAAATTTATATTTATCAATATTTTATTAATTTGGTCTATATTTTTTATAAAATTAAATTATTACTAGCCAAATTTTAATAGTTAAAATGAAAATTACTTTCATTAATAAATTTATATATTTTATAAAGAAAAAATAGCAATAAGACTCATGTTAAGTATTTTCTCCATCTGTTGGGAATAATTTATTAACAACTTCAGTTGTATCATTACGTATCGTTTTAGCCATTAGTTGGAAATTAAATTTTTCATTTTTTTGTATTTCAGACATAAATGAATTCATACCTAATAACTTCTGACAAATAAAATTTGTTTTTACCATATTCTCTAACATGACTTTGTTCAACTCTGTTTGATTAAAGTTACTTTCCATTTTTCTCTGCTGCAATTCATAGACTTTTAAACCTAACTCTATGAGCATGGAAGTTGTATTAGACGTATTAACTTCATGTTTTTTTGCTCCATCGTTACGTTTATTAAAAACAATCGTGTTTATTTTTTCTAAAATAGTCTTATTGATAAAAACCTGAAGTTTTGGCATGGTTAATCTCGATTAAAATCTAAAAAATAGAGTCTATTATAGATTCTTGCGAACTAATATACCAGAAAAAACAGAATCTAAATATAGTGTGTATTCGAGATTATGATATACACAACTTATTGTTATAAAATAAAAACTCATGTGGATTCTAAATAATGTTTATTTATGAATAAAAAATGAAAATGCATAAACATTCCAAATGTTAATATATTGAAAATTAAAGATAATCAGGCAAGATAACCTCTTGCGAGGGGTGTGGATATTTTTTCGTTAAAGAGGAGGTTCTTATTAATCCTGTTTAAGATTGAATTTTATGTATGACACGAGTTTAAATTTTAAAGAAAAAGTTAAGGAGCTTAGCTGTTTTTATAAAAATACAAATTATGATTTTAGCTGTTTATTAAAAATAATGTTAATACTGAATTCAATATTGACAGATGAAACCTACTAATCATACAAACTCATGTGGGAGATCTGTATTCTATCCTACCCAATTTACAGCGTTGTACAAAGTATTTTCTTAACTTACTCCTTTGGATCTTTTAGCCTAATTTATCAATATGACATAGCGTTTTTATAGTAATTTATTAAGCGTAAATAGCATATGACAAAATCAATTATTTTGGCCGGTAGACGACAATTAAAATGGCCGCCTATTTTTTCACTATGCAATAAAAAACTTGTTGCTTAATAGTAAAATAAGCGGTCTGTTTTGGTAATGAACTGAATTTCAAGCCATTCTGAGATGGAAATTCCAGATGCCAGTGCTGGGAAGGATGAAAGTCTCGTCAATAAAAGGTCGGCGATTACGTAAAGATTGAGTCATACACCCGAGTCGCTTGATTCCTGTGATGGCGTATTCAACGGTCATACGAATACTCGAAATAATCTTGTTTTCTTGTTTCTGTTCAAAAGACAAGGGCGTTTTTAGTGTAGAGCCTGAAGCGGTGGTAATGGATGCCTGGTATTCCAGTTTGAGTAATCTCAAGGCCATTTGTTCCATAACTGGATTTGGATCACCACTCTGAGAAAGAACCGGATTGTCAATTGTAACGTAACATTAGCCTCACTCGATATTCCAGAAGAAGGGCTTTCAGTGTACCTGCGGAGCTATGGCTGGGGTAACCGTCTTCAAGTTTGTGGCCAAACACGGTCGCATTGATTATAGCGTAGGCTGTATAAATTAATGTATAATCTCGAGATGACTTATCCATTAAAATTTCGCCAACATGTATTGGCTATTAAAGAGCAAGAAAAGCTTACATATGCCCAAACGGCCACACGTTTTTGTATTGGGACCGCAAGTCTGATGCGCTGGGCTAAACGAATAGAACCTTGTCTGACACGTGATAAACCCGCCAGTAAAATAGCTCGAGCGGCGTTGATTCTTGATGTGGAAACCTACCCTGACGCGTCTCAATACGAGCGAGCCCAACGTATGGGAGTGAGCGCTAGAGGTATCTGCCATGCGTTAAAACGGTCAGGGTTTAGCGATAAAAAAAACCTTTTATCATCCAAACGCCAACGCCCAATCCCGAGAAGATTTTCAGAGCAATATCCAGGCCTATGAAGCCAGCGAGACCCCTATTATTTACGTTGATGAAAGCGGTTTTGCTCATGACATGCCCCGCCTCTACGGCTATTGAGCTAAAGGTAAGCGGTGTTACGGTCAACATGATTGGCCCGCTAAAGCACGTACCAATGTCATTGGCGCTCAGCTTAACGGAAAATTAACCACCGTTTGTGCCTTTGAATACAATATCAATAGCGATATTTTTCATGCGTGGGTAACCCAAGACTTACTGCCAAAAATCCCTCAAGGTGCTGTTATCGTGATGGATATAGCAGGCGCCATGTAACGTGATCTCTTTTGTTAATAAATATTATTTAATATCAATATGTTATTGCTGATTTTTATAATCAACTTATACGGCCCCTGCTATAATGTGAGCTTTCACAAACGCCAGGATATCCAGTCTACTATACAAAAATCTGGTTTTATTCTGGAATATCTCCCGACGTATTCTCCTGACCTGAACCCTCACTTTTACCCACAACGTTGAATGAAAAATGATTCAGGTGAAATTGGATTATTGGTAGAGTCAATAGTTAAATCAGGAAACAGGCACATGAAAACAGTAACGGGTAATGGGAATGAGTGGATCCGTGAAGAATTTCATCAAATTGATTTCGGAGATAAACGCCTTAAAGAGCGTTTTTTTGAAACAGCGGGCTTCTTATCATCAAAAGCGTCAGGTTCAATTTACCCAAGCTGTCATGGTTCCTGGTCACAGGCCAAAGGAGCTTATCGATTTTTTAGCAATGAGAGAGTGAGCGAGAGCGCGATATTCCGTACACATTGTGTGCAAACACAAAAACGTCTGGAGGGGCATTCACTGGTTTTTTCTCTTCAGGACACATCAGAGTTGAACGTTGACTCACATAAAAAGAGAGGGGTTGGGAAGTCTATCTCAAGCCTATCACAAACATAAAATGGGGTTGATGCTTCATGCAAGTTTGATGGTAACTCAGGAGGGCTTGCCGCTTGGGTTATCCTCGCTTAAATGCGGGTCACGTGTTTCCCGAGAGGAAACCCCTCAGGAAAAACAGCGGCGGCTTTATCAATCGACAATGAAAGAAAAAGAAAGTATTAAGTGGATAGAGACCCTCTACGAGACAGCGGCGCGGATACCCAAAGATACCTGCTTAATCACGCTGGGAGACAGAGAAGCGGATATTTTCGAACTTTTTCGGGTTACAAGCTCACTAAAACCATTTTTTATTATCCGCAACCGGAAAGACAGAAAATTTATCGATGAGATGAAAAGGGGAAAAAAACAACGGTGCAAACCGCCTTGTCAAAGACGCCGATTTTAAAAACCATAGCACTCACCCTGCCCAAAAATCAGCAAAGGGTAGCAAGAACGGCTTATGTGGATATTCGCTCCATTTCAGGCTGGCTCCCCATTAGAAATAGTCTCGTTTATGGGTCTACCAATAAAGACGCTTCACGGCATATCCATGAAAAGGTTCACGTATCTGCCATCAGTGTTAAAGAACAGCCTCCTCCAGAAGGAGTAGCGCCTGTCGAATGGGTATTATTGACCCATTTGACGGCCACTGACGCCTTTGAAGCAGAAGAGAAAGTGAATGGGTATAGACTGAGATGGAAGAGAGAGGAGTTCTTCAACACACTGAAATCAGGATGTTGTGTTGAACAATGTCGTTTAAATACGGCAACCAAACTAACGAAAATGATCACCCTCAAAAGCATTATCGCCTTCAAACTGATGTATATGACCAAAATGGCAGCGTTGTGTCCTGAGGCTACCTGCACCGATGTGTTGTCAAAGGTAGAATGGCAAACGCTGTATTGCAGAATACAGACAACAAGCCGCCTTCCCGAGCATCCCCCCACAGTGCTTCAGGCAATAACATGGCTGGGTCAATTGGGAGGATTTCTTAACCGACGTGCCGAGGGTTTACCGGGAATAATGTCGCTTTGGCGAGGGTATGAGATCCTGCAAGAAACTGTGAGATTGTTCATTATTCTTAATAACAAAAATTGTGGGTAAAAGTGAGATTTGAATCCCATTGAGAAGAAATGGGCTCATGCCAAAGCACGGCGTAGAAAAGAGAGGTGTGATGTCGATCACCTGTTTTCCTTCTTTAATTAAGTCATTTTATAACGCCGCTGCTATATGACGTTATGTTGAAAAAGCCGCTGCGAAAATCGCAGGGCGCAGCGCCTTCTTTAGCATAACGTGCCTTATACGCACCCCCCTCCAGCAGCAGAGCAAGGGGGTACCTGACCCAGGAAGACCTCCCCGCTTGAGTAAAAAGAGAAAAGACGCGTTGAGTAGATAACCGCGCAGGGGACGCGCGGGGACCCTCTTCCTTGGCGCCGTCAAGTCAGAAAACAAATAAAACGCCGGGATGAATAAAAAAAGAGCATGACGTTATGCCCTGCTGGCGCGCTATCACCCCAATATCCATACACCAGAGAAGGTCTCTATGAACTCCCACGACGTTATGCTTTCTTGGACGGCCGAAGGCGACAAACGCTTGCAGGACGCCTGTGCGTCCGGCAGCAAACTGCAACTCACCCACATGGCGTTAGGCAATGCTTCTACGCCCTTATCCATCACAGACCTTAAGCAGGCACAGGAGGTAAGAAATGTCATTTACCAAGCGCCGCTGGAGTGCGTGACGGTGGACAGGGAAAAGAACAGCGTCATCGGCGAGCTGATCCTACCTGAAAATAAAAAAGAGGAAGCCATCCGCGAAATCGGCGTTTTTGAGCTGGATACCTTAGTGGCCGTGGGGTACTCCTCCTCACCTTATAGACCCGTGCGCCAGGAAGGTGGCGCATTGGTCCAAATGGTACGCCTACCGCTCAATACTATCCCGGCGTCTGCCATCGAAACTGTGAGCAACGTGATTAACTTCAGGGAGTCGGATACGAGTTACCTTCATGCTGCAGAAAACTTGAAGGATGTGCTCGACAAAGTTCAGGCTCGCTTGAATCTCGAGTTAGGGACAGCGGCGACTAGAAACGTTGGCACGAATTCCTCTGAATTGATCACCACGGGTGATGCGGATAACCGCTATCTTAAGGGTTCAGAAAATTTGCTCTCGACCAAGGCAGAATTAAGCAAACTCACTAAGTTTTTTAATCTCTTTGTCGGCGATCCAGATGTGTTGACCTACCTTTTGTGATCAGACTTAACGAGTGATCAATTGGAAACCTGGTTGGCGAATGATAGTAATGAAAAAAAGTTCACCCGTCTTTTTACCAGCTCTGTGGCAATACAGATCATAGTCAGCAACAGTTCTACGTTTGGCATATTGGCCAACAGTACGCGCGCGATAGAGGCGGTAGTAAAGAGCGAGGGTATAACGGCTCTGGTTACGGCTATGGCTGTGGCGGTGAATTCATCAACTGTGATGGATGGTGTAGCAAGTTCCTTAACAGCAATGACAGCCGTAGCGGCTTCTCAAATTGCCATGAATACTGTAGCAACCTCCTCACCAGCCAAAGAAGTCTTACGAAATTCCTCTATAGCCATGGCAGCAATAGGGGCGAACTCAATGGCTACTGCCAAATTAGCTACTGGCTTAGCGAGCGGACTTAACCCACAAAGCTATGCGGATATGACAGCCGTAGCTGCTTCTCAAATTGCCATGAATGCGGTAGCAACCTCCTCACCAGCCAAAGAAGTCTTACGAAATTCCTCTACCGCTATGGCAGCAATAGGGGCGAACTCAATGGCTATTGCTAAACTCGCTACGGGCTTAGCGAGTGGACTTAGCCCAGAAAGCTATGCCGATATGACAGCTGTAGCCGCTTCTCAAACCGCCATGGAGGCTGTAGCAACCTCCTCACCAGCCAAAGAAGTCTTACGAAATTCCTCTATAGCCATGGCAGCAATAGGGGCGAACTCAATGGCTACTGCCAAATTAGCTACAGGCTTAGCGAGTGGACTTAGCCCAGAAAGCTATGCCGATATGACAGCTGTAGCCGCTTCTCAAACCGCCATGGAGGCTGTAGCAACCTCCTCACCAGCCAAAGAAGTCTTACGAAATTCCTCTATAGCCATGGCAGCAATAGGGGAGAACTCAATGGCTACTGCTAAACTCGCTACAGGCTTAGCGAGTGGACTTAACCCACAAAGCTATGCCGATATGACAGCTGTAGCCGCTTCTCAAATTGCCATGAATGCGGTAGCAACCTCCTCACCAGCCAAAGAAGTCTTACGAAATTCCTCTATAGCCATGGCAGCAATAGGGGCGAACTCAATGGCTATTGCTAAACTCGCTACAGGCTTAGCGAGTGGACTTAGCCCAGAAAGCTATGCCGATATGACAACTGTAGCCGCTTCTCAAACCGCCATGGAGGCTGTAGCCGCTTCCTCAACAGCTAGAGAAGTCTTACGAAATTCCTCTACCGCTATGGCAGCAATAGGGGCGAACTCAATGGCTATTGCTAAACTCGCTACAGGCTTAGCGAGTGGACTTAGCCCAGAAAGCTATGCCGATATGACAGCTGTAGCCGCTTCACAAACGGCCATGGAGGCTGTAGCCGTTTCTCAAATTGCCATGAATGCGGTAGCCGCTTCACAAACGGCCATGGAGGCTGTAGCCGTTTCTCAAATTGCCATGAATGCTGTAGTCGCTTCACAAACGGCCATGGAGGCTGTAGCCGCTTCACAAACGGCCATGAATGCGGTAGCAACCTCCTCACCAGCCAAAGAAGTCTTACGAAATTCCTCTATAGCCATGGCAGCAATAGGGGCGAACTCAATGGCTATTGCTAAACTCGCTACGGGCTTAGCGAGTGGACTTAGCCCAGAAAGCTATGCGGATATGACAGCCGTAGCCGCTTCTCAAACCGCCATGAATGCCTTAGTTGCTAGTGCAGTGGCGTTGAATGCGATTGTTAAGTCGGAGTTAGCATGCAAAGCACTTGAAACTAAACTCCAGAGCTACCGAGCAGCGGTGTGCAGTGTTTTGAATGCTGCGTCCTCTAGCTTATTTACTACGCAGTCAAGAGTCCTGGTAGGGGATGGTCAAGTCACGAAGGAGCATGGCGTAAACACTGCAACTATCTATATTCCAACAGCTTGTTATGATGATACTCATGCCGGTGATACCGATTTTAGTGTGCATTCACTTCTTTCAGATAATAAGCTTGTTTACATCCCTAGACATCCATCAGGAGAAGTCATGGTTTCACAGGGCATTGCTTTACGAGGAGTGCGAGTAAAAGGGGAGGGTAATACGATTGGCCATGTATTTTTTGATGTTTTCACCGCAGCTTAGTAGAGAAAAATTAGGTTGGTGCCAATTTGGTACTTTTGATTGATCCGGTGGGTTTTGACTCGCTTTTTTCTCATTCAATAGAGCGCCAAAGGTGCTCCGTGCTGTACTACGGAGGTAGTCTCAACCCGTTTACTGGCTTTTCCGCCTCTTCGTCTGTTTTTTGGGGATACATCTACAATTATTCTCCTTTTCTGTTTTGAGGAAAATAGAAAGAGATAATGAGTGTGACCAGAGGGAGTGCACCGATCTTAATCAAATCTACTAACGACTCAATCAGTTTATTATCGGGCATCCATGCTGCTAATAGGACAAGGGTAAGACAGAACACGGCAATGCTAGTTAGCACTTGCTTGGCGAACAATAAGCGATCGGTTTCGGCTCAGCTAAGTTGATAATTGCTGCTGTCGGCGATCTCAGTAATATCTATCTGCTGATCGTGAGTCTTTTGTTCAAGATCAAAGCGATAGTAAAATAAGCGTCCTGTTTTGGTAATAAACACGAGTTTCGCACTGTAATCAATGATGGTAAAAAGAGAGTATGAAAAAAGATAAGAATGGTAAATGAGATGTCAGACTATGCCTGTACGAAAGACCTGGACACCCCGTGTTATAACACCGACTCACAAATATAAAAAGGCGACACAAGAACAGCTGGCTATTCCTAACGTGTTAGCGCGTCAGTTTACTGTTGCTGCCCCTAATTAGGTTTGGTACGGCGACGTTACCTACATATGATTTTTACATTACTCATTATATCCATACTATGGAAAATGAATTTATATTATTTTTTTAAGAAAAAAGTGAGGAGTGAAATTTAAGTTTAATATCAATGACTTTTATAAAATTCTAATATCAATGGAGTAGATTATGATGCTGTCTATTAAGGCTGCTGGCATTGCTGTATCTAAAAAATTTAATTACAAAAATAGCGCTCATTGGGTAGGGTTAATGCTTACTTCTATCATAGCACTGTTGGGGATTATCGGTGTCTCTCAAGCGGTTGATTTAATGGCAGGAGGAAAAGTGACGGTTACGGATACGTTTGGTGCTAGCTCTGCCATCGCTAAGTGGATAATCTTGGCAGAAGTGATTGTCGGCATTATTACCTTTATCAAAACCAAAAATGTGTTCATGTTGTTTGGTATTGCTGTTGTGATTGTCTTTACCACGATTGGATTTAGTTTGACTGTTTGATTATCTGATTAAATAAGAGGGCGATCATGACGACCGAAGAGGATCTGCAAAAGTACCGTTTCCCGAAAACGCTCAGTGAACCACGTCGGCTATTTGGTTTGCCCTATGATGAAGCCCTACCGTCGTTACCGGTTTTTTTATGGGGCATTATGGTTCATCACGCTTTATTTGGGATGGGGATGGCATTGGTAATTTGTTTGGGTATTCGCACCGCAAAACGCGGCAAAGGGAGTATGTGGCTGTACAACTTGCTTTACTGGTATTTCCCTGGCTTTCTGTTTCGCCCTGTTTTTAAAGTGATCCCCGATTCAAGTTTTCGGCAATGGATAAAGTAACGGATTTAGGAAAATATTGTGGAGTTAACAGCACGTCATTCCTCTAATAAAATCATCGCTGTTACCTTGTTGGTTATTTTTTTAATGCTGATTTTGAGTTTACTATCAACCATTTTACTGGCGGTAGATAATCATGCTCTCAGGCGCCATCAGGAAAAAATAGTCATCCCCATGGCGTTTAATGCGCCTTTTGCTCTTTCAGAAGCGCTGGCCAGTCCGGCTTATTTACAGATGATGGCGCTGTCATTCATTGCATTGCGCCTCAATGTGTCACCCGAAACCGTCGATGCCCAGCATCAGTTTTTGCTTTCATTTGCCAAACCCGGCGCCCAAGCTGATTTCAAAATAACGCTGGCTGAGGAATCCCGAAGAATTAGACAAAATGAAGTCAGTTCAGCGTTCTATCAGACCCGTATTCGTGTTTTTCCTACGGAAAGCATTGTTGAGATCCACGGGGTATTAAAAACCTGGATCGGTAACGGTAAGCCCACTTGTGAGCAAAAAAATTATCACCTCAAACTGGATTATGCCGATGGCATGACGCGCATTGTTGCCTTCTTGGAGAAAACCGATGCGAAAAAATAACCTTTTGTTCGTTGTTATCATTGCCATCGGCCTGTGTTTTTTTACGACTGCAAAGGCGGTTACTGCATTGCAGGCAGTGGCTTTACCTGCTGATGGCCAGTTTCAGTTAGCGATTAGCAATAACAATCCTAACTTGATAGGTGTTTTGGGTGATCGTATTGTAGCGATAAACAGTGCTGCCGGTATGTTGACCGATAAGCGTAATACTGTCGATGGGGCGGTATTGTTTTCTTCTCTCAGTGAAAAGCCCTTTACATTGTATATCGAGACAGAGCACGAACAGGTTTTTTCTGTCCAGGCGACACCGAGTCAAGGGGCAGGGCGGCGTTATCGCTTGTTAGGTGAGCAACCCGTGGGTCGGCCTGCGGCGAAAGCCTGGGAAACCGCGCAACCCTATGGATCGTTATTGGTGGAACTGAATAAAGCGGCATTGCGGGGAAATATGCCGGAGCGTTATGCTCAGGCTGATTTGACGCAAGCTCGCGCATTGGCACCACTGGGTTTAACCATGACAGCAGAGCAAGCCTGGGTGGGCGATGCATTGCGTGTCATCCGTTATCAGGTGCGCAATCCTAACACCTATTCGATTCACTTAACCGAGCAGGATTTTTGGCGACCCGGCATTCGTGCCGTGATGTTTACTCAACCGGTCAATCGCTTGTTGCCAGGTGCTGCATTCTCCCTTTATATCACGACAGACAGGGAGTGATTATGACAAATATTAATGCAGGGGTGAAACGTAAACAGATAACCCTGTTTATCACCGTGGTACTGGGTTTGTCAGCTGTGGCGGGAGTAGGCTGGTATGCCTCTCGGGTATCGATGAAAAATGAGGCTCAACTGTCTTTGATTAAAGCGCCTGCGCCTGATATGACGGGGGTCATCAATGCGACCTTTGATGACAAAGTGCAACAAAATGCCATCATCGAATCTCAAGCTGCCACGCAGGCAATACGCCAAGAGATGGCGGCGATGCGCCAGCAGATGGATAGCTTATCAAGCCACCGTGAACGCGATCAAAAACGCATCAGCGATCTGGCGCATGAAAATGATCTTTTACAGCGTCAGTTAACGGCATTGGACAATGCGCCGCCTGATGAGCCTCTGCCCTCTACTGCGTTCAATCAACAAGGCGTCTCATCTCCTAGCGCGTTCTATCCTGGCATGGGCTCTGCTCCGCAAGGGCAAATAACGTATGCGCCCATGCCCACGATGCCCAATCCAGGCACGGTAGAAACCACCCGTTTTTCTTATGCTGAGTCGGTGATGAAACCCAAACTCCCCTATATCCCGTCAGGGAGTTTTGCGCGATCGCTGGTGATTGAGGGCGCCGATACTAATGCTGCGGTGACTGGTCCACAAAATACGGCACCGATGCAATTTCGTTTGATCGGAAAAGTACAACTGCCAAATGACCGTGAAGTAGATTTGACCGGCTGTTTTGTTAACGCCGAAGCCTACGGTGATGTTTCTAGTGAGCGAGCAGAAGTGCGTACGCGCAGCCTGAGTTGCCATCTTGGTGATGACGTCATCGACCAGAAAATTGCAGGTCATGTGAGCTTTATGGGCAAAAACGGCATTAAGGGTAATGTGGTGATGCGTAATGGCAAGATCCTAGGTTGGGCGTTTGGCGCCGGCTTTGTGGATGGGATTGGCAAGGGGATTGAAAAGGCGGCTTCACCCCAGGTTAAATCAGGGGACATCGCCACATTGAGTGCGCGTGATATCGTGCAATCGGGGATGGGCGGGGGGGCGAGTCAGGCCGCCAAAACACTGAGTGATTACTACATCAAACGTGCCGAGCAGTATCACGCCGTGATCCCTATTGGTGCAGGCAATGAAGTGACCGTGGTCTTTCAGGAAGGGTTTCAGCTGGAAACCCAAGAAGAAGTTCGACTGAAAAAGACCAATAAAATACCGCCACCGCCTCATGATGCACTCGGCACACCTATAGCAGGGGCGACATAACATGATGGCGTTTATTTATAAAAACAGTTTTATATCAATATATTAATGTGAATTACTACAATCAATTTATATAGCCCCTGCTATAACATGATTAACTCACTAAATACATTAAAAGTGGGCGATTTAATCCCGCCGGCAGGGCAATAAGGAGCACGCATGAAGCATTTTTTTTTACTCGCTGTGGGGGGCAGTATTTTGCTACTGACAGGCTGTGCGGGGGTCAGTGGTGATTTTGAGTGTGATGCCACCACGCGCGATCGTTGTATGACGATGGAGCAAGCCAATCAAAAAGCACGTCAGCAGGAAAAAACCAGCAAGGGAAAACAAGCGGTGGCCAGCCTGCCTGGCCTGGTTAACCTGTCACCATCGGCTTCTGATGCGGCACCTGCTGTATTACCATCGCGTCAACAAACGGAGATGTTAACCGCTACGGTATTACCTCCAATGACAGCCTCCCCCCTTTTAGCCGCACCACAGTGTCCAGCACATCGCTGTCATCTCAAGAAAAAAATGCGTGCCCAACGTACCACAGAGAAGATAGCGCACCTCTGGATTGCCCCGTGGATCGACGCAGAGGGAGCATTGCACCAACCGGGCAAGATTTCGTTTGTCGTCGGCTCTGCTCACTGGCAGTTACCACAGGCCATGGATTAAAGGGATCAGAGGATGGAACCTTTACTCGATACGGTGAAGCGTTTGGTACAGGCATTTAACACGCCGGACGGTGCAACGCAGGCCAATAAAACCTTAGCTGAAATGGACTACCCACAGCTAAGCAGCCTGCTGCCTTACCGTGACTACGACGCGGAGAGTGGCTTGTATATGAATAACGCCTCTATCGGTTTTATGCTGCAAGCGGTGCCGCTGATGGGGGCCAATGAACACATCATTCAGGTATTGGATGACTTGGTCAAAAGCAAGTTACCGCGTCATACACCTATTGCCTTCCATTTCGTCTCCAGCAAGGTCATTGGTGAGCAAATTGACGCCGGTATTGCTGATTTCCGTTGGCAAGGCACGCAAGCGGAACATTTTAACCGTATTACTCAAGCATTTTATCACCGTGCCGCCCAGCAGCACTTTAGCAGCCCCACCCACTTACCGCTGACGCTGCGGGATTACCGCCTTTACCTCTCTTATTGCCAAAAAACGAAAAAACGAGACAGTGCCACCCTCATGGCGTTGACCCACTTGCTGAAAGTGATCCGGGCCTCGTTGGATTCAGCAAAGATTGGCACGCAATCCGTATCACAGACTGATTTTGTCAACATTATTAGCCAGATGGTCAATCATCGTCCCGATGCGCTTTACACGGATCCGATCAATGTCAGCACTTATGATGATCTTAATCGCCAGTGTGTAGACAGCAGTCTCGATATCGTCGTCAAGCCGGATCATCTGTCATTAACCCTGAATAAACCCACAGGGAGAAAATCTTGTGCACGGGTCATGAATTTCATGCTGGAGAGCAACCCTGATTTATTTTTCCTGTGGCAAGGCGGCGACAATATCAGCAATTTGCTCAGCCCTGACTTGAGTATTGCCAGTCCCTTTGTCATGACCTTTATCCTGGAAGCAGAAGATCAGGTTAACACGCAAAATGAAGCCACGCGTAAATTTATCGATCTGGATAAAAAGGCAAATTCCCCCTATGCCAAATTATTTCCCAGTGTGGGCAGACAAGCCAAAGAGTGGGGAGAGTTGCGTGAACGGTTAAACCGTAATCAATCTTGCGTGGTGCGGTATTTTTTCAATATCACGACCTTCTGCCCCGATGAGGATGAAGCTGCCTTGATTTGTGAACAACAGGTTATTAATACCTTTAAAAAAAATGGATTACGTCTGTATTCACCGCGCTATATGCAGATGCGTAATTACCTGGCGATGTTCCCTTTTGTGGCAGGAGAAGGGCTATGGCAAGACATTAAAGCCAGCGGCGCCACCTGTCGTGCTGAAAGTACTCAGGTGGTCAATCTTTTGCCCATCGTGGCGGATAACCGTTTGTGCTCTCGTGGCCTGCTGGCACCGTCTTATCGCAATCAACTGGCCTTCCTCGATATCTACGGTGAAAGACTCGGAAACACCAATTATAACATGGCAGTGACAGGGACCTCTGGGGCAGGCAAAACCGGTCTGGTACAGCCTATTTTACGTAGCGTACTGGATTCCGGTGGCATCGTATGGGTATTTGATATGGGGGACGGTTACAAATCATTTTGTGAAAATGTCGGTGGTGTGTACCTGGATGGACAATCGCTTAAATTTAATCCCTTTGCCAATATTAGTAATATCAATGCATCGGGTGAACGTATTCGTGATCAGTTGGCGGTGTTAGCCAGCCCGAATGGTACGCTAGATGAAGTGCATGAAGATTTATTGTTAAAAGCCGTGATACGTGCCTGGAAAAAAAAGCAAAAGGCAGCCCGTATTGATGATGTGGTGGATTACCTGAAAACCGCCCGCAATGCGCCCCATTACGTCAATGCCGAGCGTATTACCGGACGTATGGACGAAATTATCGAATTGTTGGAAAAGTACAGCGCACAGGGTATTTACGGCGATTATTTTAACAGTGATCAGCCTTCTCTGAGCGATGATGCCAGGATGGTAGTGCTGGAATTGGGCGGCTTGCAGGATAAGCCGGCGTTGCTGGCGGCGGTGATGTTCTCGCTGATCATTTATATTGAAGACAAAATGTATCACAGCCCGCGCGATCAGAAAAAATGTTGCACCATTGATGAAGGTTGGAAACTGCTGAACTTCAAAAATGCCAAAGTCGGCGCTTTTATCGAAACGGGTTACCGTACCGTGCGTCGCCACCTGGGTTCATTTATCACTATCAGCCAGAACATCAAGGATTTTGATGCCGATGATGCGTCGACGGCAGCTAAAGCAGCGTGGGGTAATTCTGCTTTTAAGTTGGTGCTTAAACAAGATACGGCCGAATTCAAAGCCTATAACCAAAGTCGACCGGATCAGTTTAGTGAACTGGAACGTTTAGTCATCAGTCGATTTGGTGATGCAAAAGCGCAATGGTTTAGCGCTTTTATGCTGCGCATTAATGATAGCCGTTCATTTCACCGGCTGTTTGTCGATCCCCTCAGTCGTGCCATGTTCAGCTCGAATGGGCGTGATTTTGAATTTATCCGTGATCAACGCCGCAAAGGGGTGGATATCCACGCCGCTGTTTATGCCTTGGCACAACGTAACTTCCCTGAGGAAATGGAGGCGCTGGAATTATGGCCAACAATAGCGTAACTCAGGTTAAAGTGATAATCCCTAAAAAAGTAGATAAAAAATGGAGCAAACGTCGTCGTCGTTGTGTCAAGCCGGTATCTATCGTGATCGCTGGCATGATGGCACTGAATGCCGCGGTTGCGTTGTTGCTGATCCAGTGGCAATCGCCGGTCATTGTGACCTTTGATATGAAAGAGACAGTCGACAGCTTTATGGATCAAAGTGCTAAAACACGCTTGTCACCGGCGCAAACGGACCCATTGGTGGACCGTTTTACTCATGCACTGAACGCGAGCCTGGCGGAATATCAAAAAACGCAGCAAGCGATCATTTTAGTGACGCCTGCTGTGGTCAGTGGCGCACATGATATTACCACCACGATTCAGCAAGATATTGCCCGCCGTATGCGGTCAGGCAGTAACAAATGAAGCGGTTATGGCTGACCATCATTCTGGTTTATTCAACCCTTGTTAAAGCTGCTGATCTGGGTACCTGGGGAGATTTATATCCGATAACGGAGCCTGACATGCTGATGACCATTTATAACCGTCTGCACGACATGGAGCAGAGTGGTGAATTGGCCAAACAGCAGGCGGCCTTTAAACAGCGCGTGATTAAAAATAGCCTGCGACCTGCACCGGTAACGGGGCTGACAGTAGCGCAAGAAGACAGCACGCATTATGTCGATCCCTCTTTTGTTGTCAGCCAGGATATGGCTGACCATCAAGGTCGCATTTTTGCCCACACAGGTGAGCGGCATAACCCGCTGGAATTCGTGCCCTTTGTGCAAACCCTTTATTTTATCGATGCGGACGATCCGCGCCAAATGGCTTGGCTGAAACAGCAAAAACCCGCCACCCCAGTGCATAAAGTGATCCTGGTGAAAGGAGATATTAGAGCAAGCACTTTGGCACTCGATACCCGTATTTACTTTGACCAACAAGGGCTAATGAGCCGCAAATTTGCGCTTACTGCGGTACCTGCACGTGTGACGGCGTCAAAAGAGGGCAAACGTTTGCGCGTAGAGACCTTTGCCATCAAGAAGCCGCCATGATGCGTAGTATTTTGTTGACGTTAACGTTTTTGACGGTACTGATGGTGTTCACCGGCAGAGTCAATGCGACCGCCGCAGAATGTGAGGGAAGATTTGTTAACCCGATCACTGATATTTGCTGGCAATGCCTTTTTCCGATTTCGATTGGCAGTATTGCGGTGACCTCGGGTATTGCGCCTGACACAGCGAATCCCTCCAGCCCTATCCAGCTTTGTCCGGTTGGCGGGCTGTATCGGGTTGGATTGGCCATCGGTTATTGGGAGCCCATGGCGTTGACAGACGTCACGCGCTCGCCTTATTGCATGGTTAATCTGGGCGGTTTTAGCTTAGATATTGGTAAAGTGGGGACAGGAACCGCGGGTCAGAGCGATAAACCGGCAGCAGGGGCTTTCTACCATGTGCATTGGTATAAATATCCGCTGACCTATTGGCTGAACATCATCACCTCGGCAGGGTGTTTGCAAGGGGGTGATATGGATATTGGCTATCTGAGTGAACTGGATCCGATGTGGAATGATAGCGCACTCTCCCTGGTTATTCATCCGGAAGCGATGTTGTTTAATAATCTGATCGCGCAAGGCGCCTGTGCCGCTGATGCCATGGCGAGCGCAGTTGGCAAACCGATTGATGCCCTTTTCTGGTGTGCGGGCAGTCACGGTAGTCTCTACCCGTTCACGGGTTACACCTCTAACGAATTTAGCCCCCTGCAATCCTCTGTGCTGCTATCTGAGCGGATGGCATTCAAATTACATCGCCAAGGACTGATGATGAACAGTATTGGTGCTGATCACGCTGTCTGTTTTGAATACCCCTCCCCCATCATGCCGAAAGCGCGTTGGCGCTATCAAATGGTAAACAAGTACCCGGATGTTGCGCAGTGCCATCCGTTTGGCCGCACAGTAATGAAGTGGCAAAGCGGACATAACCTGCCACATGATCGCAAAAATTTTGGCTATCTCCTGTGGCGTAAACGTAACTGTGTATTTTTGTGAGGCAGGTTATGCAAGGGATGATGATTTTTCTCATGAGTATCTTACTGGCGAGTCAGGTGATGGCGACGGATGGCGCGAGTACACAGCAATTCCTAGAAGAGCAACTGAAACAGAGCGAAACAGGGAGATCTATAGAGGATTTCGATTTTTTGCAAAAGCTTACCATCCTGATGCAGGCGCAAGACCAACCATTTATTGACGCTATGCAGCAACGCCAACAGCAGCAAGGGTCTGGTGAGATTAAGCCGGTAGCAAAAGCGCTGTATTTCGTGTCGTTTTCCATCCCAATCGAGGGGTTAAAACAGATGGTGCATGACGCTGATCAATACCCTATTCCGGTTACGCTCAGAGGGTTGGTGAATAACGACCTGCGTCAAACAGCCAATGCGGTGTTATCACTGGTAAAGGAAGGAAAGCGTGGGGGTGTCCAGATCGATCCTGTTTCATTTCGCACCTACGGTATCACCGCCGTACCAGCACTGGTTGTTACCTGTCAGGGACATTTTGATCGTGTAGCAGGCAATATTCGCCTAACCGCAGCGCTAAAAAAGGTGGCTGAATCGGGTCAATGCGCCCAAACCGCACAGGCTTTGTTAAAAACGGCGGCTGATCGATGAAAAAAAGCAGCAGAACAGGATGGCATAGGGGGATTACGATGATTTGCTGGGTATTTGCCGTCAATAGTCAGGCCAATGATCAATATAACAGAGGGGCAGACTATGCTAGACAGATACAAAATCAAGGCACCGCCGCCATGCAAGCCTTTAAGCCCAATGAGGTGTTACTCCATTACAACGCAGAGACGCCGGAAAAAAACCATTACGGCGGTGTGACGGCACCACGTGCGGATCTCGTTGAACAAGGTAATGCCGCTTTAACGGGATCGGAGGTTGGCAAAGCGATTACCGCCTCTCTGCTTAATAATCCAAAAGAAAAGCTCTCAATGGAGGCGCCTTTTATCTCTGTAGGTAGAGAGGCACAAAATACCGCTGAGCAAGTGACAGACGGGCGTTTTGACGGTTGTCAGATGCAACGCGTTTCTCACACCGAATTCACCCAGCATGTTTGTAACAGAGATACACGGGTTGAGCAGACCTGTAGCCGGAAAGCCACCCTCACGGGGGAGTGGACAAACCGTGTTAAGGTGGTTACCCGCTCATATAACCTTGAAAACCTCCCTTTCTACCATAAAGATGAAAATACTCATACTGTTATCACACCTGATGTGACAGGAGACATCATCGAGGCAGGGTATCGCTATGAAAATTGGTACAGCAACGCGGAACTGACAGTAAATCTGCTGGGAACATCATTTATTTACCGTACTTGGGGTAGCGTTAACCAACCATTTTGGCCAACAGTGACAGCGTTGCAGGCGGGGAAGCCATTTGAGGCAGTGCACTCGTGGTACCGCAGTGGGGGTTGGCGTTGGTTTGTACGCCCCGTAAAGGTGACGATAATGCTCACCATCAAAGTGGATCATCTTGTTTTTACTCCCCGTATTGCCTGGTCAGAACACTGCCCCTTCAGCAAGTTGGAGGGGGCGTTAAGCAAAACCGAGTGTATCGAGAAGAGGGGTGATCGCACTCTTCACAAAGAAGGCAAGACTTATACTCTTTCCAGCGACTGCTGGGCTTATCGCGATAGCTATATCACTCAGACTGCGACACAGGGGACGTGCGCTGAGTATGTTAACAATCCAGCCTGCACGCTTGCTACGCGTCAATGTGATTACCGTCTTGACGGCTTTTGTCTGCACGAAAACGCGACCTATTCCTGTGAACATAAAACCTTGCGGACAGGCATGCTGTGTGGCGGCCAGTTTTTTTGTCAGGATGGCCGTTGTGCTCAATCCGCGGCAGCTAAAAATAATCTGTTTCAGCAAGCGGTTGCAAAGTTAGCGGCGGTGGCCGCGGCAGGCAAAGATGCCGCCACCTCAAACAGTACAGATGTCAGGGCGTTTACCGGTAGACCGCAATCGTGCAAGAAGTTTGCGGTGGGTTTTAACAATTGTTGTCAGGATACGGGCTGGGGCAATGATCTTGGCTTGGCCAGTTGCAGCAGTGAAGAAAAAGCATTAGGCCAGGCCAAAGCACGTAGACTCACCGTGGATGTCGGTGAATATTGCAGTCAAAAAGTCCTTGGCGTGTGCCTGGAAAAAAAACGCAGTTACTGCCTGTTTGATTCTAAATTAGCGCAAATTGTTCAGCAGCAAGGCCGCCAGTGGCAGTTAGGTATCGGATTTGGTGAGGCTAAATCGCCAGATTGCCGGGGTATCAGTGCCAATGAATTACAACGCATTCATTTCGATAATCTGGATTTCAGTCATTTCTATGCGGATCTGCAAAAAGGTTCAAACATCCCCGAAGATAACCAGCTCATGCAACGGGTTCAACAACAAATGCAGCATCAGATTAACCGCCGTAGCCCCGGAGGGAAATGATGCGCTGTCAAATATTGATCCTGCCATTAGTACTGAGCACGCTAAGTTATCCTCTATTGGCACAGATCGCTGAAATTCAACATTCTGATAGGCATGCCCCGCAAGGGTGGCACTGGTATAACGAAACACAGGACAATGATGTTGAATCTGCGCCGATTCGCCCGATGTTGACGCCCTCTCAGCAAAAAAAGCGGTTGCAGCAAGCCACTCAAGCCGCTCTGGACACGGCGATTTTATACCCGACGCCGGAGAATTTTAGACATTACATGACCTGGCAGAATTTTTGGACAGCGAAAGCCGGTGAGTTCAGTCAAATGGCGAAACAAGCGATGCTGAAATACCCCGATCTGGATTACAACCTGCAATACAGTCACTACAACGGCACAGTGAAAGCCCAATTAGTCGGTGATCGTGAAAAAGAAAAAACAGCGATTTCGGCATTGGCCTTGCGCTATGGTGTGTTTTTCTTTTATCGAGGTAGGCAAGACATTGATGGCCAGATGGCGAGGGTGATAAAAAACTTTGTGCAGGAAAACCGATTGGCACTGATTCCCGTTTCGGTGGATGGCGTGATTAACCCGGTATTGCCGCGTAGCCGTCAGGACCAGGGTCACAGTCAGCGTATGGGGATCGTCCATTTCCCCGCCCTGTTTTTAGTCGATCCTAAAGATCAAAATTATCAGCCCTTAGCATATGGCTTTATGACTCAAGATGCGCTGGCGCGGCAATTTCTGGCGGTTGCCACGGGTTTTAAGCCAAACTTTTAAGGAAGGGATACTAATGAAATGTTTCCTGATGCTGGCTTTGTTGTTAACCGGCGTGGTTCATGCGTCGACGTGGGATGACATTGCAGCGCTGGATGCTATAAAAATGCAGACGACCCGGGAGGAAACGAAGCCTATGATAGCCCGTTGGTTCCGTTTATCAAATGGTCGTCAGGTTAACCTGAATCACTGGAAACTGGTGTTATTTATGCAATCAGCTTGCATGTATTGCCAGCATTTTGATCCGATGCTTCGTAAGTGGTCAGCCGAATCAGGCTTATCTGTTTTCCCGTACAACCTGGATGGACAAGGTGATGTGGCTTATCCCCATGCCTTGCCCGCCCCGCCCGCGGTGATAGCTGAATTTTTTCAACATGGCATGCCGATTGCGACACCCACCACCTTCTTAGTGAACGTCAATACGATGGAAACCTTTCCTTTAATTCAAGGGGCGGTAGATAAGTCCAAATGGATTGCCCGTTTGGATGCCGTTTTTCAGATGGCGTTAAATAAAGGCATGCAATAATGAAATCATTAAAGCAGGTAGGGATAGGGCTAACCTTATGGGTTGTGGCTACCTACTGTACCGTGCACGCTGATGTTAATAGCGATCTAAATACGTTTTTTGACCAACTGGGTTTTGCCAGCAACACCTCAATGCCGCAAGTATGGCAAGGACAGGCGGCGGGCTATGCCAGCGGCGGCTCTCTTTACCTGCGCACTGCCGTTAAACAGGTGCAAATGGTTTCTATTACTGTGCCTGCGCTCAACGCCGGATGCGGTGGCATCGATGCGTATCTTGGCGCGTTTTCCCATATCAATGGGGAACAATTACAACGCTTTGTCAAACAAATCATGGGTAATGCAGCCGGTTACTTTTTTGATCTGGCGTTGCAAACTACCGTGCCAGAAATGAAGCAAGCCAAGGACTTTTTGCAGAAACTCGCCTCAGATGTGAATAGTACTAATATGTCCAGTTGTCAGGCGGCGCAAGGGATTGTGGGTGGACTATGGCCCCGCACGGCGGTATCACAACAAAAAGTTTGCCAAGACATCGCCGGTGAGAGCAATCTTTTTGCTGACTGGGCGGCCTCACGTCAAGGTTGCACACTGGGCGGTGGTTATAACCGTGTGACTGATCGCGCGAGTGCTTCGATGAAAGATCAAGTGTTGAAAAATAAAAATCTGATGTGGCAGTCGTTAAGTAAAAACCGCTTGTTCGACAATAACAAAGAGCTAAAAGAATTTGCCATGAGTCTAACCGGTACGCTGGTTTTCGACAGTCAGGGGAAAATAAAAACGCTGGTGCCGTTAACCACCAACGAAGATATTATCAAAGCGATGATGAATGGCGGTAGCGCAAAAATTTATACTTGCGATACCGCGGATGCCTGCTTAAATCCTACCTTAACCCCTGTCTTAATCCGCCCAAACCAGGCGATGAATGGGCAGGTTAAAAAGCTGTTAAGCAGCATTCAGAACAAGGCCATCACCGATACCCCACTGACTCAACAGGAAAAAGGCTTCATTGCTTCCACTGCTGTACGCGTACTGAAATACTTGGTTGATCCGCAATCCCTGGGCGTTGCCAATACGTTGTTGTATCAGCTTTCAGACTACATCGGTTATGACATTTTGATGCAGTACATGCAGGAGTTGATACAACAGGCGCGGGTTATGTTGGGGAGCAATCACTACCCCGCGCCGGCGGTAGAGCAACTGCAAGCCAGCCTACACCAGGCCAGCCAGAATATGGCGCGGCTCCAATCTCGGGTACAGATCCAGCAGGATGCATTGATGGTGGTTGATCGTCAGATGAGTTATATGCGTCAGCAGGTTTCTAGCCGTTTACTTAACCGTTACCAGAGTAACTACCGGTTCGGAGGCCACTAACATGAATGTCATTTATACCCTCACCGGTGGTGCCTGGTTTCGTGATTCTCTCAATGCGATAGCCGCGTTTACCACATCAAGTAACTGGCAAGCCCTGCTGAGTATGGCGACGATTTTATCGGTTGTAGTGGCAGCAATGGCTTACATTAAAGGGCACGATATGATGACGCTGCTCAAATGGGTAGGCATTTATACGCTGGTCTCTGGTGTGCTGATTGCTATCAGATTACCGGTACAGATTATCGATAGCTCGCGTCCTATGACGGTCTATCAGGTCGATAATGTGCCTGTCGGATTGGTGTTGCCTGCCTCATTGATCACAACCGTGGGTCATGCTTTGGTCGAAGGATACGAAACGGTATTCCATCAACCGGATGCGCTGACCTACAGTAAAACCGGCATGTTGTTTGGTGCCGATCTGATGGGGAAAAGTACTGACTTTATGTCAACCCACCCGCAGATTTCAGGATTGTTCTCAGATTATGTGCAAAATTGTGTAGTCGGCGATATGTTGCTGAACCATAAATACCAGCTGGATGAGTTAATGAACAGCGAAGATCCCTACAGCTTGATTTTCAGTAGACCGAGTCCATTACGCGGCGTATTTGATGATAATGGTCAATTCCAGACTTGCCAATGGGCAGCGGTGCAACTACAAAATGCATTGGGGCGGGATACCAGCACCGGTGGGAAAACTCGGCACTATTATGTACGCCAAATCCTGGGAGGGTACCCTAACGCCACCGTTTTATTCGGTGAATTAATGGGAGACAGTTACCGTTATTTCTATGGTAACAGCCAAAGTACTAGTGTGATGATGAAACGTAATGTCACCTTAAGTGCGTTGCGTAAAGGGATTGTCGGTTATGCAGCTCGTAGCGGTGATACGGCCAGTTTGGTGAACCTCGCAACCGAATCCTCTTATGCAAAAATGCGTATGTCACAAGCAACGGGGGCCAACATTGCCATGCGGCAGTTGCCCATTATGCAAACGGTGCTGACGGGGGTGCTGATAGGTTTATTTCCGATTATCATGGTGCTAGCATTAATCAGCCTATTATCGTTGGAGGTGCTCAAAGGATACGTGTTTACCCTGGCGTATTTGCAAAGTTGGCCGCTGTTATTTGCCATTATGAATAACGCAATGAATTTTTATCTAAAAACTCGTACCACAGGGACGCCTATTACGCTGTCAAACCTCTCGATGGTTCAGCAACAATATTCCGATATTGGCACCACCGCCGGTTGGTTGGCGCTGTCTATCCCGTTCCTGGCTTACGGTATTGTCAAAGGACTGGGAAGTGCGGTTTCGCAAGCGGGGAGTTATTTGGGCTCGGCGATGCAAAGTGCGGCAACCCAATCATCATCTCAAGCCGTGGATGGCACCTGGTCACTGAACAACCTGCAAACAGACAATGTTCAAGGTAACAAATGGGATACCAATAGTGCCTTTTCGCATGGTCAGATGACCTCCCAGGTAGGCAGTGGGGCGCTGGTGACGCAAACAGGGAGTGGACAAAGGGTATATAACACCACTCCCGCCCTGTCAAAGCTGCCAATGGACATTAATTTTGGTCGCACAGAAAGCAGCACGGCACAACGGTTAGCGCGAGAAAGCCAGATCCAGGCTGAAAGCGCGTTGGCTGGATTTAATCATACCAGTAACAGCGCCTATAGCCAGGCTAAACAATTTTCACAGCAAACGGGGAATAGCGCGACGGTAACGCGGGGCATTGACAGTGCTCAAGGGACATCAGAAACCCAGGCGGTTAATCAGATGCTGTCAGCCGCCAAGCGCTATGCAGAGAAAAATAATATTAGCGAATCTCAAGCCTTTACTGAGTTAAATAATATGTCCCGCAGGGCTGAGCTTTCAGGCAGTGCTATGGGACGTGTCGATATCAATTCAGACAGGCATATTTTTGGAAAAGTGGCGGGGTTGGCGACGGGGGTTGCTGCTGGCGTTGAATTTCGTGGCGGCGTAAGCGGTACCGCGAGTAATGCATCTACCCGTAGTACTGATGAAAAAGCAACACGCTCACAAGATCATTCGATTGACCAGTCCAGCCAAGAAGCCAATGATTTTCGTCAGGGCAGGGAGATGCTAAAAAGTTTCCGTACTTCACAGTCAGGGAGTCATGCAGATAATACGGCAAACGCTCAGATTGAGCAGTTAGGTACCACCCTGAGTGTTGCTGATAGCCGGTATCAACACTATACCGCCAGCCTTAATCGCAACCACGAGTACAGCCAAATGGCCTCAGCAGCACAGACAACCAGCGCTCAAACTCAAAGCAATTATACGCAGGAGTTTGTGAATTATGTTCAGTCACACAGTCCTGAGCGCGCTGAGGCTATACTAACGGATACAGCCAGCCCCATGGTTAGAGCAGAGCGGGAGCAGCTTGCGGGTCAATTTATGGAAGATAAGTTACGTGCCCGCGTCGACGGTCACTTTAACAACAGTCGCGCACAGTTGGGAGAAGGGATGTCTGATGTTAATAACACCGTTACATCGGTTGGAGAAAATGCCTGGCAGCAGGGGAACTCAGCCATTCAATCACGGATTGACGCTGCCAGTATTCGCTCTGATAACACCAATAGAGTCGACTCGATGATGAGCGATGGAAACCAGCATATTTCCCATGCTGACAGGGAGATTAATAGTGCTAAGGAGGGTATAAACAGTGATCAAAAAGACCGTGGTTCAGCTCACCAGCAGGCAGAACAAAAATTCGATAAAGATTATGACAACGCGACTGAAAATCAACGTTTACCTTGGGTAGCAAGTCAAGATGCGCTAACTCAGCGGGCACTGGAAATACAGAAAAAAAATAAAGGGGGTGGGCAATGATCATAAACAGCTTGTTTCAGACGCTGTCTTGGCGAGTCATGTTGATGCTGATCCCGTCGCTTTATTTTGTCGTGTGACTATCCATACCGTTTATCCTGGTATCTGCCAAGCTTATTATGTTGGGTGCATTGGCATTGTTTTTATACCGATGGGCGTGTTCATTGGGCTATTTTTCGACCGATACAAAAGGATGACAGTGGATAACTGAGTTAAGAAAACGTCGCCCAATGCATCGACTATCCATGCTATCTACAAAGACAACAAAATATACTCTGTCCACAAGAACAGTTAATGCAGCTTGGCGTAAAGCCTTCCGGTAGCTGAGGAATGACATCAAAATAATGCGCGCCAATTATGTGGCGCGATTATAAAAATGGCGCCATAATCGCGCCACTCGTACCCTTAAATCGCGCCAAAGGTAACTATGTCATCCCTCTCTGATCTTTTGCAAAATATTCAGTTATCTACCGGGCTAACGCTGGCTGAAGTACTGGCCAGCCATCCTAATATCAGACGCCGCACCGCCCAACGCTGGCTTGCTAAAATGGCCGAAGCCGGACAAATTATTGCCGTTGGTGAGGGACGTGCACGGCGCTATTTTCCGATAAAGTCAGCCGATGCAGCTAACACGGATGATACCTTTCCTCAGCACATTCCGCTTTCTGCGGACAGTGTAGATATTCTTGCTTATGTTGATCGTCCCATCACAATACGCACACCAGTAGGCTATCAGCGCGATTTTCTAGGAAGCTACCAACCCAATAAAACACGCTACCTGTCCGAGCCATTGTGTCGTCAATTAAAAAAAATGGGGGATACCGGACAAGCTAAACTCCCTGCCGGAACTTATGGCCGTGAGATCCTGAACCGCTTATTGATCGATTTGTCATGGGCATCGAGTCATCTGGAAGGAAATACCTATTCCCGCTTGGATACCCGCCTATTGATCGAACAAGGCATGGTATCTCAAGGTAAAGCGGCCATTGAAACGCAGATGATCCTGAATCACAAAGCAGCCATAGAGTTGTTAATCGATAATGCAGCGACTATCCGCTTCAACCGTTATACATTGCTCAATCTGCACAGTATTTTGTCGGAAAACTTGCTGCCTAACCCTGCTGATGAAGGCCGGTTACGTCAACATGCTGTTGATATTGGCAAGAGTGTTTACCGCCCTCTTTCTGTACCGGCGCAAATCAGCGAGATACTTGACAGGATACTAAATAAAGCAAATCAGATCAGTGATCCGTTTGAACAATCATTTTTTGTTATGGTTCATCTGCCTTACCTACAACCTTTCGCAGATGTGAATAAACGTACTTCACGTCTAGTGACTAACTTGCCGATGATCCGCGCTAATTTGTGCCCTCTGACCTTCATTGATGTACCTGAACAGGCATACAGTCGTGCGGTTATTGGTGTCTATGAAATGACTCGCATTGAATTGTTACGTGATCTGTATATCTGGGCTTATGAACGCTCCACACAGGAGTATTTAGCCATCAAACAGAATCTGTCCGAACCCGAACCCTTACGGTTAATGTATAGAAATATTATCAATCAAACCGTGAGAGAAACGGTTATCCAGCAAGGACAAGAGCCTCTTAAGGTCATTCGTCGTACATTGGAAAAACAGGTGCCTGAAATGGATCGTGAAAATGTTGAATATCTGGTGATAGCCGAGCTGCGCAGATTACACGAAGGTGTATTGGTGCGTTACGGTTTAAGTCGCTCTGAATTTTCATTGTGGCAAGCGCAACAGAGTGAATTGTAATTCGTGATTGGAGTTTTCCCGCCTATTCAGTTCAAACTGGCAATAAACGAGTTGCTTAATAAGCCTATTGCATTTTCGATCAGGTTAGAGAAATGTAATGAACGCGTCCCAACCCCTTACATAGGTATCTACACATCTTCGAACTGGCACAGGGCTCTTACTGCCAGCCGGGTCAGTTCTTCTGGGGTATTCTGACAATAACTTTAGCGTGTTTAATAATATCGCTAACCCTGCCAACAGCGACGGTGTGCTTTCACGTCGGCTACGCTTTTGTTGTCGCCCCGATAACCGACATATCCACTGCCGGGCACGCGCATTTTCTTCTCCTTCTGCGCGCTGCAATCGCCACGCCAGCACACACGCCATACTCACTATCAGCAATCTGCGTAGCACCGCACTGTGCTGAAGCCAGGCCTCCACGTTATGCCCTGCACCTTTTATCAGCTTAAAAAACGACTCAATGCTCCAGCGCCAATAATACCACTGCGCCCCCTCTTCCCCGCAGAGCTTGTCCTCCACATTCGTCAGCAACGTCCAGCGTCCCAGCACCCGGCCTTCATTATCACTCAACTGGGCCACAACCAATCTGACAGTCAGGGAGTGCCCTGGCTGAGCTTTTATCCGTCGGCCCGTTTCCTTATCTGAACGCTTTGGCCTGGCAACCCGGGTGATTATCACAGGGGCCTCGCTAATCGCCAGACCCGCTTTTCTCCCTTTATAGTCAACCTCCGCTCTCACTGTAAATTCCAGACCATCAGCGACTTCGCCGAGTTTTTGAGTTTCACCCTTATATTGAACCCGGTGACCTTCTTTACCACGGATAAGCCAGCGTAGACCCTGAACACTCAGTTCCCACATGTAGGCGATGGAGTCCCCTTCACGGTCAATAATGTGAACCAACGTCTTGCCGATATCCAGGGCTTCGAGCCGAGTGATATCCGTCGTCAGGGCATCCATATGGGTCTGCGGGGCAGATGTGTCGTCTTTCAGCGTTGAGTGACAACCCGCACTGTCTGTCAACGTCTGGGCCAGAGGAGCAACCGGCAGGCCGGAGGCGGCATCAACCAGCAGGCTACTTTGTAGCTCATACCCTATGTCCCTGCCGTGGCTCATCTGCAGGCGGTTCTGCTTTTTATGATGCGACTGGAACTGTAAACCCGACCCGTCATGAATCACGAGAGCATATGAATGTGGGCTTGAGGCAATGCCCTCACGGGCGAACGCAATAATCGGGTCGTTAAGCTGGCTGAAGGTAATACGGGCATTGTTGAGAAATCGCCAGACGGCCTGAGTGGTGGCAAAGGTGGTCTTCTGAGCGCTGGCGACATCTTTAATCGCACAGGCAAGAGGATCTGAAGGTGTCATATGTCGTTTAACCCGCGTCTGATATGGCGGTCAAGCCGGGCATCGAGCCCGGCAAAAGAGAAGTTGAGAGCATGCTAAAGAGTAATAGCATTAATCACAATAAATGTGTAGATACCTGGCACTGTTAACAAAGTGAATATTGAGATAAGATCCACTTTTTGTGGGGTTGTTAAGGATGAAAAACAGACATTATCCGATCAAGGCATCCGATTTTATAAAAGAAATCGAGCCTCATATTCTTAAGTATTATAAGCGGCCAGGCAGACCCGCCGGTATCAGCCATTATCACTTTTTCTCGGCAGTGTTATACGTATTGAGAACCGGTATCCCTTGGCGTGATGTGCCTACTTTTTATGGCCATTGGCATACGATTTACACGCGTTTTAAACGCTGGAGTGAAAATGGGCTATTCTGGCATTTGCTTTATCTCTTGCAGAAAAGAAAGAAAATCAGCCTTAATTACGTCTGGATAGACAGCACCACAGTGCTGGTACACCGCCACGGCTCAGGGAGTTTAAAAAAAAAGGACCTCAGTCGATAGGGCGCGGGCGCAAAGGGATAAGTACCAAAATTCATGTCGGTCTTGCAGGCAATTATCTCAGGGGTGTCTGTTTGTCTGAAGGACAACGCACTGATATGAAAGTCTTTCCTTTCTTTAGTGTCCAAATTTATTAGGCCAGAATAGTGATCCCTCGCTGCAAGCGCGCGCTTTATCCCGGTATCCAGCCAAAAGATAAAGAAAAATATAAAACACGTAATGCCATTGAACGTTTCTTCGGCAAAATAAAAGAACACAAAAGACTCGCTTTATGCTTTGATAAGCTTGATATCACCTTTTTTCTTTATTTCGCCATCGCTTGTCTTAAGGTCTTTAAATTACTTTGTTAACAGTGCCGCCTATCGCAAACCCTGTGATTCAGATTCACTTTATCGACGAGCACCGTGGTGAGGTAGTTGACAAGCTTTACTATTAGGCACAAGTATCTTCATTGAGGTAGCGAGTGAACAAACAAAGAAGAGTGCAACCCACTATCGTTTGCGTTGGTATGTTAGCTCATTGTCTTTAAACAGGGCGGGATTTCACTTTGTATTATTTATAACCAACAAGGTTGGTATTTAAGCATTTTATAAGCTAAGTCTTCTCAAGAGTTTAATTAACATACAAAAATTGAGCATTTTACAACCTAAATTAGGTTAATTAATAAGCTAAATCTCCCCCTGGCCTTTAAATGCAGAACAAGACCAGTAGTAACAGATAATGGGTTGCGAAAAAATGACCTATTTTTATTCACGGGTTACAAAAGGTAGTATATTGTTGTATATTGATGCAATTAACATCAAGGAGGCTCTATGGCAATCCCATTGAAATTATCCAATGAACTAGTAGATATGGCCAGGCCGCGCGCCGTTGCTGAACATCGGTCCATTCCAAAACAGATCGAATATTGGGCGCGTCTCGGGAAGGTGGTTGAGGATAATCCAGAACTACCCGTTCAATTTATCAAGAGCACGCTACTCGCTACTGCTGAGGCAGATGCGGGTCAACTGTCTGAATACCACATTGGTGTGTGATGTCGTTGAAGATTCTTAGCACACCAACGTTTAATCGCGTTGTTAAAAAAATGCCTGCACGCGATAAAAAAGTGGTCGATCAGGTTGTCATGGAGATTACTGCTGCTCCTACCATCGGTAAAGAAAAAAAAGGCGATTTAGCCGGCGTGTTTGTTTTCAAGTTCAAAATCAACAAACAGGAAACTTTACTGGCATATCGACTTTTGCCAGATAAAAGGAAACCGCAAGAGGTTGTCTTGCTTAACATTGGTTCTCATGAGAACTTTTACACCATCATGAAACGGTAAAACCCTCTGAAAGATCTATCAGACCTAGGATTTTGAAGTCCAAGATGAACTTATTCAGCACTACACTTTCAATGAATCTGATCTGTCGTTGATCCAACAACGCGGCGATGTAAACTGTCTTAATGTCGCGATGCAGTTGTGTTTGTTATGTTTTTCAGGTCAAGAGGTAACTGCCTGATACTATGGTGCCTACATTTCTATTGTAATGGATCGGGCGATAACTGCGCATCAGTTGGTCACAGTATGCCGAACGAGAGGAAACACGCTGAGAACATCTATTATGAATGGCGTACCTGTGGGTTTGTTGCCTAATAAAAGAACGTTTAGTAGAAAGTCATGCGGATGTTGTTTTTATCATCATTATGATTGAGGTACATCAACAAATAAAATTAATATAATCAATTTATTTATTTTCAAATGGAAATTAATTAACACAAGACTCTTTAGGAGACAGTAAATGACCAGCAAGACATGGGACAATCAGGAATCTGAAAAAATACATGCAGAAATAGCAAAACTTATGGCTGAAACGTCCAAAATCAGTGCTGAAACCTCAAGGATAAATGCTGAGTTTTCTAAACTCAGTTTGGATAGCAAGAAGACAGCGGCAGAAACAACTAAATTATATCGTGAAATATTCTGGTATCCCGTAGCCATTGCATCTGGTTTTGTTGGAACTATTGCTGCTATCACAACCATTATTATCAAGTTAGTGTAAGTTAACTCTCCGTGGGCGAGGTATAACTGTTTTAGTTACGCCTGCGTCCATCCTGTTTTACATTGAGAAAATAATGCACCTGAATCTTCGTCATTTAACGCAGGGCGGGCAGGTCGCTTTTATGCGTCTGCGCATGTTCCTGCAAATAAATAGCCTCATTTTTTATTATATGACCCTGTCATTTATGGTCATGACCCTAGTGATGTTGTTTATTCGAGTTAGTACACAAAATAGTATCAATGGTTTGATGTATTGGTATGCATGGAGTATCCATCCACTACTAAAAAATAGCGTCAACCCGACTCGTTATACGCTGAATTATTATGGAAAGCAGTTGCATTATACGACGGACCAGATAATTAATGACGCCTATACCGTTTATTGTGGTCAATTGCTAAAACAGGAATTAATCATTTCTGCCTTCATTTCCATGATAGTGGTTTTTCTTGCGGTGTTATTTTTCTACTGCTATTTAGGGTACACCGGTCGCAAGCAAAGTGAGGATGAAATTACCGGAGGACGGGTATTAAATGACGATCCTAAAGCGGTTGCCCGTTTGATGAGAAAACGCGGGCAGGCGTCGGATATCAAGATTGGCCCTCTGCCGATCAAAAAAGACAGTGAAACCCAAAATTTTGGTCTGCATGGCACAGTGGGCTCCGGTAAATCTACCCTGATCCGGAAGTTTTTGTCTTTTCTGCGTGAACGGGGTGATCGAGTTATTATTTATGATAAGGGTTGCACCTTTATTGATAAATATTACGATGAATCGAAAGATATCCTATTAAATCCGCTGGATAAACGCTGTGCCAACTGGGATATGTGGGAAGAATGTCAAACCCTGCCCGATCTGGAAACCCTCTCTAACACGCTGATCCCAATGAATTCATCGGAAGATCCCTTCTGGCAAGGCTCTGCCAGAACAATTTTCGCTGAAGCGGCGCAGCGTATGCGCCAGGATAAAGGCCGTAGCTATAATAAATTTCTCCGCACGCTGCTGGCAATTAATCTCGAGAAATTGCGCGAATTTTTAGCCGGTACACCGGCTGCCACCTTAGTTGACGGTAAGATTGAAAAGACCGCCCTTTCTATCCGCAGTGTATTGACCCATTATGTTAAGGCGATGCGTTATTTGCAGGGTATCGAACGTAGTGGCCAGCCAAAGTTTACTATCCGCCAATGGATGCAAGGGGGTAAAGGGAGCGGCAAGCATGGCTGGTTATTCGTCACCTCCAATCAAAATCATCATGAATCGTTAAAACCCGTTATCTCGATGTGGCTTGGCATCGCCGCCAACAGTTTGCTGTCGATGGCGGAAAACCGGCATCGCCGCGTCTGGTTTTTTATCGATGAATTACCCTCTTTGCACAAACTCCCCAGCCTGCCTTACATCATCGCTGAAGCACGTAAATTCGGGGGGTGCTTTGCCTTAGGATTCCAGTCTTACCCGCAACTGGAGGAAATTTATGGCAACAAATTTGCCGAAGCGATGTTTGATTTGCTGAACACCAAATATTTTTTCCGCTCACCCAGTGCATCAGTGGCAAAATTTGTTGAGGAAGATATCGGCGAAACGGTAAAGAAAAAGTGCGCCGAGCAGACCAGTTTTGGAGCCGAGCAGGTGCGAGATGGTATCTCGTTTAGTAAAGATGAACAGCGCATCAATATTGTCAGCTATACCGATGTGCAGATGCTGGAAGATTTGGAATGTTTTGTCACGCTACCGGGTCATTACCCTGTAGTCAAAATGTCGCTCAAGTACCAAAAATTAGCTAACGTGGCCGAGCCATGGGTATTACGCCATATTGAATCCAGTCTCGATCCACACGTTGAAAGTGAACTAGCGCAACGTCGTGAGGAAGCGAGTCAGGCGTTGGATTCCCTTTTTGCTCATGAAAACGCGGCACTACAGCCAAAATCACAAACATTTACGGTTAAATCTACCGCAAAACCCACGGAAACAGACAATACGACTGCCGGAGGGGGCCGAGAAGATCCGCTAGCGATGAAACCTGTCGCACCCAACATCAGTGCAGGTAGTGATATTAAAGAGGGTGTAAGAGACGATCAATACACCCCACCATTGCAAACCAGAAAAATGGTACGCAAGGAAGAAGACAATATCAACTCACGCTGCGCCGATCACGCAATAGATGAGCCCGGGGAATACTTTTGATGATGAGTATTAGCCCGATAGCCGGTAACGCCCGCTATTACGCCCATCAGGATAATTATTACGTACTGAGCAGTTTAGGCTCTCGCTGGATGGGTGAGGGAGCCAACAGGCTTGGTTTGTCTGGGCCGGTCAAAGATGCAGTGCTTGATCAACTTAAACAGGGGATATTACCGAACGGTATCCAGATTTCTCGCAAGGTAAAGGGTAAACAGACCCACCGTGCAGGTTATGATCTCACCTTTTCCTCCCCCAAAAGTGTCTCTGTATTGGCATTAATCGGCGGTGATCCGCGTTTTATTGAGGCACACCATGCTGCTGTCTCTGTTGCCATGCAGGAAGTTGAGACGCTGTCCTGCGCCCGCATCACTAAAGACAAAAAAACCGCTACCGTCTTGACCGGTAATATTATCGCAGCACTCTACCATCACGATACCTCCCGTGATCTCGATCCGCAGTTACATACGCATGTGTTGGTATTGAATGCCACCTATGCTGAAGGCAAATGGCGTGCGCTCGCCAGTGACACTAAAATGAAAACCGGCTTTTCGGAAACTGTGATGGTCAATCAAGTGGCGCTGGGAAATATTTATCGCCATTCATTGCGTCAAGCTGTCGAAAAAATGGGCTATAAAACCCATGAAACGGGCAAAAATGGTCTGTGGGAAATGGAAGGTGTCCCTGTAACGCCTTTTTCGCAACGTAGCCAAACCCTCCGTGGGACGGTAGAGAATGATGCATCCCTGCGTTCCCGTGATATTGCTGCACTTAATACCCGCAAAGCTAAAGTCGCCTCGGATCCCCTGATCCTGGTGGCGGAATGGAAAGCACGCCTGCAAGAAACCGGCTTTAATCTCGCTGATTTTATTAGCCGAGCCAAAGCTCATCAACAAGAGAAACAGACGACCGGCAGGCAGGAAAACAAGACCATAACCAACGATATCTCTCAGGCCATTAATCACGCTATTTCCTTGCTCAATGATAGCAAAATACAATTCACCTATTCCGATTTGCTGGCTAAGACCGTAGGGCAACTACCAGCAGAGCCTGGCGTGTTCGAGCGCGTGCGTCAGGGTATTGAAGCGGCAATTGAACAACAGCGAGTGATCCCGCTGGATAAAGAAAAAGGCATTTTCACCTCAGATATTCATTTGCTTAATGAACTGAGCATACATCAACTAGCTAAAACGACTCTGCGAGAAAATCGGGTACTGTCATTTCTTGATCGGGCACAAGTGAGAGAACGCCCCTATGCCGACGCCTAGTCAGTGTTGGCACAGGACAAATCCCCAGTGGCGATCTTATCTGGACAAGGAGGTGCCGCCGTTTGGCGCGAGCGTATCACGGAGGCGGTGATGATGACCAACGATCAAGGAAGGGAGGTAAGGATCCTGGCAGCAGACCGACGCAGTGGTGCCTGGCTAGCGCAGGACAAACATATTGCTGGTCGGGTGATGGTGCGTAGCCAGCTTACAGGTGAATTCGCCTTGCTACCACAAAGTACTCTGGTCATCGACCAGGCCGAAAAACTGACACTGAAAGAAACACTGCTGTTACTGGAAAAGGGACAAGAACAGAGCGTGCAGCTACTGTTTATAAACAGTGAGCAACGTCCTGGAACAGGCAATGCGCTATCGGTACTAAAAGAGGCAGGTGTCCCCCATTATCAGCTTTACGGCAGCCAGCCATTAGCCACCGTTGTTGTCAGTGAAAGCGATAAACGTATCCGATATGAAGTCATGGCCTCAGAGTATGCAGCCATGAAGTCGGCAAAAACAGAGGTGGTTGCCCAGGTTAACGGGCAAAGGGAGCAGGCAACACTCACCGCAGCAATACGCACCCAATTAAAAGGATCCGGTCAATTGGGTGAAGTCGATACCACAATATCAGTACTACATCCGGTTTGGTTGGACAGAAAAAGCCGCCATCAACGTGAAAATTATCGCGCTGGTATGGTGATGGAGCAGTGGGATAATGAAAAGAAAACGATGCACCGCTATCAGATAGACAGGGTGATAGATAGCACCAATACCCTGCAGCTAACCAGTGAAACCGGCCATGTGCGTGCCGAAAAAATTAACAAGCTGGACAGCAGTTGGAGCCTGTTTGCACAAAAACAAATGACTATTGCGGTCGGAGAACAGCTCAGGGCGGTTGGGCGAGAAATGAAAGGGAAAATAAAAGCCCATGAAACACTGAAAGTCACCGCCATCAGTAAAACGGGTGTTACTGTAGAAAGACAGGGCAACAGTTTCACATTGGACAGATCGCGTGCCCTCAAATTGTTACCCGATTATGTTGAAAGCGTGGGAGCTAGCGTCAGTGACAAAAATCAGATATTGGCTGCCTTCAGCGCCCGTGATTTAAATGCCGCGACACTTAATCAACTGGCGAGAAGTGGTGACAAAGCAACACTGTACACTGCCATGCCGTTGGATCGCGTAGAAAAACGCTTAGCCAGTCATCCACATTATCGTTTAGCCAGCGAACAGGTTAAAGCACAAGCGGGTATGGATAATCTGGATAAGGCCATCCGCCGGAACAGAGAAAATTTATTATCGCCGGTACAGCAATCGGTGGCATTAGGATTGAGTCGCGTTCAAACTCAGGGGATTGCTTTCTCAGATCTTACGCTCATTTCAGCGTCCTTGGGATGGTCGCCTGAAGTAACAGTTAACCAGATTAAAGCTGAAATTGAGCAGCAAAAAAAGCAGGGCGACCTGATCAGTCTGTCACCGATTGCCGGTGTGGGTACCGGGCTGTTGGTGTCACGCGTGACCTATGAGATGGAAAAATCCATCCTCCGCACCATCGCTCAGGGCAAAAATGCTGTTCCACCGCTCATGGCGGCTATTCCACAGCAATACCTGGAGGGGTTGACTGACGGCCAGAAAGCAGCAACATCGATGATCCTGAAAAGTGCCGATCAATTCCTGGCTATCCAGGGGTTTGCGGGTACAGGGAAAACCACTCAATTTAAAGCAGTGATGGCCGCTATAGATAGCTTACCGGAAAATCAGCGACCACAAATGATGGGTCTCGCCCCGACACACCGCGCCGTTCATGAAATGCAAGGAGCAGGTATTTGCTCACAAACACTGGCTTCCTTTCTCAGTGAAGCACGTCAACAAGCATTAGCCGGTGAAGCGCCAGATTATCACAATACGGTATTTATCATTGATGAGTCTTCGATGATCGGGAACCGGGATATGGCCGAGTTGTATCAGCAGATCAGCCGTGGCCACGGACGGGCGATTAGCAGCGGGGATAGCGCCCAGCTACAGGCGATTGCTCCCGGCCAGCCCTTTAAGTTGATGCAACAACGCAGCGCCATTGACATCGCAATAATGAAAGACATCGTACGCCAGACGCCAGCATTGAAAACAGCTATCTATAGCATGATAGAAGGAAATACCCGCGAAGCCTTAAACCGCATAGAAACAGTGACACCTGACCGCATACCCCGCCAGCCACAGGCATGGATACCCACTGCATCGGTGATAGAGTTTAAACAAGATCAGAAAAAACAGGCAAACACAGTGTCACAGCAGAAAAGCCGCGCTGCGCCCATTGACGTGATCAGTGCTATCAGTCAGGATTATACCGGACGTACTGTTGATACCAGAAACCATACGCTCATCGTGGCGCATCTCAACGATGATCGTCATGCCATTAACGCGCAAATTCATCAGCAACTCCAGGCGGCGGGCGAGCTTGGCCATACCGAATACTTATTATCCATTCTGGAGCCTGTGCGCATATTACATCATGAATTACGCCGTGCTAAGGGTTTCTCTGTGCATGTTAACAATATCGTGCTAATGAACAACCAGTATTACACCGTGGCCAAGATAGATGATAAAGCTGGGGTGGTTACTCTGCGTGATAGCGAGGGAAAAGCGCAGCTAATATCAAATTTTGAGAACAGCACACAGGCTATTGCACTGTATAAACCGCGAGAAATTCTTGTCAGTACCGGTGACAAGTTACGTTTTACCCGCAGTGATAATGACCGAGGCTATGTGGCTAATAGTCTGTGGCAAGTGAGCAAAATAGAAAACAACGGCAGCATCACTCTCACTGACGGCGAACACAACAAGCACTTGGATCCAAAGCAAGCTATTGAAGATCGGCATATTGATTTAGCCTATGCCGTCACCTCTTACGGCGCACAAGGTGCCAGCTCCCGCTATGTTATTACGCTGGAAGGAACAGAAAGGGGCAGGAAAAATATGGCCACCCGAGAGGGAGGTTATGTGACACTCTCTCGCGCAAAAGAACATGTGCAGGTGTATACCGACGACCGAGAGAAATGGTTGAGGGCACTAGAACAGCAGAAAAAATACCCTACCGCCCATGATTTACTGCATTCTGCGGATGATAAAGCCGCTCAGATTGCGGCGCGATTGATGGCAAGCGCCACACCGATGCAAAATACCGCACTGGGACGCAAATTATTACAAACACGTGGCCTGGGATCGGGAGAATCAATGGCAAAATTGATTGTGCCCGGGCGTCAATATCCCACCCCTCATATGGCATTGCCGGTATGGGACAGCAACGGTAAACGCGCCGGGGTTTACCTAGATGAAATCCGACTGCAACAAGAAGGAAGTAAAATAGAACTAAACCACCAACCACGAGTGCTGGGCAGTCAGGATGCTAGATTTGCGGGCTTACAGATCAGTCGTAATGGAGAAACGAGACTCGCAGCGGATATCCATCAAGCTATACGACTCGCGCATGTTTACCCAGAAAGCGGGGTGATAATCCGTTTATCAGGTGTTGGGATACCAAGTAACGTTAACCGTATCACCGGTAATATTCTGGTTCCTGAGGATGAAACCACACGTCAGGCACAAACACCACCTGATGATCCCCTACCCTTTATCCACGATGACGTGGAAAAATATGCCGCTGAACAAGAGAAAAAAGCCAGGGACATCGCACAACAACAGCCTGAGCAAGAAAATCAGGCGATAGCTATCGAAAAAGCAGCGAAGATCATTCAGGAAGAAGCGGCGCAGAATGCATTGAAATCAATGAAATCGGATCCCTCAAGTAAAGATAATGATGCGCTCAATAAGGTCGTGCAAGATGTTGCCCAGACAACATTGTCTTCTGAACGGTTGCAGAAGCTAGAACGGGATATAGTTAAAAAGAAAACATTCGAGGAATAGAAAGAAACTAACACCTATGTAGAGAAAAACACCTATCGATTGAGGGCACTGAGTTTGACTGTCAGGGAATGTAGCAACAGTCTAAGTAGTTTTCAGTCGCCTATTGGAGCACCCCAAATTTTATTTCGTCTTTAGAATGAAATCATGCTTTCATTCTAAAGAATTAATGCAGAAGGTTTTTAATGCGTTGGAGGAAACCATCTTTATTTTTGTCCGTTCAAAATGCATGACTAAAACATTACCTGAATGGATTGCAAAGCCGTAAATTTTCTTCAATCAGAAGACCATGATGCATATCTTCAGTATAAAGGGTACGGCAACGTTCTGTCATGGCAGCGGCGACAATACAGTCATCGTAGAATGACAGATAATGACGTTCTGCAATTTGGCGAGCACCATCATGTATTGCTTCAGTTGGCACCACACGGCAAAAATTACGTACTAATTCCAGAAATTGTCCGATTTCTTGCCAACTCATCTTGAGCTTGCGAACGCAAACCGATGTCACTTCATTAAGTACCTGCACACTGATGGTTGGCTTTCCCTTAAGTAACATTTCTACGGTATCAGCTTTAGCGGTATCTTGCGATAGTAGATAAAGCAGGATATTACTGTCAATAAACATCTTACTCTTAATTGCGCTCATTAGCTTCATCACGATTAAAATGGAAATTGACAGGCAGCTTACCGCGGAACGTACGCAGACGCTCTAGCAAATTAGTATCAACTTTCTGTTTCTTGCGTACCGAAAAAACCCGGGGTTCATCAACGATAATTTCAATTGAATCACCTTCACGGAGTTCAAGCAATTTAATTAATTCTGACGGCAGGCGTACAGCCAAACTATTACCCCACTTTGCTACTTGCATTATATCTTCCTCTTATAGATATACATTTGTCATGTATATCATCTCTCATTAAAAGGAACGACCGCAAGTATTAATCAAAGAATGTCTGATAATGTCAGACAATTAAAAATAAGTGTGACACCCTTAATTATTGACAGCACGCTTTCATTTTTTCAACGGCCGCTTTTGATCTGGCTTGCATGGAAGGGCTAGGCGGTGTTGCGTTGGGACTGTTGTGCTCACGACTACGCCCCTGTTCGGGGGTTTTTCTCCTGGTCAGGGTGCGCCTGTTAACCACACTACCGGGGCTAAGTTTTGAATAAGTTCATTCTATGTAAATTCTTTTAAAA
Organism: Candidatus Fukatsuia endosymbiont of Tuberolachnus salignus; assembly: GCF_964030845.1. Classification (NCBI taxonomy): domain Bacteria; kingdom Pseudomonadati; phylum Pseudomonadota; class Gammaproteobacteria; order Enterobacterales; family Yersiniaceae; genus Candidatus Fukatsuia; species Candidatus Fukatsuia endosymbiont of Tuberolachnus salignus. The sequence goes on from NZ_OZ034983.1 coordinate 115,700, forward strand.
TTATATTTATTCCAATTAGTTAATTGATATAACTTTGTTAACAGTGCCATAACACTCTTGCTGTGTCTCGAATACTTGAGTTATTCATTACTATATCAACAAGTTGCTCTTATGACCCCAGATTGACAGGTCTTATAGCAATAATCAAGTTGAAATGTGCGGTTGCAGGACAGGCAACGAAAACGGGGATGCCCACCGCTTCCTATCCCATGTTTTTTCACGTCACTGGTTTTACCACAGTAGCGGCAACGGTGTCAACACTACTCGACTATCATTAGCACTAGCATCCCAAGGGGTTTTGCCATAACAATACCTGCCTGAATGAGGTCGCTCTCTGTTGTAAAATGCGAGCCATTTATCGATGTCTTGCTGAATGTCTTCCAGTGATGAATAAATTTTACGCCGAAACATCATGTTATAGCCTTCATTTTTCATCGTATTATGAAACCGCTCACAGAACCCATTGGCCTGCGGGCTATACGCCTTCGTCCGTGTATGCTCGATATCTTCCCGTTGCGTTTTTCTATCCCGTCAATCTGACTGTCATAGATACCGTCTTGCTTAAGCCTTGGCAAACGCTATTTTTTCATCAAAAGGAACGCCGGATTTCAGTACGCCATACGCCAGTTGGATAGATACCGTCTTTTCCCTCATAGCCTCGCGCTTGAAGTTCGCGAAATAACACAGTGGCAGGGATCCAGTAAGGTTTTGCTGCTTTAATCCGTTCGAGTAAATAAAATTTAAAGGGTTCCCGTTTTGATAACGGTGCAGTACGCTGGCTGTAACGGGGTGTTCTGGCGATATTACGTAAATAACGGCGTACCGTATTACGTGATAGGTGAAGCTGTTTAGCGATGGCTCGAATATTCATCCCTTGTCGATGTAACACGTGAATTTCCACTAGTCACTCCTGAATCAGCATTTTATTTACACCGCCAATTTTTATGTTAAAAAGGCGGCAATTTTTCCTCAGGTGGGTCAATTTTCAATTGTCATTAGTGGGTCAGTTTTACATTGCTGGTGACAACATATTTTTATCTTTGAATTTAATCATAATAGATAGTGATATAGTGTTCAGTAAATACGCTCTAACCCATATCGTTATACACATCTTTTAAAAATCCTTTTAAAACAGCAAATTAAGAAAAACAAGGTTAGTGGTTAACTGATTGATTTATAAAGATTTTTAAAAGATGTGTATAACGATATGGCTCTAACCTCTCCGACAACGACCGGTTGGCCGCAAAAATAAATGAATAAATAAAACAATAATATGATCAGATAATGTACGTTCAGAAACAGTAGTTGTTAATGTCGCTTGATTTTCTATGCCAGTCCCTGTTATAGCATAATCAAGAATTCTGTCACCACCACCAAAGTGAGTAGGACTGGCTGGTATGGCAAATCCACGCTCTATGTTTAATGGAGCGTTAGTTAATCTTAAATCATCTGGCGCTGTATTGTAATCGCCCATAATTACCCATGTTGCATTTACATTATCATTTACAATTCGGCTCATATAGTTTTCTATTACACTAATCACAGATGGAGACTCATTATTTCTGTGTGCACCCGCATGTATATTAAAAAAATAATCATTTCCGCGTCGAATACCGATAACAGGTCGAGTAGCATTATCAACAGGCCCAACAATGAAAACTTCATCTGCTTTATATCTGGAAACAATAGCCATACTGGTTCTGTTATATTGATTTCCGTTCTCTACGTGATAAACATACACATCATTTGGTCGATAATTGGTACCAAGAGCCCACAGATTTTGGGTTAATTCTATATTATTATTTGAGGAAATTAATTCTTGTGGAGCTCTATCAGAAACAGTCGACACAGATTTAGGGAGTGCTCCACACTCCTGTAAAGCAAATATATCTACATTAGAATGATTAGAGATAACTTTTACTTCATTGGCAATTATATTTCCCCATTTACCTTCGTTATGGTTCGCTCCTTGCATATTCCACGAAGCAATTTTATAGTCAGAAAAGTGATATGGAGATAAAATATCATCATCTATACATGATGATATTTCCTGAATAAACCAATTCTTACCTTCTTTAGCTTGTCCATAGAAGAACTGACGACCGTTTATGTAAAATGGAAATTGACTATCATAATAGTGAGCCCAAAATCCATGATCTATTTCTCGTCCCATTGTACCATTAGATGACAGTTTTTGAATAAACCAGTTATTGCCCTCTTTAGCTTGCCCATATAAGAAGTGATTATCCCTTATGTAAAAATGAAATTGACTATCATAATAGTGAGCCCAAGTACCATGAGCTGTTTTACTACCCATTTTACCATTAGATGACAGTTCCTGAATAAACCAGTTATTGCCCTCTTTGGCTTGTCCATAGAAGAACTGACGACCATTTATGTAAAATGGAAATTGACATCCATAATATGTTGACCAAAATCCATGATCTATTTCTCCTCCCATTGTACCATCAGATGACAGTTCCTGAATAAACCAGTTATTACCCTCTTTGGCTTGTCCATAGAAGAACTGACGACCATTTATGTAAAATGGAAATTGACACCCATAATATGTTGACCAAAATCCATGATCTATTTCTCGTCCCATTTTACCATAAGACAGCAGTTCCTGAATAAACCAGTTATTGCCCTCTTTGGCTTGTCCATAGAAGAACTGACGACCATTTATTTTAAAAGGAAACTGACAGTTATAATAGTGGGCCCAAGTACCATGAGCTGTTTTACTACCCATTGTACCATTGGGTAACAGTTCGTGAATAAACCAACTATTATCATCTTCAGATTGTCCATAGAAGAATTGCCGACCATTTATGTTGAAAGGAAATTGACAACCATAATATTTTGACCAAAATCCATGATCTATTTCGTTGTTCATGTTTGCTTTTTTATTAACCATATAATAAAACTCCAAATAATATTAATAGATTATGCTATGCGTGGAAGTGCAGTACTGATACTTCTTGAACTTAGTTGACTTAGTATCGCTCGCATACGTTGCTCTCTGGCTAAAATCACCACTTTTTCTGCTTTCGCTCTGTCAGCATTACCTCGACGATTTATGCTCCACGCTTCCTCCCCACATTTGGGCGCCCTTATGCAGTTGCGCTTCACTTCATTTGCCGTGATCAGCTTATGGCGGGACTTTCACCCACAGGAATACGCCCATGCTGGACGCACAAAACAAGGGCGCTAAGTTTAAGCGGCATGGTGTTCAAGCACTCAGCCTGATTCATTTTGCATACCAATGGCAATTTTCTGCGGTTTCTCCTGTTCAGGAATATCATAAGTAAATTGCAGTGTTAATAATCCTTTATCCAGACTCGCCTGTTGAATCGTTATCCGATGCTCAAGACTGAAACTTAAGGAAAACTCACTTTTTCTAATACCCTGATGCAACCATTTGATGCCGTCTTTTTCTTCGTTAGCATCTGTTTCCTCAACCTTCGGTTTACCGCTAATGGTTAACTGGTTATTGAGCACCGAAATATCCAGTTCATCCTGCGTATAACAGGGTACGCTCACGGTCATTTCATAATGCGCTTTGTCTTTTTTCAGCAGATTATAGGCAGGCGTATCCGCAATAGGCTTTTCACCCGTTAAACGGCTAAACAGATTATCCATCTGCGTAAAACGGTCAGAAAGTAGATGATTGCTCAATGCCGGAATAAGAGAGAAAGAACGATAAGCCATAACATCCTCCTTTAACATATATCTAACATTCAATGCAAACTTATGCTCATACCATTCACATAGGGGCATTTGATACGTTTTCAAGTAGACTTGTTGCCTAATAAATAAACGAACATTTTTTAGGCATTTTTAGGGGTGCGTTTTGCATTACCTCGTGCGAAAAAATCGCTTAGAGGCCCTTCTATGACGCCCACTGTTGCTTAATAAACACTAATGTACTATTAGGCAACAAGTCTAATAAATGACAATCAGCTCGCCTTTATCTTTCCTGGCTTGCCATCCATCCTTTCCGGCTCACATTATTTGACAATCAAAATTACCTTCCAGACCATCCAGTAAACCAACGTTTGATGGATCTTTTACTTTCTTCCCAATTGTCATTTTCAGAAGGCAACTGCACGGAATATCAAAAGCCGACTGCACTGATAGTTTAAAATCCAAGGGTGCCAAAACGTACGATAACAAGATAACTAAATGAATTTATTAATTAAAAACCTTTATCTTTAGAAGGCCAGTGCCCCATTTCATTAACCCAAACCTAACCTTGTGCAGTCACCTTCTGACAGCATAATATCAGTAGTCAACTGCACCGTTTTGGATTATGCTCAATACTCCTCTTCCCTACAGTGAGGCTTGAGCATGGGCTCCGAGGAGCACCAGATTACCGAGCAAGGTGTATTAACTTTGCCAGAAGCTACGTGGCGTGAAGCACAAAGACGGCAGCAAGTCATTGCTCCACTGGCAGCTCAGGAAGGAATTAGTCACCAAGCCGCTGATGACGCCGCCCAACAATTAGGGCTGTCCCGTCGCCATATCTATGAACTAGTGCGCCGCTACCGGCAGGGTGCTGGGTTGCTGACCGATCTAGCCCCCGGCCAGTCTAGCGGCGGCAAAGGCAAACAACGCTTGCCAGAGCAGATTGAGCACATTATCCGTGAGCTATTGCATAAACGCTTTTTGACCAAGCAGAAACGCAGTTTGGCCGCGCTCTATCGAGAAATCGTACAGGCTTGCAAAACCCAAAAGCTACGGGCGCCAGCACGCAACACCGTTTCCCTGAGGATTGCCAGACTCGACCCTAGGAAAATAGCGCGCCGCCGGGAAGGTCAAAATGCGTCCCGCGCCTTGCAAAGTGTTGGCGGTGTTCCTCCAAAAGTTGCAATGCCACTGGAGCAGGTGCAGATTGATCATACAGTCATCGACTTGATCATCGTTGATGAACGTGATCGGCAGCCAATCGGCCGTCCTTACCTAACAATCGCCATCGACGTGTTCACTCGCTGTGTACTTGGTATTGTGGTTACGCTAGAGGCACCGTCTGCTGTCTCTGTTGGCCTCTGCCTGACACAGGTTGCCTGTGATAAACGGCCCTGGCTGGAACACTTGGAGGTGGAAATGGACTGGCCGATGAGCGGTAAGCCACAGCATCTCTATCTAGACAATGCCGCTGAATTTAAAAGTGAGGTGCTACGCCGTGGCTGCGAGCAACACGGCATTCAGTTAAATTATCGTCCGCCAGGCCAACCACACTACGGCGGTATCGTGGAAAGGATCATAGGCACAGCGATGAAAATGGTCCACGATGAATTACCAGGAACAACCTTTTCAAACCCTGAACAGCGTGGTACATACAATTCGGAGAGTATGGCAACTCTGACGCTGCGTGAACTGGAGAGATGGCTTACGCTGGCGGTAGGTACCTACCATGGTTCGATACACAGCAGTCTGCTTCAAACACCGGCCGCATGCTGGGCAGAAGCTGTTGTGTGTGTCGGCGTACCGAGCATCATCACTCATGTCACGGCTTTTCTGGTCGATTTTCTTCCTGTCATCCGCCGCATCTTAATCCGGACCGGCTTTGTCATTGATTACATTCACTACTATGCAGACGCACTCAAACCGTGGATAGCCCGACGTGACTGCTTACCTCCCTTCCTGATTCGACGTGATCCTCGCGATATCAGTCGAATCTGGGTGTTGGAGCCAGAGGGTAAAAACTACCTGGAAGTTCCCTACCGTACCTTGTCCCACCCAGCTGTCACCCTATGGGAACAGCGTCAAGCATTGACAAAGCTACGCCAGCTTGGGCGTGAACAGGTGGACGAATCAGCACTGTTTTACATGATCAGGCAAATGAGAGATATCGTCACCACGGCTCAGCAGAATACACGCAGGACGAGGCGTGATGCGGTGCGCCGACAGCATCTCAAGGAGTTGCCAGCACCTAGCAAGCCTGCTCCGCCAGAATCGGACGTTGCTGACTCACAGAAGGCCCTGCCGTTTGACCAGATCGAGGAGTGGTAGCTATGGATGAGTTCCCTATCACTGACCTGTCTCACTTGCTGCCAGCAGCACAGGGTTTAGCCAGGCTGCCCGCTGTCGAGAGGATCCAGCGCATCCGCGCCGACCGATGGATTGGTTACCCACGTGCGCTTGAAGCGTTAAGCAGACTGGAAACTCTGTATGCATGGCCAAACAAACAGCGTATGCCCAACTTGCTACTTGTTGGTCCAACCAACAACGGCAAGTCGATGATCATAGAAAAATTCCGCCGCAGCCATCCTGGTAGCTCAAATGATAACCAGGAACATATCCCAGTATTGAGCGTACAGATGCCATCCGAGCCTTCAGTTTCCCGCTTTTACGTGGCATTGCTTGCCGCGATGGGTGCGCCTATAAGGCCACGTCAACGGTTACTGGAAATGGAACAACTATCGCTCGAATTACTACGCCGTATTGGCGTACGCATGCTGATGATTGATGAGCTGCATAATGTCCTGGCTGGGAATAGCGGCACCCGCCGGGAATTTCTCAACCTATTGCGCTTTCTCGGCAATGAGCTGCGTGTCCCACTAGTAGGGGTCGGCACACGTGATGCCTACCTTGCCATTCGTTCAGACGACCAGTTAGAAAATAGATTCTCTCCTGTCATATTGCCGTTGTGGGAAGTCAATGATGATTGTTGCTCATTGCTCGCCAGCTTCGCTGCTTCTCTCCCATTGCGACGATACTCCCCCATTGCCACGCAGGATATGGCTCGCTATCTGCTTGCTCGTAGCGAGGGTACGATCGGAGAACTGACGCATTTGCTGATAGCAGCCGCTGTGTCTGCTGTGGAAAGCGGAGAGGAGTCAATTAACCCCCGTACGCTCAGTATGAGCAATTATGCAGGCCCTAGCGAGCGGCGTCGGCAATTCGAGCGGGAGTTGATGTGAAACCAGCGCATCGCTGGCCGTTGCACCCTGCGCCTAAAGAAGGCGAAGCTTTATCCTCATGGCTTAATCGTATCGCCGGTTGCTATCAGATGAATGGACATGATTTGCTGGAGCATGACCTCGGCCACGGTCAGGTTAATGACCTAGATCTGGCGCCACCCCTGTCACTGCTGACAGCGCTAGCACAGAGAAGTGGCGTAGGTCTGGAACGGTTACACTGCATGAGTTTTTCCTGCTGGATGCCGTGGTTACTGGACAGCCTAGATGATGAGGTTACGTCAGCCCTGGAAACCTATGTTTTCCAATTTTCGGTGTTGCTGCCGAAGAAAAACCGAAAAGTGAGGCACATTGCAAGTTGGCGCGCCTGGCTGCCTATGCAGTCAATCCATCGAGCATGCCCGATCTGCCTAAACGATTCGGTAGACCACCCAATACTACTTGCGTGGCAGCTACCATTGATGCTGAGTTGCCCAACGCATGGCTGCTGGCTAGAGCCCTATTTGGGAGGGCCATGGCAGTTCATGTGTTGGGAAACCAAATCTTGTGAACCTCGAGAGGCCAGCGAGCCGATTTTGGTGATGGATCGGCGCACTTGGCAGGCGCTGACGGCTGGCTGTGTAGAGTTGCCTCGTCGGCGTGTCCACGCTGGACTCTGGTTTCGGTTGTTGCGGACGCTGCTGGATGAACTAAACACACCGCTTTCGTACTGTGGCTCTTATGGTAGGGATATCCGTTACGTTTGGGAACAAAGCGGATATCCCTTACGCGCCAAGCAAACTTTGTGGCATCCCTACGAGAGCCTCAATACTTCGGTGCAGTTGCAAATGCTGGAGGCAGCAGCTACCGCGATACATTTAGTCGAATCGAGAATGTTAAGTCCATACGGGGAGCAAGCGGAATTGTTTCTGACGGAACCACAGACCAAGTTTATAAATGGTCTACAACCGACGGATACTGGGAAAAATGAACCTATCAATTATTGGCGAGAAGCGGCTAAAGCGATCGAAGAAGCCATTATCGAAGCGAGGCACAATCCTGAAGCGGCCCGCTCGCTATTCTGGCTGGCTTCATACGGGCAGCATGACCCAGATTATCTGAAGCAACTACATGCTTTGTTTACCGAAGTAAAAATTCCGCTAGAATTTCTGTCACATTATGACCATAAATAACCCTTTGCATGTCTTAAATTAAATAACGGGTTAAGTGACAAGTTTTGACAGTCGCGCAGACTGCTTTCACAATGTCACGCAACCGACCGTATAAGTGACAGGAAAAGTAAAAAATATGCTGATGGGTTACATGCGGATATCCAAAGCCGATGGCAGCCAGACGACTAATCTGCAACGAGATGCACTGATTGTTTCTGGTGTTGATACATCCCAATTATATGAAGACCAAGCCTCGGGCAAACGCGAAGACCGCCCTGGATTGTCAGCCTGCCTAAAGGCGCTGCGCAAAGGGGATACGCTTGTTGTATGGAAGCTGGATCGGTTAGGCCGAGACCTACGACACTTGATTAATACTGTGCATGAATTGACTGGCCGAGGTATAGGTTTGAAAGTACTCACGGGTCACGGTGCAGCAATTGATACGACGACGGCATCTGGAAAACTGGTCTTTGGAATTTTTGCGGCACTGGCTGAATTTGAGCGTGAGCTGATTTCAGAGCGCACAGTGGCAGGACTAGCTTCAGCACGAGCGAGAGGCCGGAAAGGCGGACGTCCATTCAAGATAACTGCTGCTAAGTTGAGGTTGGCGATGTCTGCAATGGGTCAGCCTGAAACTAAGGTAAACGATTTGTGCGAAGAGTTAGGCATTACTCGGCAAACACTTTACCGACACGTGTCGCCTAAGGGAGAACTGCGGTCAGATGGCGTAAAATTTTTTGCTAAAAATTAAATCTAGTTGAATAGTTTTTATAGGTAGCAAAGTAGTGCAGTCGGCTTTTGATATTTAGTGCAGTCGGTTTCTGAAAATGACAAGGCTCGCTATAAATTGATGTAAAATACAAGGATGACTTATCCATTGAAATTTCGCCAACATGTCTTGGCAATCAAAGAACAAGAAAAGCTTACGTATGCGCAAACAGCGGAACGTTTTGTCGTCGGCATGGCCAGTCTGATGCGCTGGGCTAACCGAATAGAGCCCTGTATGACGCGTAATAAACCTGCGACGAAGATAGATAGAGAAGTTCTCACACAAGATGTTGCTACTTATCCTGATGCTTATCAGTTCGAACGTGCGCAGCGGCTGGGTGTAAGTGCCCGTGGTATCGGTGATGCCCTGAAACGACTGGGATTAACCTGTAAAAAAAACGCTGCAGCATCCCAAAGCCAAGGCACAAGCCAGAGAGGCTTTCCAGATAAGGCTCCAAAATTATAAGACAGCGGGTCATCCCATTATTTATATTGACGAAAGTGGATTTTCACATGATATGCCACGCCGTTATGGTTATTCGCCTAAAGGTCAGCGTTGTTACGGTCAACATAATTGGCAGGCCAGAGGGCGTACTAACATCATGGGTGCCTTGCTTGAGAAAGCATTGCTAACGGTTTGTGCGTTCACCAGTAACATCAACAGCGATATTTTCCATGCCTGGATAACGCAGGACTTATTGCCTAAAGTACCACTGAATTCCGTCATGGTGATGGACAATGCGAGTTTTCACAAACGTAAAGATATTCAGGATGCAATAAAAAATGCCGGTTTTATTCTTGAATATCTTCCCGTTTATTCGCCTGATTTGAATCCCATTGAGAAGAAATGGGCTCATGCCAAAGCACGGCGTAGAAAAGAGAGGTGTGATGTCGATCACCTGTTTTCCTTCTTTAATTAAGTCATTTTATAACACCGCTGCTATATTGGTTACCACTTTAACCATCGCAAGTACAGTCCAAGATTGTTTTAACTCTTTCTGACTTATCATTGTTATTTAATCGGACCTAAAACCAAGAATTTCTATTCACCACCAGAGTGACCGAGTTTCTCTGTAATTTCAGATGATATTCCGCTTCCTCGAACGGCTTTCGCTGCGCGAAAACCATTCTTGCGGCGAGCGGTCTCTATTTTTTTAAAACAAATTTTTTTAATTCTTTTTTAAGGGCCGGAGTTTTGTCAATGTGGGCGAAGCCCCCCGTCAGGGCTTGGCATTGACAAAATGAAGACCCGATTACCCTGTTAAATGGGGGATGGTTTCCCGAAGGGAGGCCATCCCCCATGCTAAGCGGGGGGTTGAACTTGACCTTGGGGGGTGCCAGGGGGCGGAGCCCTCTGGCAAGCCCCGATGTTGCTGGGGTCAGGTTTTCTGGTACGGAGTGGGAGCGGCTTCAACAACTTTCAAAATCGGCAGAAATGTCGATGTCTGAGTTTGTTCGCAATCATTTAGGTAAAGTTAGCGTGAGGAACCGAAACGATGAAAGAAAGCAAGTAGCTATGCTCAATCGCATCAATGCCAACTTAAACATGATTAAGTACTGGAAAAAGTTTGAATATCAAGCCACCAGGGAAAAAGACACAGCAACATTTCGATGACTTTCGTAGTGAAGTAAACGCAAAGTACGGATTAGCTGATCCCACAGATCCAAATCGAATAAGAAACATGAAGACCCCCAATCATATCCTCAAAATCACCGTAGAGGCCACCAGAAGAGGCGATAAGCCATCAGATGATGTTCGGGATACTCTTGGATGCGATCTTGTCTCAGAGAGCCGTAAATGGGCTTATACGCAATCGTGAAGATGTGATAGTTCAAGTGAAAAAATTAGATTTTGAAATAACCCGTACGGGAAATGACTATATCACTGCTTGTGAACCAGAGAGCGGTAAACGCTGGAGATTGAAAGGGGCACTGTATGCAAGAGACTACAGCGTTAGCCGAACGATTGAAAAATCAGATAGCGCAAGAGAACGAGACTATTCAAAACCTGACAAGGCAGCAGCTCAAAGATTTACGCAACGCCTTAACCACCATATTGGAGCAAGAGCTGAGTACCATCAAAACCGATATCCACAGCCAGAACGAAAGTATGGGCTGGAAAGTAGTCCGCAATCGGATTTTTTGGCCGTTATTGATCGGATTGAGCCTCTCTCTAGGTATCTTCGGCGGCAGTTGGCTGACGATGAATTACAGAAGCAAGTAAACAACTTAAGCAATCAGCTGATGGAATTGAGCAAACTCTACAAAACGAACAGACGTTGAATTCAACTATTCGTCACCAACAGGTACGAGTTAAGAAGCACGAGCCATACTATGGCCCCAGTTTTTGATATCTCACAGGTTGAACAGCAAGACGTAAACCCATAACGCGTAAGATCGCGTTTAAGCTTTTGATTTCAGGATTACCCCTCGCAGACAAAGTGCGATAGAGCTGGTTTGAATTCAACTCTGCCTCCTTTGCCACTACGCGAACGCCCCCGAAGGCCTTAGCCATCTGGCGCATAGCAATCAGTAGCTCGGCTTGCTCACCATCTTCGAGGATGCCATTAAGCAGTTCAGCTGCATAAGCAGGGTCTTTACGGAATACCTCGGCCATTGCATCGTCGTGTGATCTATCTTTCATTAGCCAACTCTCCTATCCACTATTACGTTTCCATTCGCGCCAATATTCACATGCGCGGGTTATGTCTACGTCCTGCTTACGTTTGTCTCCACCGCACAGCAGCAGAATGATTGTCAAGCCAGCTTTAGCGTAATAGACTCGATACCCAGGACCAATATCGATACGTAATTCCCAGACGCCTTCACGTAAAAACCTGTGGTCGCCGAAATTACCCAGCTCTACACGCATGATACGGCGGTCAATAGCAATCTTGGCCTTGATATCGCGTACCTGCTCACGCCACTCATCAAAAAGGTCGTTTCCATTGTTGTCGATGTAGTGTCGTATTTCGTTCATATCTCACATTATCGTTTATAAACGATAATTTATCAAGTTAAACTGGCATCGGTGCTTTTGAGGCTGTCTCAATAAAACACCAATACCTCAAAAACGGCTTAAAAATACAGCATGAAAATGTATTATTCTTGGGTATCACTTTTGTATTCTTTAGTCTTTGAATAGCAATAGAATAATCTTCCAGATCTAAAACTTGTTTGTTGAGTATTTCATTCGTAAATACAAGTTGATCAATCATTTCAAATAATGCACCTAGATCATCGTTGTGTACTTGCGTAAAATCACCGTTAGCCATAATAGCCTCTTTCGTAGGTTGTTGTGGTTAGCAGTCTTTCAGAGGAGATAACTCTGTCAGGCTGCGTTAGTTTTTACAGAGTGTTATTTAGCGAAGACATGAACACGGGCGAGAAAATTGATGGTATTCAGATACGCAATCCATTTGTTAACGATGTATAAAAAAAGTAATGGCCTTAGGTAGAGTTCCAATTTAGCACTATCGAACAAAATTTAATAGAAGGCTAATGAATGAACCCAAACAATGTCACGATAAACTTTAAGATATAATTTATCTATAGAAAATGAATTGTTCCGTATCCAATATGAAGCATTATCTAAGATTACTTTAACTACTGAACAAACTATTTTCCGTTAAGCCGAGTTTATTCGTAATGATTCTAAGATGATCTGCCGTCAGTTCATGATAATGTCAAACAAATAGCCTCCCTAAAAAGAGATTTTGCTGAGTGGTTGCTAAATGACACTGCTGGTATTTTGGGTGGTGGTTGGGTTTTCTGCCGGATAATTGAAATATTTTTTCACTAATGCCGCTAATATAGCACTCGTTTCTATATCGAGTTCGCCATCATAGCGACTTTGGCGAAAATGCAGTTGAAAGGCGCGGACAAGCTTTTTATAGACAGCTGAATCAGTAGCGGCGCCACTGGTGTCATAACCGTATTTTTTAAAACGGATCAACATGTCAGCCTGAGTTAATGGAGCTGTAGTGAACTGCTCCATATAGGCAGATTTCATTTCTTCATCATACCAGGCGCCTACACCCGCATCAAAGAGTGTTTTCCAGGGAAACGCGGCACCAGGGTCACTTTTGCGTCCCACCGCAATATCAGCATGACCGACCACGTGAGTGGGGGAGATGTCAGAGTAGCGTTGGAGAATATCCAAGGATAATGCTTTCACTGCCTCTATTTGGCGATCATTAAAAGGAGGAAAGGTGAATACACCTTGTATATCAGTCGCCTGATTAACTATTTCGATCCCAATCGCGCTATCGTTAAGGTTGGTGCGGTTTCCCCAGGTGCTGGTGCCGGCATGCCAGGCACGGTCTTTTTCATCCACCAGATTAAAAATTTGTTGATCTTTAAAACCGGCATTGATATACGAACGATCCGTCGGATCGGGGACAAGATAATGCGCACTGGCTGCTCCGCCCGTTAAGCTGTTTACGGAAGCTGAAAAATTAGCGGCAGTGTAATGCATGACCAGAAAGCGAATGCGGTCATTGTAACCTTTGTCAGGTCTTCTCAATGATCGATACGTGTTAAAATTAATATTCATAGTGGTTTCTTCAATGACTATATTAAAAATTAAGATTAAATACTGAAGGTGATGGACCGTTTCTCCATATTGTTGTAACATACAAACAATAATCCATAGCCATAGGGGGAAGAGAAAAAACATGGCCATCCACACTTTTTCCAGTCGAGATTTCACACGTGATGTGTCTGCTGCCAAGAGAGCGGCCGCCGAAGGACCGGTGTTCATCACCAACCGCGGCCAACCGGCTTTTGCACTGCTGAAAATAGATGATTACTACCACCTCACAGGTCAAGGTGAGATGTCGCTTCTCACTGTTATGGAGGGTATTCCTGGCGGTGTTGGTATTGAGTTTGACCCTTCATGCCTTGATGTTCATGTTCAACTTCGCCCTACCCTGTTCGATTAAGGCGCAATAACGATGTTCATTCTGGACACTAACGTCATTTCTGAGCTACGCCATGGCAAACCCAAACCATCTCCCGCCGTGCGTGCGTGGGCGGCAACACAACCAATCGGGCGACTTTTCCTGTCGGCCATCACCCTTCTTGAACTAGAAAAAGGCATCCAGACTTTAGAGCGGCGCACACCACAGCAGGGCGGTACGCTGCGGGTCTGGCTGACGGGCGTCAGCGTCGCATTTGCAGGACGTATACTGCCCTTCACCGAACACACTGCCCCAGTGTGTGCTACACTGCATGTACCGAATGCGCATGTTGAACGTGATGCCATGATCGCCGCAACAGCCATTGAACATAGATTTACGGTAGTTACACGTAACGTGTCAGATTTCATTAACACGGGTGTGTCGCTGGTTAACCCTTGGCTCCACCTAAACAAAGACTGAAAAGAGGCGGTATTCTTTGCATAACGAGTGGCAATGCCTCGCCAACATTTAAGATGCAGAAAAGTGCTCTCAACCAGATGTCGATGTTTGTCGGATAAGCTCGACCTGTTACCAGACTGAGCGCTATTTACTACGCTGAATTAAATTAGAAAACATTAGGTATTTCAATGTTATTCGTTGTTTGATTTTTTTGCTACACCCTCTAAAAGGTCTTGTGGCTCACGTTTTAATCTCATTGTTTTAAAGGACTCTGCTGTTCTTTCGATCTTAATTAATAAATTCAATTCAATTAATAAATTCAATTCATTTTGGAATGCTTCTTTATTTTTCTTTAAAGTATTGATTAAAGCTTGCTGAAATAGGCTCCAATAGTCATTTTCATTCAATCCTTTTGGCTTTTCAATGTTTCCATATTCTGTTTCTATCGTTTTTAACACTTCCTCATATTTTTTAGCTTTTTCGGCATACTTAATAGACTTAATAGTTTTTTCTCCCTCTTCTAACTGAGCTTCTGTATACCGATAACTATTATCTTTATGTTTAAAAACTTCCGTAGGATTTAACAGGCCCTTAGGGTCGTAAAATGCAAGTTCTTTAGTAAAACCACTATTATGTTCTGGATCGCCCTCATTTTTATATTTTATGGTATCACCCTCCTTTTCTCCTTTTAGCTTCTGTATATCAAGAGTCCATTGCGAAGGGATACGTCTTGGTACTTCTATGCTGGTTTTCTTTTCCTGATCCTCTAATTCTTTTAAGAAATTGGGATCCGTTTTGTCCTTTTTCGGTTTGTACACATTTTTTAACGCACCTCTTTCAACTAGTGTTTTTAATGAATACTTTGGCGAGTCGCCGTAGTTTAATTTCACGTGCATTTCAACTGATATATCGTCCTTGACGATTTTTTTTATATCATTCTCTTTTCGTTTGTAATCCGAAACATTTATATGAGTATCTTGAGGTGCTAAATTTGTTGCTACATAGGATTCTTGCTTCTGTTCTGGAGCGAAAAAGACATCAGCAATAAGGTGACCCGTATCTAAATTTCTCTCTTTAGTATGAGTAGACGCTAAATGTTCCCACTCTCCTAACGCTTTTACATGACCGTATTCTGAAGTGTTGTTTCCTCGTTTACCATCTATCTCAGGAACAATTGTTGCTTTAGCGAACTTGGCACGGTATAGGTTAATTAAACCCTCTTTTTTCTTTAGTCCGTCCACATTAGCCTGGTATATTTCATTTAGATACCAGGGAGTACCGTTTACGATGATAGTGCCTTGCTTCAATACACCTACAATAGTATTCAGATTATCACCACTTTCCAGTGTCAGATTTTCTACCTTACGTTGCACCACCTGGGGATCATCTACCGTTTCTCTGCGAAGTAACGATAAATCCTCATTCGGTGTATAGTGCTCTGCTTTCTCTCCCCACTGCGTTGCTTCTTGTTCCAAAGTAGCATCATCGTTAATGCCAATCCCTGTTTTCATCTGTAGTGTCGGTTTCACTCTCCCTTGCTTTTGCTGCACCACATGCCAGGCTTCATGCGGCAAATGCCGTTCTTGGCCAGCGCCTAAATAGATGTGCTCGCCTTGCGCATAAGCTAACGCCTGGAGTTGTGAGGGTTTTTCTGAATAGTAATGGACACGCACGTCACTTAAGTCTATCCCCGACAGGGATTCTATGCCCGTTTTGAGTGGGGTCGGCAAACCGGTTTTATTGACAGATTGGGTTTCCCGGTTATGCGTTTGATTCAATAATTGTACAACAGCACGATTACCTATCAGGCTTTGTGCCGCTAATACGTGCTGTGGGTTCCGTTGAAATTGTAAGGGAATAACGGGATGGAACGCAGGGGAGGAGGCATGCCGCGTCCGATTGGCTGCTCGCGGGAAGTGCTGCTGTTTATGAGATGTAGCAGGTTGAAAAGTGTTGTGACCACTTGTAGCCATAATGTGTTCCTTCAGATAAAAATGTCATTGTTAAGCAGATGTTCTGTTTGTGTCATCAACCGAGCTGCCTCATCATTTATTGCCGGCTTGATGAGCAACGGACTTCACCACGGGGATGTTTTCTATCGGGTCGTATGCGCGTAAAGGAGCGGTTACCGTGTAGTGCAGTACTGCCCGTGGATGTCCCCCCATGGCACTCCAAAATTCCGCCATATTGTGTAAATGGCCAGGTTGGGCGACAAAGGCACGCGGCAGAGGATGCGCTGCTAACTGCCCTTTTAATAGTGCGGCCGGCCAGATGGGGTGACGTAATAAGGCATGAAGTACCCGGCTCAGCATGTCATGCTGGTCTTTATCCGGCGCGATCTCACTGCCGCTGCTGCCCCAGGCCGTAATCAGATACGAATAATCGATAGGAGCCGGTGAACGGGTGAGAGAGGTGGTATCAGCCCCCACCGTTTTTTGCTGGGCAAAAGGCTCACTCACCCTTAACGTCAGATTTTCTCGAATATCATAAAGAAAGATAGCAATCAGTGGCGGGGTGATTTTTTGAAAAAAGCGTGTATCAGGCGCGGCAAAGACAACGTTAATCCCTGCCTCTTTCAACGCGAGTTCTTGTTCGAGTAAGGCAGCGAGCGTGTCATTGAGGTCATTTATCATAAGAAAGCCCATTGTTCTGGATGGATGATTTTGCCCATTTTTTTAAACTCACTTTGCGCGGCCGCTTTAATATGCGCCAGGGTCACCTGAGCGCCTTTTGGCGTGGAGGGAGTACTCGCGGCTTTAAATGCGGCCGCCAAGGCGATATTTTTAATATGACCGCCCGCAATCTCAAGGGTTGCCAAGGTGGAGAAATTAACCTCAGGACTAAGCGGAGTTTCTTTGGGCCAAATCCCTTGCCAAATCCGCAAGCGTTCCTCGGCAGTAGGAAAGGGAAAATCGATACAAAATTGCAACCGGCGCACAAAGGCGTCATCGATATTGTGTCGAAAGTTGCTCGCTAAAATAATGATCCCCGGATACGCTTCGATTTTCTGCAAGAGATAACTGGTTTCCATATTCGCATAGCGGTCATGGGCGTTTTGCACCTCACTACGCTTGCCAAATAACGCGTCCGCTTCATCAAAAAAGAGGATCCCCTGGTGGGCTTCGGCTTCTAGAAAGAGTTGCTCTAAATTTTTTTCGGTTTCACCAATGTACTTGCTGACTATCGAGGAGAGATCAATTTTATACAGTGTTAATTTCAAGCGAGCGGCGACAACTTCGGCCGCCAGGGTTTTGCCTGTTCCCGGGGGGCCGGAAAATAACGTGCTTAATCCTTTCCCACGTGTGAGCTGACGAGCAAACCCCCAATGCTCATACACGGTGGTGGCGTACTGAACATGATGGAGCAATTCATCAAGTTGTTGCCGGCAAGACAGAGGTAAGATTATCTCGGGACACTGGATACTGGGTTGACAAGGACGTGCCAAGGTTGAAAGTGCCTGTGTGGTTTGTAACTTGCAGGCATGAAAGACGTCATCGATGCTGAGATCACGGGGATTATCCCCGTGGCTAACTTGTTTAGCCAGCTGTGCGGCTGAAAAAATTTGGCGAGGCGAAAAGCGAAAGCGCGTCGCTACGTCTATGACCGTGTTTTGATCAAGGTGGGGTAACGCGCGTTGCCATAAGTCCTGCCTTTGCAGTGTGGTTAAGGGCGGCAGGCTTATCGTCAGTATTCTCTTCTCGGGGACCCTCGTTTGTGCCCAGGGCCAGTTGGCCTCACCGTCCATAAAGACAAGCCCACGATACGCCTTAGAAGCCGCCATGATTGGCTGGTGCCAGTCTTGTTGATCAGCCTGCAAGACTGATGGCATGCCACGCCAGTAAATCGCGGCATTGTGCAAATAGGCTTCACGTAAGATCAATGCTACTCGCTCCTGCGATTGACTTTTTATCAATGCCGGTAAATCAACCACCACTAGCGTTATCTTTAACGCATGGCACAGGGCTTGCGCCAGCGTTCGTTTACCCGCGCCAGTGCCCCCTTGCAAATAAATCACTGCCTGCGCAAGCTCAGCACGGTGCTGTGTGAGCAGGTTATCGAGGCGATCACGCAAGGCATCGGGCAATATTAACGCCGATAAGGATTTATCGGGTGTCATAATCGACACTATTGTGCTGAGCGCCGCCGGTAAATCTTCTTGCCCTAGCAGAAAGTGAGTGATCCGCTCACTGATATTGACCGGTCGGCTGAGAGAAGACGCCCCGTTTTGCTCGTTGATTTCAATCAGTGCGTAACGCCTCAGCGTTGCAGTAGGGGAAAGCCACCGTCTTATAGCCCCTTTTTCGCTCCAACTTTGGCTTAATAGGTTTAAAATCAGATCCATCGTGGGTCGTTTTTGATTAACATCATCGTGCAGATAAGCGAAAAATACCGCGTAGCGGGCATCCCATTCTACCGTCAAACAGATAAGTAAAATGTCAATCTCCTGAGGTGTTAACTGAAAGCGTTGCTGCAAAGCGATTAACTGTAGCGAGATCTGATTTTTAATACTCTGCTCAACCGCCTGGTCAATCGCCTGGCGTTCATGAGCGAATTGACTCAAAGGAGAATCGATGTCGGCATACGCTGTATGCCAAAAAGGCAGCCCCACAGTGTCATTAAGTAACGCCTGCGCTTCTTGGGCCGTCACTTGCAAACCGGGGTAGGGATTATCATGCGTTTGTGTTGTGATTGCTTGTTTTACATAAGCTTTTATCAAAGCGTCCATGCGCTTAAGCTCGGTGAGCAAATGCTCAAACGAGCTTGAAAAGAATGAGAGGGGCATTTTTACCAATCCACTTGTATAGGTTTGTCAAGCCAGGGTAATTGAATGAGGTTGATAGGCCAGGTGATCCCTTTCATCAACACATCGTGGGACGTACGCTCTATTTGTAATTGCCAGTGATAGGGGTGATTTCGTATCACCCCCTGGCGCATAAGAAAATGCTGAATCAAATAGGAGTTTGATAGGTGCGTCATCACCGGCCATTGGGTTTTGACCTGCGCAAAGAGCTGATCACATGCCGCCTGCTCCGCGACATTGACTTCAATGGTGCGCTCAATCGGTACTTGTAAATTCAGACCACAAAGGAGTTTATTAAACGTCAAGGTTTCTTCAAAGCATATCGACTGTGAGGTCATCAGGTATTGTAATAGCAACGCGGCTTGCCGCGCTGCAAGGGGATCAATAAAGTGATCTCCTTGCAGTAAGTGCGCCGTGGTGAAAAAGGGTTTTAAATAAATCGCTAAAAGCGCTAGCCCTGCATTATCAACGTAAATAGCTTCCTGTTGATCAGTATCCGCTTCTCTTGCCAATAAAGGTGGCGGGTGCCTTGTTTTCGTGAGCATTAACGCCGCTTGATGTGCTTGCTGCTGTTTTTTTAGCACCACAGAGAGCGTATTGATCATTGCCGTGACAGGTTGCAAGGACGGTGTACTCAAAATAAGGTTGGCAACGTCGTGCTTAGCCGCTTTCACTGTAGCGGTTTGCCCCGTCAATGTTAATAGTGTTTGGTATTGCCGATATAAGCGTCCATAGTGTTTACGCAACTTTGTCACTTTCTCTTTTAAATCATTTAACGACGCTTTCTCGCTGTGAGGGATCAATGAGGCTATCTGACTCTTTTGACGTTGCTCAGATTGACCGATTCCACCATTTGCCACTGTTATCGGCTGGGGTGACACTGTTCCCTGTAACAGGCGATCATGCTGAACTCTGTCAACGCGTTTACTCGACGTGGATTGATGTTCGGCTTTCGTGATTTCTTGCTGTAACCGGCTTAATAATTGCCTTAACAGCGGGATCAGCGCCGCAAATTTACCCTCTTGATGCCTGAGTGTGACTTGATTTGACACACTTGGCTTTATCTGTTCCATGATGCTACGAATAAAAACGTGATGTTTTCGCATGAGTGAAAAAGTGTCAAGTTCCTTCAGCGTTTGTTGCAACGTCACCAGGCGGTGATAAGGCAGATGCGCCAACGTTTCAGATGAAGAGATCCCTAATTGAGGGATTATTTTGTTTAAATACGCCCTAAAGCGATTGAGTTCCACTTCTCGCGTCTGAGGATGTTCAGAAAATCTTTTTTTATTCGCCATGATGACGTCGACAAGGCGATCCACCTTGCTTATCAGCCCTGTTTGGCGAGCAATATCAAGCACTGGCGTGTGAGTATAAGAGAGAGATGGTTGCTTGTTTTTGGCTGTACAAAAAGCTCTCAGTATTTGTAATTGGGTGAGCAGTTGTTCATAAATAGCCTCATTTATAAAAACGTTTACATCATTTTTTTCCCGTGTTGATGGACTGCCATGCTGCTCAGGTAACAGTGTCGGCCAGGGGTCGGCAATTTTTTCTTGCGCCTTGAGTGTGGCGAACAGCCTCACCAAAAGGTAATGATAATTGAGCTGACAATGGGTGGCCAGGTGCAGCAGGATGTGCTTATAAAAAGCTGTCTTATCGATTTTTACACGGCTCATCATCTCACTGGTGATTAATATGGCTTGCCAATAAGCGCTTCTTAATGCCATGGCAGCAAACTGTTCTCGGGTAAAAGCACGGTGTAAAGGGACACTGATTTGTTGACACCACAGCTCCACATGATCGTTTTGGGCTAATAGTTGACTGAGGGCTAATAGCTGATCATCAGAACACTGTGCAATGAGGCGCTGTAAAGTGGCGGCTTGCGCGAGGTAGTGACATAATTTTTCTCTAAGCCGTGCGGGGGTACGGTCAATTAACCGAAGCAAGCATTGAGTCAGTGCCACGGCGTCTTTGGAAACCCACCAAGGTCGCGTGCCCGTTTTAATAAAATAATCTAACGTACGGAGCGCTTGTGCATTTTCATCGCGCTTCATGATCGCCGCTGGCCTAAAGTTCTGTAATTGCTCAGCTAATGCTTGGGAAAAGGCTGTAGCGATCTGCTCAATAACCTGTTGTGGCTCAGCAGGTAATGTAATGACCCCTAAATCCAGTTCCACTTTATCCAGTGAATACCACTGATTAGCTTCAATCTGCTCATCACAAATCTTTGCCAAGATCGGCGGCAGCTGTACGCGTGCCCATTGACTGAGGGTATTTTTTATCGCCCAGCTTGGCTGCTGTGAGGACAAGTGCACTATCCAGGTTTGGCATTGTATAAGGTGCGTTGGCATCGTCTGTAGACTGCTACGTTAGCGCTTTTCCCATGCGAAGCAATGCCAGTAATTGCACCGATTCTTGCCAAGCAGAGGTAGGATCGGTGGCCATTTTCGTTAACCACGCCTGATAGACTTCTTCAAATGCGCACATAGCCTTGTAATTAAACCAATGCACATAAATCACCAGGTGGGCAGGCACTTCATTGATTAAGACGTCACAGAGCAATTTTTTAAAATTTTTCTCTTTAAATCGTTTTGACGCAGCAGGAAAAATAAAACTCAGTTGTAATGAATAAGGATCTTTCCCATGAATGTCCATCGCCCATTGAGCTTGATTCGCCTCTTCTGCGACAAAAGGCTTTTCAATACAAAAGTAATCCTTGTCCTTCCATTTTATTTCATAATTCCCTTTATAATGACCGGTGTCAGAAACCGTGATGTGATCGCCTTTTTGTAAACCGTGATCGGAGGCATGACAAAAAGTGCTGTTAGGAAACGTCCATTTGCCTTGATTCACCTCTTCCGCGACAAAGGGCTTTTCAATATGAAAGGAATCCTTGGCGGTCCATTTTATTTCATAGCGCCCGTTATAATGCGTGGTATTAGAAATCGTGATGTGATCACCTGCTTGTAAATCATGATCGGGAACGTGACAGACAGTTCTGTTAGGCGCCGATTTCGAAAAACGAGCAATGCGTGTAGGCGCTAAAGTGCTGTTAGGAAACGTCCATTTGCCTTGATTCGCCTCTTCCGCGACAAAGGGTTTTTCAATATGAAAGGAATCCTTGGCGATCCATTTTATTTCATAGCGCCCGTTATAATGCGTGGTATTAGAAATCGTGATGTGATCACCTGCTTGTAAATCATGATCGGGAACGTGACAGACAGTTCTGTTAGGCGCTGATTCCGAAAAACGAGCAATGCGTGTAGGCGCTGATTCCGAAAAATTAACAATCGGTGAACCCAAAAATGCCCAATAGGGCTCAGTGGACGGCGTTGATCGGGGTCTTAGCAGCACATGTTCAACGAGGTGAAATCCTTCATCGTTAATCGTGGCGGTATTCACCGCTTGTATACCTAATAATCCGCAGAGACGCCTTTTGAGGCCAGCAATATTGTCCGTATCCCCCCTTTTTTGGGTATAGTTAAAGGCGCTGCCGCGGGCGGCACTCATTTGCGGGTAGGCTTGCAGAAAAGCGAGTTTGTCCTCGAGATGAAACCCCTGCCAAGGCGCTTTATTTTCGCCAAGAGAAATCACCGGCTTACGCTGCTGTTGTTTGTCATATAACAACAGAGCGTCATCGATAAATTGCTCCCCAAAGCGGGCCATTAAATGATTTAACAATTTATTTTCACGTGTTATCTTCGTGTCAACATTTTCTATGGCTTGCTGTAAATGCGTTTTGTGATCGGGATTCAGTACACTGTCGAGTTCCGGCACATCGGTGACGGACTGGGTAAAATACGTCTGAATCGACCGAGGCGCGGTATCTCCTATTATAGGGGGACAAAATAGCTCTCTAATGTGTGCTAATTGCGCAAGATAATTGGCCAGCAATTGATCAAAGAAAAGTAAATACGCTTTGAGTTGTTTGGCTTGAATTTTACGCGCTGGAGAGACAGAATCGGGCAGCCCTAATGATCCTATACCGTAGTTGGGGGGGAGATCATGTTGTATCGATACATAGTCGCCGAGGTGTCGATAGTGACCGAGGGGCAGTGGAATATCTTGTAGCGGCTGCTTTTTTTTATCGAATGCCTCGCGCTCCTTCACGTTTTTGAGATGTGCTTTAGCCGCCTCTATATTGATTTGACAAAGGATACCCTGGCGCTCAAATTGTAGATCGCTTTCGAGCAGTTGTTGCAACGGTTTCAATTTCGGTGTGTAATTCAGATCCAGTTCCAACACCCAGGGGTGGTGAAATCCTCTCTTTTGACTGCTTTCCAGCGTAATTGTTTTCACCGACTGCACACCATCCATATCGAGAATAATATGAATAAAGTCGGAGCTACGCAGCGTGGTTTTACGATCAAATCCTTCCAGCTCAGTCTCATCAATAAAACCGTTGGCTAAAGGAGGGCCTTCAAAAATCGTGTCAATTGGCCTATTTTCCTGGCGCCGGGCACTCAGTGAATGAAAAGAGAGCGTGGGTGCAATCGCCTGACTTAATTGCCAGTAGATATGCGCCGCTAAGCGATCAAGATCCACATCATCGGCCACCACGATGTATAATTTTACCGTAATTTCTTCAAAGGGCAGCAGAATGGGATCGGCAAAATCCTCGGCGATCTGGCGGTATTGGTGTAATCGCGCTTTCACTGTCTTCATCAGCGCTTGTTCCTTTTTGCCATCGGAAACCGTGTCGTCCTTGGCGATATACACTTGGTATACTCCGTGCAGAGACAACGGTTTTGCCGTTGCCGTGGCTTGATTCAAGTGTAAGCAATTGGATTGGGCTTCATAATAAATGGGCACCAAAGACGCGGGATTTTTTTCAATCCATGCGTTTCTGACGCCAGGAATATCGATTAACAATTTGCGATAGTCGTTGAGCGTCACAGGATGAGAAGTCAGAATATCACGTGCCGTAAACAAGGGGGCACGGCTTATGTTTGACGGGTTGCTTCCGTGGGCGGGCAATATGGCCAACAAATCTTTCATCTCAAACGATAAGCGATAACTCACATCGGTGATGGCGTAACATAAACACTCCAATAGCGTGATACCGGGATCATGTGTGTTATGGTCAGTCCACCGCTCACCGGCTAAGCGTTGAATATGCTCAATACCCGTTTTGCGCAGAAAGGCATAATCCATGCCAAGCGGGGTTGGTTTTGTGGATGGCGCTGTCGTGGCCATGGCATCGTTATTTATCATACTGTTTGCTCTGTATTTTACTGTTCAGTCACATCCGGTTGTGTTTTTATCCCAATTGTCGTCTTTATTTAGGCGGATGAAGGGCTTTCTCGGCTTCATCAGAAACGGGCTCGGGTTCTTGCGTCAATATTTCTTCTAGCACTTGAATCGCGCCTTGTAAACGTAACAAGGTGTCATGCGTATTGGCTTGTTTTTCTTTAAGCTCGTTAAACACCGTTTGGCCTTGCGAAAAGGCCTGTTTTAGCTCGTCCAGACGACGCTGTAATGGTTGTTTCATGTAGGGGCGGCTCACTGTGTTGGAGGGGATAAAAGTGGCTTTGAAGATGAACTGTTTTCTATGGCGTGAGTTTCAAATGCACAAACAATTGCGCTATCATTTGCTGCTGTTGTTTGACCGCTTCCAGTAATACAGCAGTAAAACGCCCGTAATCAACGTATTTAAAATTATCTTGGTCACAAGCGACCAATTCAGGAAACGACGCTTGCAGTTCGTCGGCAATTAACCCTATTTGTGGCTCTTTGAGATAGTCTTTTGTCCTCGCATGGTCACTCCAGTCATAATAGATCCCCTGTAATCGTTGTATTTTGTCAAGCACCGGCCCGAGCGGTTTGATATTGGTTTTGATACGGCGATCAGAGGCCTGCTGAAACTTGTTGGCTCTTAACGTCGCGGTATCAATATCAAAATGAAAAGCGATATTTTTCGCCCCTTTTTTACGAAAATAAAGGTTATTATCCACCATCAGATACCAATGCTTATTGTAGCGATAAAACGCACCGGCGGCGCTATTCCAGTGAGAAATCGCACTGGCTCCATCGATGTGTATCCCCCCTTGACACTCAATACGACTGTTACATTTGATATAACCTTTTGCCTCAATCGATATTTGATTAACATCTTGTGTGCTAATCGTTAGTGTTCTCTGGGTGGTATCAAAATGAAACGCGGTATCTGCACTGCCCTGCCTGCGCAGGTGAAGCCCTTGATCGGTGGTGAGATAAACGGACCCATTACGCTGGTACAAGGTACCATTTTTCTCCCAATGTGTTGTTCGATCCGTTAAGCTCAAACCCCATGCCTGGACTTCACCCTGAATATCCAATGCGTAGCTTGGACTTGCATGATTAATGCCTACCTTACCGTCTTTTTCAATAAACAAGGCGGTAGTGACAGCAGTGCCAACACGTAACATATCCACGTCCTTCGTGGACTGAATATGCAATTGTGCGCCGGGATTAAAGGTGCCAATGCCGGTTTTCCCCTTTTCTTTATCAATGAAAAGTCGGCTTTTACCCTCATAAGATAAATTGAAACCGGTGCTATCGTCCTGAGGTTGATGATTTAAACGCCAGTAATCCGTATCGCAACTGCTTTCATTGACACAGAAATCCAGCCAATTTTGTTGGTCACTCTGTGGCATGATGCGCAGCGGCTTTTCAACCCCTTCTGGTTTTTTGATCCAATCTTCTTTAACGTTTAAAAAAGATTCGAACAGATCGCTAAAATCTTGCGCGGTGGGTTTGTCACCGCGCTTAAAGCGGTCTTTTAGCTCTGCTCTGGTTTTTTGAGGCATTGTGGTTTCCTCTATAGAATTAAATGTAAAGCCTTAATGAACGATGAAATCTGTTTCAATGATAATGTGACCAATCCCTTCAAAATAAATATCTTCATGCTGATGCATTGTCACTAATTCGATAATATGTTCCGGTGCAGAAACCAAGACAGCATCGAGGGCGTGCACTTGCGCTTGCGCTTGATCCACATCCAGTATCGAATAAACGGTGTTAGAAGCCGTGAGATCACTGTCCAGTTTGATGTGTTCAATGAGTCTGAGTTGGGCGACGTAATCGACATAAGGCTGTTTTTCAATAAAATGGATTAACAATGAGTTGTGAATATAGCTACCGAATGTCACCTCCGCGGTACTTTCATAGGCCCAAGGTGACAGAAAGCGTTTAATCGCTTTATTGAGTTCAGCAATATCATTACCGGGTTCATCGGCTTTTTTAAAGCGAACAGTGACCCGGTATTTTATTTGTTCATAGCTTGGATTTTTCACTTCCAAATCAACGAAAGGCGAAATATACTGGCTTAAATAAACTTTGATTGCTTCCAGCAAGTCACGCGAGGCCTTGGGTTTCAGCAGCAAAAAGGGTTCGCTGTTATTGGCATTGTCGGGGATAACCACGACAGTGACCTTCGTTAACGGTGATGCACTCAGTTGTGTTTGCGTTAAACACTTGACTTTGTAGAGCTGTGGAAATGCCGCTAACACTAAGCGCTCATAATCCCAGCTGGAAATGGCGCGCTGTTTATGACGTAATCGCTCACTCGTCCGTTGCCAAAAAGCCTGATGATTTTCCCTGGCACGCCCCCCAAATGAAGCGTAGGGTTGTGTGACCGCTTTTATCTGTGGATCGGCAGTAACAAGTTGATTAATAGAATAAGCCGGCAACGGTTTGCGGTAGTGTTCATCATTCGCCTCCTTTGCCAACGTGACTGTTGCCGCTTGTGTTTTAATCGCAACAATCTGAGGCGATACCACCTCTTGATTAACGGAGCCGCACAACCAGTGTAAACCCGTGGGCATAAGGGGATTTTCATGACTGGCGGCCGCTGGCAGATGAAACGACATCACCCCACTGTGCATCAACCCTTTCGTCTCATCATGAAAATAAGTCGAGCTATCTGCTGCTACCCAATCATGTTGACCTAAATAGTGATAGGTCATATCGGCGCTTTCTTCCAGCTTATCACTTTCGCTCGGGATGATTTGAAACAGTAATGAGAGCGGTGCCGGCACGGTTGCGTCTTTCAGACCCATATATAAATAACCCGCGGCTGAAAATTGGGGTAATAACTGATTGACGCTGTGCCCCAAGACCTTACTTCCAAAGGGATGTAGCTGAAATAATTGTGCTTCATTGATTGCATTATGGGCAGGATGGGCCAGGTTTATCAGCGCGGAAGCCGTATAATTGAGCGTCAAGTCGCGTATCAATGGCGTATAAGGCGGATAGACGTCCGGCACACTTTCACCTTTTGTCGGCGGTGCTAATGCGCTTTTGTTGAGCACCGTAGCATATTGGTCGTGCAAAAAATCTTGCTCGGTTAATGCGAGTTTAAAATAGCGAGACCAGGCCATAGGGTCTTCTTCATCGGGGTCGTTGTGTGTGAAGCGGTTTACCTCCTCCTCACCCAGCTTCGGTAAATTTTTAAACTGCAGACAGGTGTGGGCGGTTAATTTTTTACTGTTCGGATCGACGGAAAATAAGCATTGTGGCGTGCCAATGGCGGTGACGACACGGTTGTTCACGACGGTTAACTGG
Organism: Candidatus Fukatsuia endosymbiont of Tuberolachnus salignus; assembly: GCF_964030845.1. Classification (NCBI taxonomy): domain Bacteria; kingdom Pseudomonadati; phylum Pseudomonadota; class Gammaproteobacteria; order Enterobacterales; family Yersiniaceae; genus Candidatus Fukatsuia; species Candidatus Fukatsuia endosymbiont of Tuberolachnus salignus. Next base: position 143,241 of record NZ_OZ034983.1, read on the forward strand.
GTTTGAAAGCTTGTGTTATCAATTTTTTTACTTAAAAATTTTTTATAAGCCGCATAGTGGGTACCAAAATCTTCGGGTAACCCTGACCAGGTGATGCCTAAATCCAGTGAATCTAACGCTTTATCACAAATTTCTGAGTGCGCCCAATAAAATCCGGCATGGGCGGTAGGTTGATCACCAAACGGCTGCAATAAAACGGTGTTCGTTAACAGCGATGCATCGTTTCTCCGTTTTACATCCTTAATCCCTTGCACATTCACCGCCAACTTATATTTTTCTACGATGATCATTTTAAACAGATCGTAGTCACCCCCGGCTTTGAGGGTTATTTTTATCGTCGGGTCAACACCGGTCAACCCTTGATGGCTAACATCGATTAGCGGAGCGGTCATTGCCGGGGCCGTTTCATTAAGATCGAATGTAAACTGAAGCCCATTTAAAAATAAGGCGTCAGCAGCATATTTTTCAATCTTCGTATTGGGAGGTAATTGCCCTCTACAAGCGACTTTAACTTCTTGGTTCCCCACCTGTTTTTGAATAGCAAAGACCTGCCCATTGGACCAAACCAACCAATTACCGACCTCTTTTTCTGTGAATTGCTCGTTATTTGCAGCGACGCCATCGATAACTAACCCCGTGAGTATTTCGGTTTCCGTCAATTGAATATCGGGATACAGCCGTGGCGCGGCGGGTTTGGGTTTTATATCCGGTAAATAAGCCACTTCAACGACTTCTATTTTATTGGCATTCACCCGGTGTTCAATCCGATAAACTCGCCCGTCCGTCCATAAAATGTACTGTTTAAAATGATCTTTCACGGTAAACAAATTGCTGTTTGCCGTGATGATTTTACGCGTTTTGCCGCCTATGCCTTCAGTGACAGGCATTTCTTCTAATGCCAAGCCTGACAAAGGGCTGCCCGTGCCCGTCAGAGTGAGTTCAGGGTATTTTTTAATGAAACCTTTACTCGGCAAAAAACCGACGGGGCGGAGTTTAGCGTGTTGCGCACTCATCACCTCCGTGATTTGATAAAGCTGCCCGTCTTCAAATTGGAGATAATTATCCTTATCCCTCTCGCTGTTGAATTGCCCCTTTTCACCTTTAAAACGGCAAATTAAAGCCAACGTATTCGTATCGTATTCCGCCAGGGCGGTTGCCAAAAAAAAATGCCCTGCGGTGACTGTCGCCGACGAGGGAGCAAAATGGGTTTCAGCGCCGCTTAATTGAAAAGTGAAAGGTGACTGTTGCACAAATTTATTCAGCCGATCAAGGTGAAAAGTATCGCGTTGACAGTCTACTGTTAAAGTGATCTTCCTACGCCCTTCACCAAGGCGTAATAAAGGCGAACTGACAGCAAAACCGAGCAGAGCCGGGGTATCGGTTGCAGACCAATCGAATGTTTTAAACGGCTTATGCTCCTTCAGTTCAGCATCCAGCATAACGCGTGTACACAGATGCGTTGTTTTTTCAATACGAATATCGGGATAACGTTGCTTTAGGGTCTGAGCACCCTGGACGAGTTGATACACTTCCTTCCAATCCTTGGAATTGATGTCAGGCGCTTTAATGACGATATCGATGATTTTTTCAAAATCCTTAATCGTCATATAGAGTTTTTTATTAATATAATCCATGACCGCAGGATGGGTGAGATCGGTTTTTAAGGACGTTATCGCAGTGTGCGGATGGGGCAATGTCGGTAATGGAGCACCCAGCGCGAAGGCCAGCATGTTGATAAAATTTCCATTACGATGTTTATGTTCTAGTGCCTGGTATCGCTGGAGCGCTATTTTTTTTTGATAAACACGTTCCATCATCTTGTGAATCTGGTCTGTTTGTTCTGCCGTCTGCAACCGATGCCCTTGCAAACACATTTTGAAATCGTTCACGTCATGGAAAGCCAGCTCTTCTTCAATGTAATCTTTTTGTTTACCTTTTAATTGATCTTGCTCAGCGAGCATTTTGAGCGAAGGCAAATCAATGGAAGGCGTTGGCGCTGCGTTCTCAAAACCTGCGGGCATAGCCACCTGTTGCGCTGCTCTCTCTAAAACCCACTGCAACAGAGCGGCAAAATCGTTATCGCTGGTTTTTCCCGGGTGATAAAAAGTCGCAAAGTCGTACACTTCTTTTTTAAGCGCCAAGGCACAAATTTTAGCCACTTGTGCCGAGGTGATCACGCTATCTCGGTCGAGACGATAAATCGGCGCCGCGCTATCAGATTGACCTTGCTCCGTACTGAGTAAGATCCCTTCTTTAAGGCAATAGGCTTGCTGAGATGGCGCCAGTTCGAAGATCACATGCGCCCGATCCGGCTGGGGCGGTTTTTCTCTTAATTGTAGGCAGTCTCGGTAGTAAAACTCGAGATAACGCTGCGTGAGGGCGTTCAATTGCTGCTGGGGGTAACGAAGCAATAAGAGAAAAACCCAAAACAAGACCCGATGAGGTTGCATCAACGCCATTCGCCGATCCAGGTCAACAATGGCTTCCGGCTGCTTAATAAAACGAACGGCGTCCTCAATAAACTGTTTATCCGTAGGCAAAAAACCGGTCCAGTCTGTAGGGGTAATTTGTCCGCTCTCATAAAATCGAAGCTCTTTGGCATACGCCTGAGCAAACTGGATAACATCATGCAATGTGCGATCATCGACAACAAAATAATCCGGAGCCAGAGCGGTCAACAATCGATGGCGTTGACTGGTGCCATCGCGATATTGGGATGCTGCGTTAAGCTTCATGTCATTTTTTCCAAAAATTTCAAGAATACGGTTTTTGTGTCATTGCAGCATCGGCCTGCCAGCAATGCCCTCAATGAAGGCACGTAGCGTATTCAGAAGAGAGGGTTATTATTTTGCGCTGGCATGAACATGGCTGTTCAGAAATATCCCGCTACCATTGTAGCTCGGGGTAGGATCGGGGATGGGGGCGCCTGGACCGGGTGGCGGTTGCTTGGCAGGGTTTTGCACCTCAAATTTCGCCGTAAATCGTTGACCTTTACGCAGTATCGCCTTACCGCAACACATGACTTTCTGTGTTTTTTGATCACCGGCCAATGCCGCAATTTTTAGTGTGCCGGTGCCGGGAATACTATACACCGGCGTGACATAGACGCATCCTGCCACAGAGACCTGCTTTTCATCCCCTACTAGGGCGATTTTTTTACCTTTCCTAGTGGATTTACCGCTCGCTGTCAGTTTGCCAGGACGTACTACGACCATCGCCTGGCCAAATAGCGGCATAAACAAGACGCTATCGCCATCAACGAGGATGATATTTAACATAGTTAACCTCCCAGAGCCGACACATCAAATTATTTCAGCACCCATACAGCCGGTTGCCATCGCTTCACCCCGTGTTTCTCTGTATCAAATGCGGCAAACCTTTGCGCTAATTGTGAGTGTGGGGACGCCTTTTCGACGGATAACCACACCCCATTCATTCGGCAACATTTCCACCGATGTCTCTATTACAAATTGACTCATATTTATCCTCCTTAAATGTAGATGCGAATATCTACAAAAAAGTAAAAATAGAACGCATTATCTTAAAATGACAAATGCGTCGCTTCGGTTAAATAAAAGGGATACACCAGATTGCTCCGTGAATTGGTGGTGCGTAGCGTGTAATTCAGGGTGATCAGTAGTAACGTCTGCGCATGCGGCGTGATGATGACCTCATCGAGTCGGATACGGGGCTCATGGTATAACACGGCGTCACTGATAATGTTTTGCAGACGATGGATCAAGCCCTGGGTGACTTCCTCGAATACAAACTGACCCAGTTCACAGCCATACGTCGGTTGCATCACACGTTCTTGCAGATTAGTCGAGAGCAGGATGCGTAAGCTTTGCCGAATATCCTCTTCACCCGACACCACTTCCAGTACCGCCCCCTGCTGTGAAAAGGTGGGCGGAAAGCTCCAACCTTGGCCTAAAAATGCCTGGTCATTTACCATTATCAGCCCCTTTTATTTAAAGTCAATTTTTTTACCTTTAATCACCACATTCTGACCCGTATCAGCCGTCAAATTTTTATCAAGTTTGATGTCAATGCCTTGCTCCGTTAAATTCACCTGATTGTTATGTTGATCTTTCAAGTAAATACCGGATTTTTTGCCACTGACCAACGTCACGCTATTATTTTTAGCGGTCATCCACTTCAGCGTTTTCTCTTTATCATCCATTAAAAATTGCATGTTCTCTTGCGTCACAATGCCTTTTTGATGATTGTCTTTCTCCATAGCCAGCGGTGGCGGATTTTTTTCACTGTGCATGGCACCGAGAATAACCGGATAGCGGGGGTCATTATTAAAAAACCCTAACACCACTTCATCCCCCACTTCAGGTCGAAACACCAGGCCTTTTTTATCGCTCGCATAAGGCGATGCCAACCGGGCCCACAGCACTTTATTTTTATCTTCCAATAGGGGTAAATGGACTTTGAGGCAAAACTGCGGGTTTTGTTCTTTCGCGTGCCCGACCACGATCCCGACATGGAGACCTTGGATGGCAGGTAATAATCCTGCCGCAGCGGGATCACACATTTCGAAGGAACGGCTCATTCCCTCGGTGAGGCCCACTTGCACATGGGTCTGCCAACCTTCTCGATTGAGCTGATGACGAATGCCGGTGACAATGGCATGGCCTTCAAAGTAGCTTCCCACACCTTTAATGGCAATGCATTCACCAAGTGTAATGTTTTTTCTGCCTTTTATCTGAAAGCGGCCCCGCAATAGCGTGAGTCGCGCTTGATCCAGCATCGCCTTACTGCAGGCCTGGAGCTCTTCAGGAGCCACCCCGCCCAGATGCACCAGCGGATAGGGATCCGCGCCGATGGTCTGAGCGGCTTGCACAGCATCGACGGTGCCTTGTTTAACACTGGTTTGCTGAGCGTCGACCCAAGTCAAGGCTAATTTTTTCGTATCCCAGTGGGCAGCACGTACCTTGTTCAATTGCTGACGAATATCCACCTCAAGCTCCACGTTGTGGATGACGATCTGTGGATCGACGTTATTCACGTTAAACACTTGTTTAGGCGACTGTTTGAAATCGGGTGCCACAATCTGGATGTGCTCTTTCCCTTCCAGGTAATGAAATAACACCCACAATCCATTCGCGGTCGCGCGCGCCAAGATAAAATCCCAATCGCTACAGTGATACTGCACCATTTGGGGATGTTTTACCTCTGCTTTCCCTATAGCGCCTTTCAAGGTGAGTCCCCCTTGTTTAATCAGGCGCGTGATAATGTCTTTATCCGTGGTCTTTTCAAACAAGACGCTTTTACGTCGCGTTGTCAGCCGAATCGCTTGGCTTTTGAGATCAAGTGATAATCGTGATCCGTGATCATCATGCCACGCAATTTTATGCTTAACCACGATACCGGAAAAAATTAATTTTTCATTTTTGGGTTCATCTTCATAACGTAAGTGGATATCCACGCGATGACCCGGTTTAAAAAAATCCCCTGGGCTCAAATGAAACGGTTGCTCTGCAGGCGGGCCGCGTTCTGCTATCACCAGCTGAGCCGTCGGTATTTTATTCACCGTCAGTATCACCTCTAACGCCACAATGTGACGTTGCAGTGAGGTGAGTTTTTTCCCCTGACAGGAGAGCGTAATGGTATAGACACCTTTCATCATTCACTGTCCACTGACCGGAGGCAGGTTTAACGTGCTACCCACGCGCAGCCGCCTAAAATTATCCAAGCGATTGCATTGTGCTAAATGAAGATAATAGTCAATGTCATTATAAGCGTGGTAGGCAATCAACGGCAGGTTGTCACTGCTGGTCACCCACTTGATGTGACTGAGATCAGGGGACTGTTTATCCTCCAATAACAACCGTTTTTTACTGTCGACATCTTGAATAAAGACCGCAGCCAACTCTGCACGTAACGGCGATCCATCGCGATCGAACAAGGTAAAATTGACGTCAACCGAGTACAAGCGGCAATCGAAACTCAGGCGACCCCATTCCAGCGTGAGGTATCTCGCTTCGTGCGTTTTACCATAAATATCATAGGTCAGCTTAAGAAAGCGTTTCACTTCCTTTTGCACGTCTTGGCGCGGCGCGGGATGAAGCCCCATCTCTGCTACAGCCCCTGTGCCATCGAGCAGTAAGGTCACCGCCAAATATTGTGACGTGTCGCCGAGGTACTGAGTTTGTTCAAAGTGCGAAAAGGTATTTTTAAAAAAAAGGGAATACGACGCCGGATTAAAGCGTGCTTCAAAGGATTCTGCTGTTTTTTGCTTCTGGCTGCGTTCAACGTAGTCATAGGCGTAGAGCGTGAGCTTTTCTAATTTAATCGCAGACTTCAATGCTTGCAGTGGGTTCATATTTTACCTTTCCTTCATTCGTGCCAAGATGTGCACTATCTGGTCGGTTAATGCTTGTTCAGAAAATCGATCACGTAACAGCTTCTCTACTTGTTCAGGCAGCAACTGTTCAAGCTGGGCGGCGATAAACCGACGCCCCCTGGGATCGTGATCCTGCCGCTCAGGCAGGATCGGATCCTCCGTATTCACCTCTTCGACCCATCGGGATGCTTCCCCGCTAAAATGTGGCGGATCACTCAGGGTGGCTTTAATCATCAGCTCGCGGATTTCAATCGGCATCATTACACTCGCAACGGTTGCAGACGTTGATACGCCAGCTCAAAAGTATCGATCAGGATGACATTGGCATTGGCGTCCAGATCCGAACATTGCCAGCCCACGGGAAACGCGTTGAAAAATAGCCAGGCTGCGGTGGGCAGACAAGTTTCATTGAGTAACGTGACCATGACATGACAAGGGTTAAACTGAAAAAAGCTCAGTGTGCTGTTAAACTCCGTATTCAGTGGCGATAGCAATACCATGCCCCGTTCGAGTCGTAACGTCGGCGACCGTACGCCGCTGGGTAATACGGCATGACCCACATTGTTGCCCCCCTCCTGTATCTTGTGGGTCTTTACCTCAAGTGATAACCCCGATACCTTTTGAAAGCGCATATCGACTAAATTGGGTGTGCGACCTGAGGGATAAAACACCACCGCGAAGCGGTAGCTCACGGGCGGCGTGTTTATCTCCATGGCAGAAAGATTGGGTAACAGCATTATTTTAACGCCTTATGCCTTATCATGCATGCTCAACACGCAGACTATCAGCCATAAGCTCTAGCGTCTCAATGGCCACTTCGTTACTGGTCGCATTAAATGACGGGGCGACTAATTTGGTGGGAAACGCACTTTGTACTGTCCAAGTCACAAGTGGATGGGTTTCTTCATCCAGTAGGCTAATGGTGATATCGCGTTTCTCAACACGATTCAAACGGACACTGATCATCCAATCGTAAAGGATAGAATTGCCCTTTACCAGGCCTCTTTTTAAGGTCAGTTTGATAGGCTCTGGCATGCCCGGCATATGCTTAAAACCCAACCCATCTTTATACGTAATGGGTTGATGCCCGACTTCTAACCCGGATACTTCAGAAAAACCGACTTTGTCTTCTAGACCCATAATACTTACGTTAAAACGATAAACAGAAAAGGGGTAATCCGCTTTGATATCAGCGACAGTGGTGGCCATGGTGGTCATCTCCAGCTTAAAAATAATAAAAAAAGGGTAAGAGGCAGTGAATCAAACCGCCGCTTTAAGAAAAAACAGAAGAAAAGCGTTAGGCTTGCTGCAGTTTATGCGCAAAGCGCAACACGATGAATTCAGCGGGACGCACCGCCGCCACACCGATTTCGACAATCAATTTGCCTTCGAGAATGTCTTGCTCGGTCATCGTTTGCCCGCGGTCTGCTTTGACAAAATACGCTTCCTCGGGTGTCGCCCCGGCTAACGCCCCTTTACGCCAGAGGTCGTCGAGATAACTTTGCGCTAGGGTTCTCACTTTCAGCCAGGTCATGGCATTATTGGGCTCAAACACGGCAAACGCCGTGGATTTTTGCAACGACTCCTCAATAAGATTGAATAAACGCCGCACAGAAATATAACGCCACTCATTATCATTCCCCGCCAGGGTTCTCGCCCCCCAAACTATTGTGCCCTTGCCGGTAAAGCTGCGGATCGCGTTGATGGATTTACCCGCTGTCGCATCGACATTTAAGTCTTCTTGTTGTTGATCGGTAATCTTCAGCGTCGGCCCGATCACATCGACTAAGCTCACATTGGCGGGGGATTTCCAGACACCGCGTTCTCTGTCGATACGGGCATAAACGCCGGCTATCGCGGCACTGGGGGGTAACGTTAATCGTTCATTGTCAATCTTGGCTCTAATTTGGTTATAAAGCGCGGTTTTATTACTTTTTAGTTTACTTAACTTCTCGCGTGTAGCACTGGGCGTATCACTCGCATAAGTGAGCGCCTGCGGTGAGGTAATTTCTTGTGCTATCAGATCTGCCCCGGTGCCTTGGTTCTCCATATTAAATTGTTTTTTATCACTGAGACCATTCCAAATAGCAACAATATCTTTCGCCGAAGCGCCAGTCTTGGGGATGGTGATTTCCAAAACAAAGCTGTTGTTGGGAACGACACTAATTGACTTTTCTTCTGCATCGGTGTGTTTACTTATTTTTATCTTGGGCGCATCACTTTGATTACCGGTATAGGTCACTAATAAGCCATTGTCGCCAGACGAATAACGCCCTATTTGCGTACGGGGATCACTGATTCCGGTGACTTCCACGGAGTCATCACTATAGTGATAGCCTAAATTCGTCGTGAGATAAGGAAAATACGCGGCACCGTATTTTAAATTATTCGTCCCAATCTTCTCTCTGAATGTTTTGACTTGATCAATATCATTTTCACCGGCATCAAAAATAGCAAAGCGATCTTTTAATGTTGCACAGTGCATTAATACTTTTTGACATAATGCCCCGTAGTCCTCTGTTGAAAGATTGGCACTCTCAGTCATGACGATTAATGTCGGCTCATCTTCTTTTTCTAAGGCGTCGATGCCCTTTTCTATGGCGATTTTGCTGATCTCTTCTTGATGATTACCGACGGAGACAATGTAACAATCCCCCCCACCATTAGCAAAATAAAGGCGCAGGCAGTCATACATGAAATAATCGACTGTTTTTTTAGGGTTTACTTCAACAACATTCTGGTTATTCACTTTAACGTCAAAGTGAGTCAAAGGTGCCTCACCAAAATGGCGCTGATACGCGAGCAGACTGCTAATGCGCACCGCTTTCTCTTTTAGTTCGTTGTTTGCCCCGGCACGCGCGGTATAACCAATAAAGGCGGGAATGGCGGTGGATACTTCAGCCACCGAAGGGGGTAAAATGGCTTGTTCTTCGACGTACACATTGGGGGTTTTATAGCTCATAGTGAATGCTCTCATTTAGTGAAAAAATAAAGAAATAATGAACGGTGTTTGTGCCATCACGCACGACGAATCGCTCACCGTCAAAAAGATGACGGCGAGAAAACCGGTTTTAGTGCATTGATGTTTTTTAATACAGAATTTATCGGTTACGACGATCAGTGCCCAACCGCTTGCCATAAAAATGGCCAATCGGCTTCTACACGGAGGCCATTATCATACTGAGCTCTACGGTAAAAAGTCGCTCCTGTTTTTGTATAACTATAGATACCAATGCAGTCTTCTCCTTTTGGGTTAATCAAAATGGGGGTAGCTGTCACAGATAATACCGTGCTAGGAAATGGCATGGGCCAGGTTACCATTACTTGCCCACGAGTGGTCTGCTGAGCTTTTCCCCATTGCATGATTAATCCGCTTGGGAATTTCTGATAGCCGTTAGTGTTAGCACTGAAATCATCTTTGTAGTTTCCATCTGTGATCAGCTTACACCATGGTTGCCAATTGTTGGTGCCCCATTTATTCCGATAGTAGACGGCTTTACCACTCGCGCTGTCACTTATAAAAAATTGGCAATAATTGCCACCTTCACTGTTTCTAAGTACCAATAGGAAGCCAGCTGATGAAGATACTCCCGTCGGTAACCCTTTCTTAATGATATCGATTCTATCTACTACTCCAGGGTTGTAGATTCCAGGTGTGATAAGATTATCTAAATCACCGTCAACCTCATTAATTAATTTAAAAGACCGCCTAACCAGTGCATCTTTACCTGTGACCAACTGATCATCGCCAGTACCCACCTCTTTCGTTGCCGCTGTTCCAAGTTCCAGGTTTGTTCGCGCGGTGGTTTTATTAGATAGGTCACTCAAATTATCTGCAGCATTAAGATAACGGCTATCTGCGTCTCCCGTGGTAATTAAATCAGTATTACCTGTGCCCGCATCTTTCAGTGCTGCAGTACCCAGGCCAAGTTTTGTTCGTGCAGTTGTGTTATTGGCTAGATTTTCTGAGTTTTTCAGATAGCGGTTGTCTGCATTTTCATCTGTGATAAGTTCGTGCCACGATGTCCAATTACTCCCATTACTCCCATTACTCCCATTACTCCCATTACTCCCATTACTCCCATTACTCCCATTACTCCCATTACTCCATTTATTACGCCAGAAAATGCCTTTAGAATTATTACCCTCTATATATATTTGGCAGTAGTTACTAGAATCACCCCTTAGCACTAGTAAAAAACCCGATTTACTGATCCCTTCAGGGAAATTATTTTTTAAAATAGCTATTTCACTAATGAACCCAACACAATAAATACCAGGAGTGAAGAGTTTATTCAAATCTCCATTAATATCAGAACCTCTAATTTGAACAGTTGATCTGCTAATCAACGCATTGGCTGCTGTAACAAGATCGTTATCATCCACACCCACTTTTTTAGTCGCGGCATCTCCAAGTCCAAGATTGGTTCGCGCTATGATTTTGTCAGGTAAATCACTCAAATTATCTGCCGCATTGAGATAACGGCTCTCTGCGTCTCCCGTGGTAATTAAATCAGTATTACCCGTACCTGCATTTTTCACCGCCGCAGAACCTAAACCAAGATTATCTCGTGCAGTATTTTTATTCGTTACATCTTTTAAATTTTCTGCTGCATCGAGATAACGCGTATCTGATACCTCAAGACTGATTAAGTTATCCACTGTTTCAATAGCAGAAGCAGGGATATTCTCAAGTGGAATATGGACAATGTAGATCCATGAGCCATCTTTCTGCTGCATCGGTGTATAACGAGAGGAAGCATAACCGATTGCCATCAGCGTCTCGTGTTCCAAAAGACCAATTTCACGAATGGTTTGATTTCTTTGATTCTCAGGCACAATGAGTTCACAGACGACGCTTTTCTTTGCTGTATCCACGGCGACACGATCAACAGGCGCACGGTACACTTCGTTTCTAACCTGTATCGCCTGCTTAATGGCAGGTATTGATGTTAAAACATTGCCTAACACCATATGAGTCAGTTGCAGTGGCGAACCATTGAGTGTCTCTGCTGCTTGCAAACGTCTGTCGCCTTGATAGATAGGAATTTTAATAATTTGGTTTTATTGTCAAAAACAGAATTGGATCAAAAAATAAACGATATTATTTTCAAACTTTAGGGTTATTCTCCTTAACGTAGAGAGTCCCGGGTGATAATAGGGTCATTTTCGTTTAAAAAACCAGCATTTTCGAACGCGAGGCGCCCCTTCCCTGCAGAGGCTAAATCCCCTTCATTTTTGCCAGAGATTCATGGTGAAGCATTAACTGATGCCACGGCAAGCCTGATGTGATACCGCTTAGCACCAAACGAGAGCCACACAGGATGCACTCATGAGGGTCAATACGACTTAGGCGTTTTAACATTGCCGCATAAGTGATGTTGACGGTTTTTTCTTTTTCCTGCCCCAACAAAGCATCTATAATCGGCAGCAGTGTAGTCCGACGGCGGGGCGCTAAAAAACCATAATAGCGGACCATCCTAAAATGTTTATCCGGAATGTGGCTAATAAAACGCTGAATAAACTCGTCCATACTGAGGTTAAGTTTTTCTTGCTCTCGGGTTTTATGACTGAGGTAGCGATAGGTCACTTCCTGGCCGTTATAATGTTCCAGCCGGGATAACGACACCGGAGGCTTTTTTAAATAACGGCCTAAATAATTGAGCGTTTGCTGGGCATTGTCTGTCGGCTTTGCCAGGTCGATATTCCAATGCCGTTGGTAATGGAAATCCAGAAACTGCTCCCGTTGACCCAGCCTCGTGAGGGTTTGTGATAACTCCGGTGGTAATTGCAAGGTATCCCACTGTTGACGAAGTAGTGTGATAATCTGATAACGCCACTGTTTCATCAACGTTTTTCCGCTAAACGTGATTTTTTTCCATTTTTCGGCATTGTCATCGAGTCCGCCACAGGTCACCGAAAGATGCACATGAGGATGCCAATTCAGCGCTCGCCCATGCGTATGCAACGCCGTGAATAGGCCAGGCAATAGGTTTTTTGGCTGGCAAAAATCTAAAATAACCTTGGCAGCGAGACGACTGAGATGCGTTAACAGCGCACGATTTAGCTCAAACAACGGCCAGAACTCACGGGGAAAAGTGAACGTAATGTGTTGCCATTTTGTGATGGGAAGCACCGTGCGCTGTTTGGCCACCCACCGCTCTGTGGCTTTCTTACCACAGGAAGGGCATGAACGGCTGTGGCAGGTAAAGCAAATCCGTTTGGTGTGCGTACAGCCTGCCTTTTGACAGCGCCAGCTGGCAAACCCCAGCGCCGATGTTCCGCAGGAAAACAGTTTAATCAGATTATCGACCACCACCGGCCGTATTTTATCCGCATGAGCACAATAGTAATTCCACCACGCATGACCGACCTGAAAAGGATGACGCAGTTTACGGTTCATCTTTCAGCTCAAGCATCACGGGTGTTCTAGATCAAACGACCGACACTCCGGGCAAAAATAGACCGCATTCATTGCAGACTCTGCGGGAAAGCGAGCCCAGAATATTTCCCAAAACGTCTCTGTAATGAAAAGATTATCTCCGCCAGTAAAGGCCTGATGCGTTTTCTGATAAGGCATGGCTAAGGCTTTAGCAACCTCTTTCAAGGTCTGCTTCACCATTTTGGTATGCGCTGTTTGATGTGAGTGACAGATATTTTTAGGCATAACACCTTAGCTGAACGAGTAACGGGACCGGCTAATAGATAACACCGTTTCTTCAAAAAAATCAAGAGATAACAGACTACTTCACGTCGCCGACCTTAGGAGGCAGCCTTGGTCAGTCCAAGAAAGAATCTGATCGTTGGTGTTCATAGGATGAATTACCCTGGTGATGAAATGAATAGGAAGACATTGATTTATTACCCCTCAGAGAGAACACCTGCAGTGAAGCGTATTAACGCATTTCTATCGTGGAATGTTTATTATCTTCATGATGTATCGACGAATCTTTAGCACGAGAGCCCGCCGAAGAGCCATGAAAATACGCCATCGCACCTATCCATACGGTGGAGAGTGCGCTGACGATGGCGATAATCAATTCTTTGTTTTCAGTAGGCACCCGATGGATAAATAAGTAGTACAACGCACTTAATATGCCAAGTGTTAGCAGATAAGCGAGTAGCGCTGGAGTGATATCCCTTTTTCCTGCCTGAGCTAATGTGGTTTCACGCTGCCGTGCATTTTCTCTCTCCTTTAGCTGCGTTTCTGATTCCATAAGTTGAATACGCTGTAGCTCAATTTCATGGTTCGATTGTATTTCGATTAATTTGAGGTGAGCCTGCGGATCAGACTCTATCCGTTGTATTAACTCCTCTGAGCTATCGATATTGCCCCCCCATTTGGAGGCAATGATTGATCCTATTGCGGCACCCGCAGATCCTCCCAAGGCGCTCCCCAATAATGGCGCGGCTTTTGCTACTACTTGTCCTAGCGCTTCTAGGCTCATACGTAAACCCTCTTTATAATCGGCATTGAGATAATCCTGTTTTATCCACGCTTTCCCCTTTCAGATTTGATATTGACTGGTTATAGCGAAAATCGTCGTGCCAATAATGTGACTTACAGCGATCACGCTAAAATTTGAGTGATAATTTTTATCTCATCAATCTTTGTGCTAGAAATAAACAGGATGGTTCCCAATCCACATAAAATAAGAAAATACTTTCTCAGCAAGGCCAACAACTGAGAGCGCCTCACCTCTTCTACCCTTTTTTGCCAAAGGGTCGTCTCTATCTCTTTTAGCGTGATACGCATCGTCTCGATCTTAGCCTGGGTGGACATGATGGTTTTTTGGATAGCAGTGATATCCGATAGTATTTTTAGATGTGCTTCTGACAGTTCAGCTAGCTTCATTTGTCCGGGGTCTTGTAGTTCCATCGTTTGCAGATCCGTGTTCAACGCATTAATCTGGCGGACTGCCGCCTTTATTTGATTGGCGTGCTGATGCACAATATCAGTGAGTTCGTTCATGTAAGCACGACTTAGCAGTAGTGGGGAAACGTTTTTTAAGTCAAGTTGAACGAAAAAAAGCCCGCTTAAGCGGGCTTTTTAAATGCAGTAGTAACAGAATAGAGAATTTATACCCGATTTGTATTGACAACACAAATAGAAAATTAAAAAAACATCAGTCTTTTTCAAGACGGCCACTTAAGCGACCTAATAACCATTGGTGAGCCATATCCACATAATTTTTGAACTGAGTGTGAGAAATGGCCAATTTTTTGGCTTTGTAGCGTAAGGAGCCTCGGTTGAAATAATGACATCGTAATACCTGTACCATCACAGGATTTTGTTGGGCCATCGCGTTGACCAAACGTTCTATCTCTTCAGCGGCGGCATGGATGGGCAGCGGTTTAAGCCCTGGACGGCGAAACACATTCCCTTCCGTCATAACGCGGTATTCAATGGAACAAGAGGGATAACCTAAACCCGAAAAATTCCCTCGGCTATACCATTCAGCCCATTGATACAAGCGTTCTTCGAGATAATGGATAAAATTATTGGTATTCATGAGGGTAATATCCATAGCAGCATGCGTTTTCTTTGGCACGGTATGACCTTGACGGGAAACCCGCGTCAAACAGGGCATGAAAAAAAGTCAAGGGATTGTCGACGGCAAAATAGGTAGAGACCTATGCTATCGTAGAGCTGTGAGTTCAAATTCAGTGGGACACGTTAAATCCATGTCTTTAAGTTCCTCTTCTAGTACTACAGCCGTAGTTAACAGTTGTTGCTGACATGGTGTTGTATTCACTCTCTGCCGATACGCTCTGCATTCGTGTTTAATGGCCGTCACTAAGCCACTATTGATCGATAACTGTCCCAGGTAAACGCCAGTGTGCAGCCCCCGCCCTCATTCATCCGATCCATCACCCGTTCACCCATGAACTGAGCTAAGGCTTCTTTTGGCAGATTACTGAGTAAAATGGTTGGTTTCATCCCTTCGTATCGGCTATTGATGATGTCAAACAAGATAATTTTTTCTGTGTCAGAGCCAAATTGAACGCCTATTTCATCGATGATTAACAGGTCTGGTAAGGTGTGCATCCGCAGCACCTCGGCCTCTGTCATCTGAGACGGCTTAGCCCAGGTTGACTTATATACTCGCACCAGGTGCAGAGCTGAAGTGAACAATGCCGATGCCTGGTAGGTAGTGATAACATGCTGAGCAATGGCCAGCGCTAAGTGGTTTTTACCTGTGCCGGGCTTGCCACACATCACTATCCCCCCGCCTTGTTTGAGTCGTTCAGGCCACTGATTGACGTAAGATTGGCATACTTTCAGACAGTGCGCGGCCTCTTGATTGATGGGCTCAAAATTATTCAATGTAGCTGACTGAAAACGTGGGGGCAGATTCAAGCCCTGCATCAAGCGGATAATCTGTTGCTCAGAGAGACGTTTATTGTTTTCCTGCTGAGCTTGCCTAAGCGCCGTGATTTTATCTCGGATACAGTCTGGGCAGGCTGAATGCCTGGCGACACAGCTAATCACATTGAACTCCCGAATACGTTGTTCATAAGACCCATGTTTTTTACAGTGGGCCTCCTGGGTAAACACGATGGTGTTGGGGATGGCCATCGGCGGTTGCTCAAGGGTGAGGAGATGCTTTTCCAGGCCAGTGATTTCTTCCTGATAGTCCAGCATGATTATCACTCCATCCAAGCCGGTATATCCGAGACACCATAGTGTTTTTCATTAAAATTTTCAGTCATCCGTTGGGATACAGAACGCGGTTTAACGCCGAACTTCACTGCGTTTCTGAGCCAGGTGTTTAAGGCGGCATCCCAATCTTTGAACTTTGACCCTTTCGAGGCGTGGTAATCCACAAACGCAGCAAATTCACTGAGCAGGTTGACGCCCAGTGCATTGGCCAACGCGGTGTGTTTTTCAGAAGGAGTAAACCCTGAGGGTTGTTGCGTGGCTTTGTTAATTTTTTTGGCAACGTTTTTTGGTATTGCAGGCACAATCTTTGTATTGTCTTTTTTGTCTTTTGTAATAATGTCTTTTGTATGCCCGTGAAACTGCGACAAGTTTTTCATGGTTTCTGTGACAACTTTTGTCATGGTTTTTCTGACACTGTCAGACTTCCTATGACATTCACGGATGTCCCATTCTGATAGCACTTTATTGATGCCAATCCGGTTACCATCCATCAACAAAACATGCATCCGTAGTAATGAATTTTTTGCAAAATTTACCGCCTGACGCGACAGATTTGTTTTCTCTGCGATTTGACTGTCAGATATTCGATCAGATTTTTTATTAAAACCGTAAGTTTTTCGAATAATCGTATGAATCACTTTCAACTCATTGCGATTTAAATCGACAAAGTTGACCTGTTCGTACAGCTCATTAGCCAAACGGGTATAACCATTATCGGTATCAGCCACGAGACGCTCTTCACGAGCCGACTGTGGGCCAAAATTGATATAAGCGATATTACTCATAGTGATTTCCATAAAGTTTTTGCTGTATAAGGCATTCCTCCACAAAACGTTTTTGTGTTGTCGAGGATAACGCTCCTGCCGGGTCAAGAGTGCGTAAAAAAATCATCACGAATGATTTCCTGCTTCGTTCTCAACTCATAATCAATTCATTGAGTAACTCGTTGTTTAGGCCGACTACCTTGGCACCAACATTAACAAACAGGGTTAAATCCAGTCCGCAACACTCTTCCATCATATGCAGTGCCTTCTCTGTGGTGATATAGCAGGGGCGACATAACATGATGGCGTTTATTTATAAAAAAAGTTTTATATCAATATATTAATGTGAATTACTACAATCAATTTATATGGCCTCTGCTATATGACGGTATCCATTAAGTAGTCTTTCCCTTGTTGGTTAAAGTGTGTAACGTTCATTCACCAGGGAAAAGGCCATCTGGGTTATTAAAGTTCAATATGGTTGGTATCTTGGGTTAGGCCACTTGTAATTCAGGCCATATTGAAACCCAATCAATACGTAAATCACGACGAGTAACAGTGCCTTCGGTAATCAGTTCTATCTCAACACACCTTGCCGGTGAAATTGATGCAGTTCCAGAAGCCATTTGCGATAAAAATGAAGGAGATACCCTTAACTTTTTCGCAAATACTTTATGTCCACCAGGCTCAAGGGAGTCTAGATATTCCTTTAGTCTCATTCATACCTCCTTAAATCGACGCTATTAGTTTATTCAAAAATAAACTAATAGTAAAGTATTTGATTGTTTAGCAATAACTAAAGATAATCCATTTATGGAAATGAAAGAAATTCGGCGACAACGCTTAAAAAAATGGTTTGAAAATCGTCCTTTGCCTCAGAGGGAGAAGAGTTATTTCTCTCAAATAATCAATGGGAAAGCGTCTTTTGGTGAAAGAGCAGCAAGACGGATAGAGCGTGCTTATGGTATGGAGTATGGTTACCTTGATATGCATATAGACACAAATCAATGCGCTAATAGTCCGGTTGTTTTGTCTCAGCGACAAAAAATACTACTCGACATGTTTGATGGTTTACCAAAAATAGAACAGCAAAGATTTTTACAGGAAATTACTGATAGAAAGAACGAAATTGATCAACTTGTTGACGAAATGATGGAAAAATATGGGCTGAATAAAAGAGCTTAGCAAGATCATCGTTGTAATGTTGAAAAGCATTTACTGTAGACACAAAAAATGTATGACGTCAATTACTTTGGCTGCCCGTTTTTTGGTTATGCAATAAGGTGTTTTCGGTTGTTTATTGCGTTTTTTTGCGATAGCTTTCTCCCTGTGGTTCAAAGATATAAGCATGATGCACCCATCTATCTACAGCGGCGACGGTCATCAGCTTGTCGCTGAAAACCGCTTCCCAAGCACTGAATGGCTGATTGGCGGTGACAACCAGGCTAGCACGCTCATAACGGCAGGCGATGAGTTCGAGCAGAACGCTGGTTTCTGTGTTGTCTCATTTATACCCATCCAACTTGAAGGTACGGGGTGGAAGGTTTGAAAATTATCGTTAATTCTACCTCTGAGAAAGGGAGCAATTTTTGCCAATGTACTATCGAAAGATTCGGCTATAGCGTCACGAAACTCTTTGGCGGAAGAGAAAAATCGATTGTTTCTGACTTGTTCATTCATCACCTTCCATAAACGCTCTATGGGATTAAGATTGGGGCTATAAGGAGGTAAATAATGGAGCATGATACCCTTCTCTAATGCGGCGTCTTTGACTCGCTGACTGCAATGATAGCCAGAATTATCTAAAATGGTGTGTATCTTTTGTGCATCAGGATAAGCGGTTTTGAGCTGTTCAAAAAAAGCGACGGTGGTGTCTGAATTCACCTGCTCAGGACGGGCACTGACAACCTTCATTGTGCTCAATTCTATAGCCCCCATGACATTAACCCGTGTTTTTCCCCCGTTTTGACCAGCAGCTTATCTTTGCCTTTCCTTATCCAACCGCAGACCACTTTGGTGGCCATCGTTGGATGGGCTGAATCGATAAAAACAAGGGGTTCATGCTCAGGAACGCTATCTAGCAAAGAGAAATAAGATGTGATAAACGCTTCTTGCTGAGCAACATCCACTTTAGCCGGAGTCGCTTTGGGCTGCTTATAGCTAAAATAATGCGCTTTCAGCCATTTGGTCATGCCAGATACGGTGTAACAGATGCCAAATTGGGTTTCCACATAAGCACAGATATCTATGACGCGATAAGTCATGCTTTCAATGTGTTTTTCAAGCAAGGAAGCTTCATGCACGCTCAACTTACTATACGAGCCGCCATTTTCAGGCTTTAATTTTTCGTCTGAGAGCCAATCCGTTACAGGTTGCCTCACTGTTTCTTCATGAATACGTAATGCTTGGGCAATCGCTTTGGTATTCCAGTCTTCATTTTCAACAACACAGCTTTGATTCTATCTCGAACACGGCCATCGTGTCCGTAACGATGAAGGCGCTCCAAATCTTGTTTTTGAGAGACTGTCAGTGGGTTTATCTTCATGCCCTCATTTTCAATCTATTTGAGAAAATTTTCCAGTGGTTTTGATGGCGATGAGTATAACATACCTAAGAGCGTCTATCATCCGCACCCGGTAACGATCAAGTTTCATCAGCATCTGATTCAGTTTTAATGCTTTTTTGGCAACCTGTAATTCCTGAACTCATGCGGTAGCACTGTAAAACCTGGCACGTATTCCCTGACGAACGTTCCCGTCGACAATCGCGGCTGCCAGAGGCGTTCTGCCCACCCTGCTCGGCCCAAAAAGCAGCACATTATGGCACTCATCTAGCCAGTCACTGCTGTTGCACAATGGCCCCACTTGTGCTCCGTTGAGTGAGGGGAATACCTGCAGGCTGAAGCTGTGCAACGTTTTGCCTGTGGGTAATTTTGACTCCTGCAGATAGCGTTTAAGCCGCGCTGTCTCACGGTGAGTGAGTTCCAACTCACATAACGTGGTGAGAAAATGAGACGGGGGCCAGCCTTCTACCAACGTGTGACACTCGGTTTTCATTAGACCTCTTCGGAAACTCTGATTTATCTAATTTCCATGTTATAAATTGCTGCAATCAGATTAAATAAAATTAGGTAATCCCCCGGCTTTGCCGGGGGACTCCGTAAGGTTTGACCGTGTGGTGCGGTCACCCGAATCTTCTATCTCGACCAAGAGATAGGAAATTCAAATGAAAGATTACCAGAGTCTTAGCCATACGAAATGGGATTGTAAGTATCACATTGTTTTTATCCCGAAAGGCCGTAAAAAAACAATATTTGGTGAAATTAGAAAGCATCTCGGTGAGATGTTTCACGAGTTAGCAAGTCAGAAGGAATGCAAAATTATTGAAGGACATTTGATGATTGATCATATCCATATTTGCATAAGTATTCCGCCGAAATATTCAGTGTCATATGTAATGGGTTATCTAAAAGGAAAAAGTGCAATCTCAATCGTACGACGGTTTATGGGTAAAGTCCGGAATTATAGTGGTGAGAATTTTTGGGCTAGAGGTTACTTTGTATCTACAGTGGGTTTGAACGAAGAGCTGATACGAGCTTACATTCGATACCAAGAAAAACAAGACAATCATTATGAACAATTGAAGCTTAGGATGTAATGACCGCCTTCAGGCGGTTCAAGGTTTGTTGGCCTCTTCTAGGGGCTAATAATTAAAGCCCCCGGCTTTGCCGGGGGATATTTACTCGTAATCCAAAACGTTTTCGCCTGTTTCGATAACGATCTGATACGATTTTAAATCGTTTAATCATACCAATGACATTTTCGTTTAATACACGCTGGCTTGATAACTCACGATTGTTGCGTTTATCTTCTTTTGTTAAGGGATTTTTCTTTGTCTTTTTCTTAGGCAACGCCGAGTTTGAATGGATCTTGCCAAGCCCTTGGTAACCTGTATCTGTCACTGTTTTGATTTCAGGATGTATTCGCACGCCAGACTCTTTGAACAACCTAAAATCATGACGCCTCCCATGAGTAAAGCTTGTACAGATGACTGCTTTGCTTTTTTTATCGACGATCACTTGGGTTTTTAAGGTGGGTCGTTTCTTTTTTCCTGAGTAAAACTGCTTTTGTTTTTTTTGGGACGTTCAATCGGCGTTTCTGTGGCATCAATAAGAACGAGCTCATACTCCCTATCACTTTTTAATAAAGCTTTGCGTCCAGGGAGTGCAAAATCAGGATGCTTTATTAGCGTATTTTCTATCCATTTAATCGTTTCATAGCAGGTGCTCTCACTCACCCCATCGCTTCGGCTAACATGAAAATAAGTGCGATATTCCCGTAGATACTCAAGGGCCATTAATGAGCGATCTTCTAAACCCAGCTTGGGTTTCCGACCTCCTTTCCCTTGCTTACATTTATCTGCTTCATTCAATATCTTTATCATCTTTTCAAATGTACTGCGTTTAACTCCGGTTAAGCGCCGAAATTTTTCCTCTTCCAATACCTTTATTTGTTCATATTTCATGGGGGCTCCTTGTTCAGGAGATTTTTACCAACATTCCTACATGAATGCTATAGCAGGCGCCGTATCAGTTGATTATGAAAATCAGAAATAACATATTGATATTAATTAATATTTATTAACAAAAGTGATCACGTTACATGGCGCCTGCTATAGTTTCCGAAGAGGTCTATTGCCTACTGTTTTGAGTCTGATGATTTACATCTACAAATAACATTAAAAATATATAAATTAGTCAACTAGTTAATTAAATAATAATTTTTATTTACTATTAACTTGACTAATGGTTTATTATTTTATAAATTAATACTATCAATACAGCGGCCAAGGAAGGGAGAAAATAAAATGCGAGAAAAAGGGAAGATATAGTCAAAAAAATAACATATTAACAACTTTAGTGGACTCTGATGTAAACCGCTTACACGGATGCTCTTTAACATTTTGAACTCTCACTTTAACCGGTAAGACCAGAACCCGATGGTTTTGGGATGAGGTGAAGGCGCGGGCTGACGCGTACGTAAATTCAGCCGTGGTTTAATTTTCTATACGTAATGAATGCACCCTTGTCAGATGTAAGAACTGAACACCTCAGTGACAACATGCAGGATATCAGTACCTGCCATCTCATCCCTAATCCACTGAATTGGAGTTGTTTTATGGTAACCATAATCTGGAAGCCCTCTAAGGGCCCCGCAAAAAGTCGCTACAAAGCTCGTCGGGCTGTTTTAGTCGCTCAGCGCCGTAAAGATAGGGCGGTTAGCACGTAAAATTGAACTGGCACTCATGGGTGGCAAAAAGCATATATTCAATAGACTTGTTGCCTAATAGTATATTGATGTTTATTAAGCAACAGTGGGCGTCATAGAAGGGCCTCTAAGCGATTTTTTCGCACGAGGTAATGCAAAACGCACCCCTAAAAATGCCTAAAAAATGTTCGCTTATTTATTAGGCAACAAGTCTAATGCATTACCATTTCCTTCTCTACGTGATTATTAGCAAGGAGATAGCCTAAACAATCGCTTGCTCCCTGATGTATGGTTGTATCACAACACAGACAACAGAAAAAGCAACGTTACGGCACGTTAATAGGGGAGAATGAATGATGGAAAAAATCATCGATGAGTGTGACCATCTCACCTTAGGAAAATCAGCAATTTCAATATATTTTAAAAATTTATAGGGTATCAAATACAAGTTGTGTCATAGCGAAGTCCTTCTTCAGCTCAGAGTTTTAATTCATTATATTGACGAAAGTATTAACTGTGGGCTATATATCACCAGGCACCTGCAAAATCAGGTGTAGGGATTTGCACCCCAGATATCTAACAAGGCGCATGCATGCCGCGCCAGACGTGGTTTTTTTGTGCGTAAATCCTGCACACCATCTGAAATGGTGGGTTGGATGGGGGAGTCGAAAGGCTCGCCGGGGCCTTGTTAGCCGGTAGTGCAAACCCTGTTCAGCTCACCGCCATTAAGTAGAGTTTTGCACCTCTAAGCGGTGATTATCCTAACCTAACAAGGAAATCATCATGACGTTACTCTTACTTTTCACAATTAATCGGTGTCCAAGGCGACGAGGACTTCATTAAATTTTCACCTGTTTTTCAGCAAAAAGGCACCGAACGCTTGTACACACTCTACCAAAAGGAACATTGCATTGAAAAACAACGAAGCGGGTAGCCTACCACAAAAAATCTTCTGTACCACAACATAACTCAACAACGGAGAAGAATGATAACCTAGAAAATAGCTCAATCAGTGACGGCGACGTACAAAATTTTAAATAGCGCTAACAGAGGCGGTTCCAGCCACCCCTGTCAGCTAACCACCACAACCTTATGGGAGGCTGTAATGGCTACTTTCGATATTACTCAATTTCCCGAATTACGGGAAGTCTTTCCTGAATTAACTCCAGCCCAATTTGAAACAGGATTACTTTTTTCATTAGGCGTGTCTCAAAAAAACATTGCTTTGTTACGTTCAGTATCATACCCCGTGGTAAAAAAAACGTTAGCTCAGGCAAAGAGCAAATTTGAGCCCTATTCACTCTATGGTCTTTTCACTGTGTTTCATGTACGTCTTGTACTCTTCGCATTACAGGAATGTAAACAGCGCGAATAGAAACGGTAGCGCCCTTATCACAAAAAAGAGAATAAAGATAGACTCCTCAGAGGAGTCTAGTAACCTTCATCTTTTTCATTAACATTCACTCTCACTAAGTAATTCACCCTATCCATTTGAGGAGGTCATTGTGATGAATGAATCCATTGTTGTTGACATAATATTATGGGTAGCCGGCCTACTATTTTGTTTAACTTTGATAACGTGGATTATCCATGAAGCCGTTCCTAAAAAATGAGAACGGATAATAACGCACAATATACGACGGATGAGATATCAAAACAGCTTATATTGCTGTGCGAAAATAGCGCTGATCCCTGGGGCATTAAAGATAATGAATCACGCTACTTGTATGCTAATAAAGCCTGGTTTGAACTATTGAATCTTCCCGCTAATTTTAGCCTCAAAGGTCGGTTGGGCAGTGATATCCCGCACCTTACCGCAAAGTTTGCCTGTTATTTTCAGGAGCATGACCGCCAAGTCCGTGAAACGCAACAAAGTCTCTCTTCACTGGATATTTATCCCTATGGGCGTAAGCAAATAGTTCAACCTTATATTTGTGAAAAATCCCCGCTTTATAATGAAGCGGGGAAATGTATAGGGATTATTTTCCATAGCAGAAAATGCGCTTTCTTTTCTGCGTTGCAATGCATTAATGGAGAGCTACCTCATTTACCGGTTTTTCATCCAACAAAAAAATTGTTTTCTAAAAAAGAACTTGAGGTGATATTTTTTGCTTTATATTCTCTGAGTGCTAAAGAGATAGCCAAAAAACTACATCTTTCTCACCGAACCATAGAAAACACATTACAAAAAATATATCGAAAAGCAGGAATCCATTTTTTAAATCAATTAATCACATTTTGCAAAACAAAAGGTTTAGATAACTACATCCCACCCCAATTTCTCCCTATAGGTAGTCAACCGATTGGCTTGGGTGTTAAAAGCCTATCCTAAAGGTGGGTATTGGATAGTCTCGATCAAAGAAGTGGGTAACCTCCAATTCAATTTGAAGCTCCGAACTACTCAGCAACAACGGCGTGAGCAATCTCTCGTGGATGAGTAACCGCTTCAAAAATACCTTGAGCGCCTATAGACAATTGACTTTACCGATCAAGAAAAGCGGCCAATCAAAAAAACATTGGGACGAACAGCTTACCCATGAAAAACCGTTGTATCGCATCATAACTCAATGGAGAAATGAAATGACCCGCAAATAGTTCAATTGGAAACGGCGAGGCAATCGCCTTCAACATTAATTAATTTTAGATAGCGCTAACAGAAGATGGCGCAGACCACCCCTGTCAGCTAACCACCACAACCTTACCGAGAGGCTGCTATGGCTGCTTTCGATATTACTCAATTTTCCGAATTGCGGGAAGTCTTTCCTGAATTAACCCTCCGTCCAATTTGAAACCGCAATGCTTTTTGTGTTGGGAATATCCCAGAAAGACATCGCAGTGTTGCGGTCAGTGTCATACCCCACAGTAAAAAAGTCGCTTTTTCAGGCAAAGAGCAAATTTGAGCCATATTCACTCTAGCGTCTTTCTACTGTGTTCCATATACGTTTTGTACTTTTCTCATTACAGAGGTAAGTCCACGCCAATAAAACGACAGCATTTTTATCATGAAATACACACCACTCACTTTGGGAGGGCATTGCGATGAATGAATCCATCCATTGTTGTTGACGTAGTGTTATGGGTATAGTCGGCTACTATTTTATTTAGTTGTGGTGACATGGGTGATTCACGAGAATCGTGCCTGAAACACCAACGTCAAGTACAAAAGAATATCCAACAGAGTCAGTTTTCGGATGGGGTTATGTGCTATTGATCATAAAACAACACCAGGGAATCAATGCGCTTACCCCATCCCAAAATTGACTCATCGGATAAATCCATTAACCTTGTTGTTCAATAA
Organism: Candidatus Fukatsuia endosymbiont of Tuberolachnus salignus; assembly: GCF_964030845.1. NCBI lineage: Bacteria > Pseudomonadati > Pseudomonadota > Gammaproteobacteria > Enterobacterales > Yersiniaceae > Candidatus Fukatsuia > Candidatus Fukatsuia endosymbiont of Tuberolachnus salignus. The sequence goes on from NZ_OZ034983.1 coordinate 168,586, forward strand.
GCAGTTAGCCATTGTTAGGCAACAAACTCACGCGCTAAAAAATATACTTTTGTTATTTAGCGACATGTTTATGATTTTAAAGGCCACTCGCTTTCAAAAAACTGACTCCGGTCGGCTTTTTGAATACCTAAATTCTGACGTTAGAAATGGAAAAAATCATTGATGAAGGTGATCATCTATTCACACCATAACAAGTGATTGCATGGCACTGCCAAAGGTTCAATATTTTTATAATTTAAAAGGCCACTCATTTTCAAAAAACCAACTCCGGTCGGCTTTTTAAACACCTAAATTTTAACATCAGAAATGGAAAAAATTATCGATGAAGATGATCATCTATTCACACCATAACAGGTGATCGAATGACACCAGCTGCCAGCAATTGTATGAACCGCCAACACAACCCCCCATTTTTACAAATGTATCTTTCCTCGCCTGCTGTCCGTAATGATGCGCTGTGCAATGGCGTAACTGGAGCAAAAAATAGCAAATAAACGTGGGGTAGTGCTTGAGCGCATAGACAATGGTGATTCTCTGGTTCTCATTGAAGTTCATGTATTTAATTGACAGCCTTGCGGAGGCCATAGAAGTTATCGCCTTAGTCATCGAAAACACCGTAAATGAGTGGGTATAAGGAACCTAAAGATTCGAAAAGTAAAGTACAAAACATTTTTACTCGAAGCAGTAAAAAATGAGGAGGTTTGCAAAATGAATACTATGTTTCTGTTAATGGCTGAATTCGAAACATCAACAATCCCACTTTCCAGTATTGCTGAGCGCTATCTTGGCATGAAACCATCTACCGCGGATAAGAAAGCCGGCGCCGGTGATCTGCCAATACCTACTTTTCGCATGGGAAATACACAAAAAGCGCCTAGAATGGTACACGTTAATGATTTAGCAGCTTTTATTGACAAACGCAGAAAAGAAGCCAAAAAAGAATTTGAACACTGTAAATAAAATAACAATGTGATTTTTAACACCAATCAGTACACCATAACCATTTAATATATTAATTTTATTATTAATCAGTCCAAGCCAATCGAGCATAGGCGCGACGGAAAAACGGTTAGCGGGGTATTTTGGCGCGGGGCTGCTGTTATCACTGCTTTGGTACGGGTGGGTGGGGGCTTTATTTTCGTGCATTTTTAGTCATTCTATTGTATTTCTAGTTTCTCAGTACACTTTCGTATTGACGCTTTTACTGACTCACGATCCCCGGTAACGTCCCAAAAGCAGTGATATACCCTTCACCTTTGATGCCGCCGCGTTGTTGGCTGCGGGTGCGCGCCGAATCACGTAGTATGTCTACGCTCATCGGTCTTACACCCTGGCCGCCTAGCGGCAACTTCAAAGACGAAGGGTATATCAGGCAAAAGCCAGTTTGTGCAAATGGCTGATGTCTGTTTTTTGTCTGGCTTCATGCAAACTGTAATTTGTCTGTATTTTTAACCAGGTTTCAGGGGTGCTGCCAACAACGGCTGACAGTCTCAATGCCATTTCCGGCGTGACTGTGGTTTGACCAGATAGTAACCGACTGGCCGTTGACGGTGCTATATCCATTGCTTTTGCGAACTGTCGGAGACTCACATGCATGTCTTCCAGCGTTTCTGCAATAATTTCGCCAGGGTAGGCAGGGTTAGCCATTCTCATTAGTGATAATCCTCCAAGTTGAGAATTTTTGCATCACCATCAATAAATCTGAAAGTAATACACCAGTTACCGGAAACACTAATTGACCAGATGTCTTTACGATCACCGTTAAGCTGATGCAGATCGTAGCCAGGCATGTCGATTCCGTCTGTGCAGCTAGCGGCGTCAATTACGGTAAGCCGTGTTTTTATACGGTTAACCAATTTCTGCTCAATGCCACTACTATCGTCTTTGAGGAAAAACTTTTTCAACCCCTTATGCTCAAAGCTTTTTATCATGACATTATCCATGTTCCTCAATATGGAACAGTATAGCATATGTTCCATATTGAGGAACACTTTTTGAGGTTAGGCTTGGTAACAAATTGATAGGAGCTTACAGTAAGCAGTACACCAATGGTACACCATAAAAACATAACCTATTGATTATTATTTCCAGTAAATCCAATCCAGCATCGGTGCTACAGAGAAACGCCCTGAAGGGTAACCCTGCCTTAGCGCGCTCCCGTCAGGGGAAGGTGCTGCGGTTGTACTCTCTTTATTCTCGTGCATGTAAAGTCTTTTTCGTGTATTTTTTTATCAGCACCCCATACAGCATTCCTAATACATGGGGTGCTGAACAAGGAAAAATTAAAATGCGGCGCATTGTAGCATAGAAAAGTGCCTGCGAATGATGCAGGGTGCGTTGTCATTGTGCCCTGAAACTTACTCAACCTGAATTCGGGATAAGCCGCCTATTTTATAACGTGACGATGTTTGAACAATTCAGTGCCAATTCAGAGGTTAGACGAATACTGAGTAGTTCGGAAAGAGAACTGGCACGGATACGCTGCTTGGACCCATCCGTTAGGAGCTTTGCATTGAGTAGTGGCTCAAATTTTTTGCAAAAATCATCCATTAAGCAATAAAGTTCGGTAATATCGTTCATGCGTGTCTCGCTATTTCGTGATGAATAATGTCCGCAAACATCATTATCTTGAAGTACGAGGCACTTATCTATTCTTGAGCAAAAAATTAGAGAAAATAAACGTCAATTCCTTATCCCGAACTCAGGTTATGTAGAACTGAAGTAATATCCTCGTAGACAATCCATTCAGCTTACGAGAGCCATTAAGTATAAAATCATCTCTTTATTATTCATTTTATTAATGATTTTTTACAAAAAAACACATAAGATTACTATACATTGCTTACTATTTTGTCAATGGTTACTTAACATTTTCCTAACACTTACCAAGTGGTAATGACACTCATGCTACTTGAATGTACTGGTTTTGTCTTTTAGCGGCTTCTCGTTGATTTTTAAAAACATTTTTGCAAGAGTATCACTATAAGACATGTCGGCTTAGTGTGAAACGCCATTTAACCGATATGGGTATAATGGTTTGTCATCAATTTTGGTTCATTAAAGCACGATCGTTATATAGGATGGAGGCAGCATGACAACAACTTCTCATTGTTCAAGTCTATTGAGCGATAGTTTAGGAGGGGGTTTCAAGTTAAACGACAGGAGAATCGGGACAATAATGGAAGCCGCTTCGGGTAACGAAGCCGCAAAAATGGGATTGATCGATACAATTATTGATAAATTTTTCAGAAACGGAGCCAAAAGAGAGCGTATTATAGCACTATACGAACAACTGGCCGTGCCTGATTTATGCCCGTCAAATGAACGCACGCCAATAATAATGGCATACAAATTTAATAAATTACGGGAGATGGCCGATGAAGAGCATCGACATCATTTTCAGATTCGAATTAATCAGAACATGGGACAACAAGAAACCTGGTCATATTCTCTTCACGCTGAAGAATATACAATTTTTCAATCTGAGCCATTAGATTATCGTTATGAAAATTATTACAATGAAGTATGTACCTTAAAAATATGTAACGATTTTGACGATGATCTCTATGAATTTAGAGAAGTTTTATCACAAAGTGCACTTACCGAGTCACGGATTCAAACAATGTCAGATGATGAATCCGTGAGAGAAGAAATTCGCGAAAAACTTGATGACCCTAGATACGCTAAAGAGCAATTTTCACATCTATCTGGTGCTGAAGGTAATAGTACGTTCTTTGCACATTTTACAAGTGGTAAACTTGAATTATCAAATCGAGGTAACGAAACTGGTGAATTCCGTGGGAATCTTTTGAAAAATAAAATAGAAGGCAAAGACTCTAAGTATCAAAATTTAAGAGAGCTATGTAGTTGTGGTTTTATGACTAAAGATGACAGCCGTCTTGTTTATGTTTCTGCGCCACACAGAACTCATTTGAATAATTACATTGATGAGGATAATTCTATTCTTGTAAATATCCAGCGTATTTTACAGAATAAAAGGGTAGGAAATTCTGCTCTTGTAAATATCCGGCATATTTTACAGAATAAAAAGGTAGGAGAAACTAACCTATATGATTTATTCGAACTGAATTTGCCAGAAGGGCCTATTAACATCGACATGGCATGTCTTATAGAAGGCGCCATGTAACGTGATCGATTTTGTTAATAAATATCTCGATTGACAAGGAAGCTAAGCCATGCTAACCGGTCACTTCGGTGGTGCCAGTACTGAAGCCATTTTTCGATATGGAAAGATAATTTCCTCATTGAAATTAAAATAATTTTAAATCAATGAGTTGTTTTTTTAGGCATAATTATTGGAGACTTGGCTTAGGTTTCTTGCTAATCAGGAGATTTTTTGACAAATCTGATCCTTCATAGTATTTTCCGGCTCCGTTCAAGTCTCTGTACTGCTATTTTCCTAGCGATAGGGGGAGACTGAATTTCTTGATCTAAATCGAAGTAACATGAGGAATATATGGTAACGGTGTCCCCTAAACCCAACCTGCAGCTTGTCTACGTCTCTGATATCGAACGTTCGACAGTATTCTACAAAACAATTTTTAATTCGGAGCCCGTGTTTTCGAGTCCGCGCTATGTGGCATTTGCTGCCGTCGACAGTGGTAAAGCACTGTTTGCCATTTGGACGGGTGGAACAACCCCAGATGCTGCTATTCCTCGATTCTCTGAGATCGGCATTATGTTGCCTTCTAACGAAGAGGTAGATCACCTCTTTGAAGAATGGCAAAAGAACCCCCATATTAAGATCGTGAAGAAACCCTACATTGAAGTCTTTGGTCGTACTTTTCTCGTTGAAGACCCTGACGGTCATATTATTCGAGTATCTCCGTTGGATTAAGTCGATTGTGACTTTTTATTTTTAATTTATTGATTTTTATGGTTAATAAAATCCTTCCGCTTTCGGAATATAAGCACGAATACGTAAACCTCCAAGCTCACTTACACCAATATCGAGCACGCCGGCATGAGAGTTAACAATCCTCTGCACAATCGACAGCCCTAATCCAGTACCGCTGGTGGTACGAGCGCTATTCCCACGGACAAAAGGTTGCAGCAGATGTTGTAGCTCTTCGGGTTTGATACCAGGACCATCATCTTCAACTTGGAACCAGACGCGTTGTAATTCATCACCACTGCTGACCTTTATCCAACCGTTACCATAGTTCGCTGCGTTGGTCATCATATTTGCCAAAGCACGTTTGATGGATAACGGATCCACATTGACTATCAATTCGTCATCTGATAACCCGCTTTCAATCACTCGCTCGTAACCGCTTTCGGCGGCAATGACTTCACCGAGAATTGGATTGAGATCGACCGTTTCTGCCAATATTTCCTGTCCAGTACGCAGATAGTCGATAAACTGTTCAATGATGGCGCTGCATTCTTCTATATCTTTATTAATGGATTCAGAAAGATAAGCATCTTGCTTACTCATCATTTCTGTTGCCAGTCGGATACGAGTTAAAGGAGTACGTAGATCGTGACTGACTCCTGCCATTAATAATGTTCGGTCATCTGATAATAATTTAACGTCTGCTGCCATTTGGTTAAAGGATCGGGTAACTGAACGCACTTCTGACGCACCGTACTCGCGTAATGGGGGAGGGATCATCCCTTTGCCTACCTGAAATGCGGCGTGCTCTAATTCTACCAATGGGCGATTTTGCAAGCGGATAAATAACCAGGCACCGCCTACCGCGAGTAAGACAATGGCTAATGTATAGCGGAAAAGGGGTGAAAAATCGCCCTGATGTATCTCAGTTAAGGGCACCCGAACCCAGATGTCGGGTGATAACCATGTTTTCAGCCAGACAACGGGAGAATCCTGATTGACTTCAACCCGCACATCCGTTGGGCCACCTAATTGTTGAGCCATTTGTTCGCTAAGAAATTTGTAGTATCGTGCCCAACGTAGACCATTTTCCTCCGCTGCGGCATTGGTATAGAGAGAAATGCCTAATTCACGGTAGATTTCGCGTCGAAAAGCCTCTGGAACTTCGATTAGCATACCATCTTCCAATTGCAGCCGATCGGTCATCAGCATACGGACTTCATAAGCCAGTACTTTATTGAACTGCTGCAAACTAGGCAGAATGGCGAAGTTGAGCACTACCCAATAAGTGGTCACTAAACTGACAAGCAACAGGGTAACAATTAGTAACAAAGTACGCGTAAATGAACTACGCGGAGAAAGGCACCATCGCATCATGCTTTACTACCGTCTGGTACAAATACGTAGCCCAAACCCCAAACGGTCTGAATGTAACGCGGGTGCGCTGGATCTTCTTCTATCATACGGCGTAGGCGCGAGATTTGTACGTCAATCGAACGTTCCATCGCACTGTATTCACGTCCTCGAGCGAAATTCATCAACTTATCACGGGATAACGGTTCCTTTTGATAGCTGACTAGCGCTTTTAGCACAGCGAACTCACCGCTGGTCAACGGCATGGGTTCATCCTCACGAAACATTTCACGGGTGCCGAGATTCAGTTTGAACTTACCAAAGGTGATGACGGCTTCCTCTTGTGAGGGCGCGCCCGGTAATTCATTCGCTTGACGGCGTAATACGGCGCGGATACGAGCGAGTAGCTCACGTGGATTAAAAGGTTTGGGTATATAATCATCTGCTCCTATTTCCAGACCGACGATACGATCAACTTCCTCGCTCTTAGCCGTGACCATAATGATGGGCATGGGATTACTTTGACTGCGCAAACGGCGACAGATAGACAAGCCATCTTCCCCGGGTAGCATTAAATCAAGGACGAGTAGATGGAATGATTCCCGAGTTAGCAAGCGATCCATTTGTTCAGCATTGGCGACACTGCGAACCTGGAAACCTTGCTCAGTTAGGTAGCGTTCTAAAAGCGCTCGCAGGCGCATATCATCATCGACAACGAGTATTTTATGGTTCTCTTGCATTTTTTATTTCCAAAAGCTCATGGCGCTGGCAAGCGCGTTGTTAGAGTAAGTAAAGCATATCTAACAAATAACCATTTATACTATATGTCGCAAACTAAATTGTTACAAAAATTATTGTTTTGCTTGACTATCAATAGCCAGAGTGTAAGAACCTGTTTCCAATCTTTTTCACTGTGCTCAGATGAGGAAAAAATGGGCGAAAAAGCGCAGTGACTCTTTGTATGTAACAAAAGGAAAAAGATAAACTCACTCTTTTCCTTTCGACACCGTTATAATCGCGGGGTGTCAGTGTCTATTAAGGGAAACAAAAATTTTGACTATCAAAAAACACGATTATCATAAGACCCACTTCATCACCAGTGCGCCGGATATCCGCTACCTTCCCGCTGGTGAAGGTATTGAGATTGCATTTGCAGGTCGTTCTAATGCGGGTAAATCCAGTGCACTCAATACATTAACCAATCAAAAAAGCTTAGCGAGAACCAGTAAAACACCGGGGCGGACACAATTGATCAATTTATTCGGCGTCATTGATGGCGCTCGTCTGGTTGATCTACCCGGTTATGGTTACGCCGAAGTGCCGGAAGAAATAAAAAATAAATGGCAACGTGCATTGAATGAATATCTACAGAACCGTCATTGTCTAAAAGGATTAGTCATACTCATGGATATTCGTCATCCGCTGAAAGCGTTGGATCAACAAATGATTACTTGGGCGGTTGCTGTTGGCATTCCAATTTTGTTGCTGCTTACTAAAGCAGACAAATTGGCTTCAAGTGCGGCTAATACTCAACTTAATATGGTACGTGAAGCTATACTCCCCTTTATGGGAGATATTCAGGTGGAAAATTTCTCGTCACCGAAAAAAATAGGTGTCGACAAATTACGAGAAAAATTAGACGGTTGGTTTAATAAGCTCCCTCTAGGCGAATAAACTTCTTGCAAATATTATCTACAACAATTTCACTAATGTGCTTGGTCCCAATTATCGCCGACCCCGATATCAACTTGTAAAGGTACCCTCAGCTGTATGCTTTGTTCTTCCATTAGAGCACGGATCTTTGGCTGCACCTCATCCAAATCACGTTCATCGATTTCAAATACCAGTTCATCATGTACTTGCATAATCATCTGTACCCGTAGTTCGGTCTCTTGTTGTAACCAGGTATCGATCTTAATCATCGCACGTTTAATAATATCAGCGGCGCTGCCCTGCATCGGGGCATTAATCGCTTCACGCTCGGCGGCTTTACGTCGCATAACATGACGCGATTGAATATCCGGCAAATAGAGACGTCGACCCTCCAAGGTGGTGACGTAACCCTGTTCGGCGGCCTGTTTACGGGTGCGTTCCATATAGTCCATTACCCCGGGATAACGTTCAAAATACAGATCCATATATTTTTGTGCTTTAGCACGTGTTATGCCTAATTGACGCGCCAGCCCAAACGCGCTCATGCCATAAATCAAGCCAAAATTAATCGCTTTGGCACTGCGACGTTGATCAAAGGTGACGTTATCTAACGGCACAGCAAACACCTCAGCAGCAGTAGCACAGTGAATATCTTTACCGGCAGCGAAAGCGTTTAGCAATCCTGGATCCTGAGAAAGATGCGCCATAATACGCAGTTCGATCTGGGAATAATCCGCCGCTAAAATACGATAGTCAGGTGCCGCAATAAATGCTTGACGAATACGTCGCCCTTCTTCATTCCGTATCGGAATATTTTGCAGATTTGGATCACGAGAGGATAAACGCCCAGTCACCGTGACAGCCTGATGATATGAGGTATGGATTCGACCTGAAAGCCGATTAATCATCAACGGGAGCTTATCGGTATAGGTTGTTTTCAACTTTGCCAGCCCACGGTATTCCAATAGCACCTTGGGTAACGGATAATCTAACGCCAGTTCTGCGAGTACTTCTTCATCCGTTGAAGGTGCGCCACGTGGCGTTTTTTTCCGTATGGGAAGTTTTTGTTTTTCATAAAGAATAACCTGCAATTGCTTAGGTGATGCCAGATTAAAAGATTCTCCTGCCAAAAGATGAGCTTGTGTTTCCAAATCAGCCAGGCGAATGGTCAGCTCTTTAGAATGCTCCGCCAGAATAGACGGGTCGATCAATACGCCTGTACGTTCGATACGTGATAATACCGCTAATAATGGCATTTCAATATCCTGAAATACCCGCATCAAGGCGTTACTTTGTTGTAATTGTGGCCACAGGATCCAATGAAGCTGGAGTGTCACATCTGCATCTTCCGCAGCATAAGGCACGGCCTGTTCTAGGGCAATCTGGTTAAAGGTCAGTTGTTTTTTACCTTTGCCAGCAATGTCTTCAAAGGTGATGGTTTTATGATGTAAATAGCGTTCAGCCAAACTATCCATGTCATGACGATCGGTACTGTCCAAGATATAAGATTCGAGCATGGTATCAAACGTGATCCCTTTTAGATCAATATCATAGTTAGCCAGAATACTTTTGTCGAATTTAAGATTTTGCCCTACTTTACGCACTTGCTCATTTTCTAATAATGGTTTTAGCATGTTTAAAACCTGATCGCGATCTAGCTGATCGGGTGCGCCGAGATAGTCATGCGCTAATGGCAAATACGCCGCTTCACCTGCCGCAATGGCAAAAGAAAGACCGATTAAATTAGCGCCAAGTATATCCAGACCATCGGTTTCGGTGTCAAAAGCAAAGAGATCCGCTTGACTAAGACGATCGATCCAAGCAGACAATGTTTGTGTATCCAAAATTGTCTGATAGTTTTCTTGTGAGAGTTGATGCGTTACCCGCGGTGTAGTCACTAGGGCATGATTCTCTGTCGATGAAGATTGATTAATTTTTACCGTTGGTTGATCTTTTTTATCGCTCAACCAGTTGCCAGATTCCAGCTCAACCAGCCAACGTTTAAACTCATAGCGAGACAAAAGTTGGTGCAGTTTATCGACATCTGGGGGCGTGATCTGCAACTCATCACAGGTGATATCGAGCTTAACATCAGTTTTGATCGTCGCTAATTGATAGGATAAATAAGCCAGCTCTTTATTTTGCTGCAATTTTGCAGCCAGGGTTTTAGCGCCACGGAAAGTCAGGGTAGCGATTTTGTCCAAATCGCCAAATAACGTATCCAGGCCCCCCATTCCTTGCAACAAGGCTTGTGCAGTTTTCTCTCCAACACCCGGTACGCCCGGTATGTTATCGGAGGAATCGCCCATCAATGCGAGAAAATCAATCATTAACTCTGGTGGCACACCGTATTTATCGCAGACTTCCTGTGGCCCCAAGAGCGTATTATTCATGGTATTAATCAGGGTAATATTTGGTGTGACAAGCTGTGCCATATCTTTATCACCGGTACTGATTAAAACAGCATGACCTGCTTTTTCTGCCTGTTGTGCCAAGGTTCCGATGACATCATCAGCCTCAACACCAGGCTCTACGAGCAAAGGCAATCCCATCGCCTGCATCAGGTTATGTAAGGGTTCGATTTGTGAGCGTAAATCATCGGGCATCGGAGGGCGATGAGATTTATACTGGGCGAAAAGTGTATCACGGAAAGTTTTACCTTTGGCATCGAACACCACAGCGATATGACTCGGATTATATTGCAACAATAAGCTGCGCAACATATTCATCACCCCATAGATCGCCCCCGTTGGTTCTTTGTTTGCGTTGCTCAGAGGGGGAAACGCATGGTAAGCCCGATAGAGATACGAAGAGCCATCAACCAGGATTAAAGGATTTACTTTAACTTGTACCATAAAATTGTTTTATCTTTATTTTGTAAGAGCTGTTCGAAACTGTCATATAAGCATGCCACAACTCGCGGCAGGAGACGAACTTTCGTTACCTTTTTTATGAAAAAGAGAGCGTTATCGCATCAAAATCCTGGTGTTATAAACTGTGCATAAGTTTGTGAGTAAAAAATGCTTTTGGCGACATGATAAGCGAGTAATAGCTATTCATGACATATTATTATGATAATAATCATCATGTTATAATTAAAATTTATCTAACATATAGTTATTGATTTTTTATTTTAACTGTGGATATTATTTCGCGGGCGTTGCATATTAGCTGAATAATTGCAAGCCCCTCCTCCATTTAGAATCACATTTTTCTAGGAAATAAAACCGAGGATAGGTTGATGATGCAGTGGTGTTTGTGCTAGCTGTTGCCAGGGCCGTGGGTGTTACATTTTGACGTAATTTTTTTGATTTCAGGCCTGAATTATTCAAAATGGAACGAATGGGATTGATGTCAACTTTTTTATACTTTATTGTTCTTAACATATAAATATAAAGTTAAGGATAAAGTAATGGGTGGATGTTTAGGCACAGCACGATCAGGATCGAGGGTGCCGGTAGAAAACTTGTCTTCCGCTCCTCCCCAGGAGCATCAGAGGAGAGCAGTAGTAGGTTTAGGTAATACTCATCATGAGCCCAACCGTGTTTCCCCCAGCAATGAAATGCGTGGAAGTGTGACTCGGGGCGTTGGGAGCAACCCGCCTCCGGATGTTAACGTATCCGCACCAAACACTCCACAGCGACTGCTAAGTACAGAACCACCGATAGAGGCATCAGATGAAGGCGTAGCCCCTGCAGTTTATACACCGCTCTCAGGCAATACAACACCAAAAGAAACAACATGGATGGAGCGCTTAGGCTCAAAAATGAGGAGCTTCGGCACATGGATAAAGAAAAACCCTCTTGTCGCTGTTTCGGGAGCCATCGGTCTTGCGTGGGGAGCTGTCGCGTTCACTTTTGCGCTTCCTGTGGTAGCGATAGTACTCACGGTTACATTGCCAATATTATGTGGTGGTGGTGCCTACGTTTACCATTGGCTTGACCGCGATGATAGTTAAGATTACATTCGCAGGATGACGGAGAGAATACGTATTTGATTAGAGGTGCTGGCTTCAGCGTACAGACTAGACTGCTAGCAACCAGTATCAATCCCACCCAAGTTACCATAAGAACCCTGTACCTTGGGTGGGAAAATAAAATATAACCAAAAATCCTATCATTGCTTCAGTAAGAATTTCACCACATCGGCATATTGCTTGGCATAAGCCTCTTTTGAACTGGTATCGATACCTTCATTTTTAATCATGTATCTGCCCTTGACGAACATCGTAGGGACGCCCTTCAGATTAAAATCTGTCGCTGCTTTTTCTTGCTGTGCAATCAGTGCTTTTACCACGAAGCTGTTAAGCGCACTGTCGTAATCCTCTCCCTTAACACCTGCCTGGATAAAAATTTTACGAATATCCGCTGCTTTTTTAATGGTTTGTGTTTTTTGTACCGCTGCAAACATCAAAGGTGCAATTTTATCTTCTACACCTAGCGCGACGGCAACCGCCCAGGCTCGAGTTAGCTCATGGCCCATTGCACCACCGAATGAAACATGGTAACGCGCCATTTTAACACCTTTCGGTAACGCCGCTTTTATCGTTTTAGCTACCTGGTACTCTGTATCAAACTGATAACAGTGGGGGCAATAAAAAGAGAAAAATTCTAATACCTGCGAATCGGTAATGACCTGTTTATCGAGCGTTTCATATTGCTTATCCTCTTGAAATGGCGTCGCGGAAACAGTGAATGCCATCATCATACCTAGCAGTAAGAAGCCCATTTTTTTTATACACATACAGCAGTCATCTCCATTATTTTAACGTTAATATTTAAGCGATTGTTGCAATACCAAAGTTGATTTTTTTCCGTGCTAACCTCCGCTCTGTGGTGTCAATTGATAACTGTGCTTTCCTTGACGATCTTCGACCTGTAAAGAACCTTGTACCACCGATTTTAAAGGGACTCCAGCGGCGAGACTGCCGTTGAGTTTTAATTTCAACTCACCGATACCTTGCTGTGCTAAGGTTGGCCATCCCCAGTTTTGTAAAATATTCAGTTCGACCGAACGCCCCGTCAATTCGAGTGAGAAAAGCCGATCGGGAGTTTGCCCGATATTAGCCGTTGCTTCCAGTAACCCATCTTTGGTAAAAGCACTCAGATCGTGCAGATCGATGTGCTGATTATTAGCAGTGAATTCTAACGCAAGGTGCCGCATATCCGTTTCATTAAAGGTGGCATCACTGGCATTGAGTTTTAATTTTCCTGCCCATATTCCCCATTGATGGTTCTGCGCGAGCAGCAGGTTAGTGCCAAAACCGTCTAACGAGGTGATTTGAAAAGGGAAATCAGGCGAAGTATCCATCAACAAATTGCGATTAACCATGAGTTTGCTGATATAAATCTCAGACAACCAATGTGGCAGTGTTTGTTGCCAGCGTTGTTGCCAATCTGTCGGTAAGTTGTAAACCAACGATGCTATCGTTAGATCGTCAAGCTGTAGACGATGGTTGTTGCGCTGCCAGCTCCCTTGGCCTGTGATCAAGCCATCTTGCCAACGGGTTGAAAATTGGTTGATAGTGACCTTGTTAGTTGATAATGCCAACGTCATAACAGGATCAACCAGGTGCATGTCACCCCTGATAATATCAGCCGCGTTCAGAGTTAGTTCACCGTTATCACTTTGCCAGTTTCCCTGATTTAATTTTATGTTTTTGAGTGTTAAATCGAGATCACTCAGTGCCCAATTGTGCCCCTCTAAACGCGCATTGATCAGATCAAAATGGGTGATGGTCAGCAGTGGTAACTGAATCAACTTTTGCCACACATCATCCACTGTTTGCGTGGTTTGTAGTCCAATATTGCTTAATTGTAATTGGTTAATTTTCCAGCTACCATCGTCAGAACGGCTTGCACTTCCCGTCATTTCACCTTTGGCGACACTGGCACCAAAATTACTTAGCGTTAGTACTTTATTTTGTATTTCTCCTTGTACAAAAATCCGTTCAGCGGGAATACCGTTAATATTCAGCGAATTGGCACTCAGCTGAAATTGACTGTTTTCCCCTAACGGATGGCCTATCTGTGGCTGCCAAGGCTTGAATCCCGCATTGACCTGTTGGCCTGCAATCTGCCATTGACCTACATGGGTTATCAAGGTCATATTATTTAGCTGCAATGAATCAGCTTGGAACGGTAACACCGGCAGTGCATTATCAAAAGTGAGTGTGCCGTTTTTAAGTAGCACTCTGTTAAGCTGTCCAATAGAGAAATGGCGTAAGTGGATAAATTGCCGCCACTTTAGATCGATGACGATGTGCTGTGCATTCAGCACGGTTTTTTTATCCCGTGTGGTGAGAGCAACATCATTAAAACTGAGTTGCCAAGGTCGTGCCCAAGCATGCTCGATTTTTTTTAGCGAGAGACGATATGAACTATTGTCACTGATCCAACGACCGATCCAACCCGCAGCCCAACTTGTTTGTAGCAGGAAGTAACATGACACCATAGAAAATATCAATAGCAGTAATAGCGTCAGTAATACTTTTCCAATCAATTTCATTTGATCAAGTCCAAGCGTTTCAATATGGCCCCCTTTATGCCGTAATTCGCCGATTAGCTCAATAGAAAATCAGTTAATCGGCGATAAAAATCAGCACAATTATTGTTATATCGCTCAGCTATAGGAAGCACTGGCTTGGCTACGATTGTATCACCTGATTTTAAATGTTAGCGGTTGTTTATGAATTTCAGATAGGATCGTAAAATGCTTTGTCCTGATGACAGTTCATTAGGCTTCTTGCAAAACCGTCGTTCGTTATGCGAGGTAGTCTATTCATCGGGGCATTTTTATTGTCTAGGGATCACTATGTTCGACATAAATGGTTTATATAAAAAAACCTTATTATCATGCACTATCGCTACTATTACGGTGTTGATGCCGCTTAATACTGCTGCTGAATCAGTGCTAGATTATACAGTGGCCAATAAACAGGGAAATCAGCCCGATGATGAAGATGTGATTACGGTTACAGCGCCTTTGTATTCGCCATTGACGGTGGTGACTTCGCCTAAAACGCCACGGCAACCGGTGCCTGCCAGCGATGGCTCTGATTATCTAAAAACTATCCCCGGGTTCTCCCAAATCCGTAACGGTGGCACCAATGGTGATCCAGTATTCCGCGGTATGTTTGGTTCTCGCTTAAAAATCCTTAACGATGGTGGTGAAATATTGGGCACTTGCCCCTCTCGTATGGATGCACCGACTTCTTATATTGCACCAGAAAATTATGATTTATTAACGTTAATTAAGGGACCACAATCGGTACTTTGGGGATCGGGCGCTTCAGCAGGAACGATTTTGTTTGAACGGCAAGCGCCACAATTTGATCAAACAGGTATCAAAACCAATAGTAGCCTATTGGTTGGCTCTAATGGTCGTCACGATGAGAATATTGATGCTAGTTTGGGCAACCAACAAGGTTATCTGCGTTTGATCGGTAATCGGTCCCAGGCAGGCGATTATAAGGATGGCCATGGTGTGACTGTTCCCTCTAAATGGAAAAAGTGGAACACAGATCTTGTACTGGGCTGGACACCCGATGCTGATACTTTGCTTGAATTTACGATGGGCAAGGGTGACGGTGCCGCGCGTTATGCTGGTCGAGGGCGAGACGGCTCACAATTACAACGTGATAGTTTGGGGATGCGTTTTGAAAAGAATAATCTTGGCGAAATATGGGATAAAATCGACGCTAAGATTTATTACAATTATGTCAATCATATTATGGACAATACCACATTACGTTTTCCTATTAGTGGCAAATCCAGCACTAATTTAGATCGTGTAGCCTTCGGTGGGCGAGTGATGGCAACCTGGTTATGGCAAGATTTTAAATTGGAGAGTGGCGCGGATTTTCAAACTAATACCCATCGTATTAAAAAAGAGAATAACTGGAAAAATAATGCTAGCTTTTATAACTATGGCTTATTCAGTGAATTGATTTGGTTTGCCACCGAGCAGAATAGGTTGATTACGGGTGCACGCTTAGATCGTAATCTAGCACGCGATTTGCGCGATAATAGTTCACGTGATAGCAACAGGCGCTCGACTACATTACCGAGCGGTTTTATGCGTTTCGAACATAATTTGTCAGACACACCGGTATTATTTTACGCAGGGCTGGGATATACCGAGCGTTTTCCTGACTATTGGGAATTATTTTCACCCAATAACGGAACAAAGGGTAGCGCGAGTGCTTTTGCAAACCTTAACAGGGAAAAAACCACTCAGTTTGATATTGGAGCACAATATAATCACTCGACTGTGAATGCCTGGATCTCCGCCTATGTTGGGCGAGTAAACGATTTTATTTTATTTAAATATGATCCGAATTATGTTCGTCGTATTCAAGCTGATAATATCGATGCGACTCTTTTCGGCGGTGAAATGGGCGTCGGTTATTCTCTAGATGAACATTGGAAAACAGATGCTAGCCTGGCCTATTCATGGGGACGCAATAATAGCGATCAGCGCCCCTTACCGCAAATGCCTCCCCTTGAAGCGCGTCTGGGGTTAACTTACGAGCAAGGTAATTGGAGCAGCACTGCCTTGTGGCGTGTGGTGAGTAGTCAACATCAAGTCGCGATAAATGAGGGCAACGCTGCCGGTAAAGACTTTGGCTCCAGTACGGGTTTTACCGTGTTATCGGCTAATATGGCTTACAAATTTAATAAACAAGTAAAAATCAGTGCGGGCATCGATAATCTACTCGATAAAAATTATAGCGAACACCTCAATTTAGCCGGTAACAATAGCTTTGGTTACGCCGCGAGAACGGCGATCAATGAACCTGGCAGAACCGCCTGGACTAAGCTGAATATCACATTTTAAGAAATTAATTTCTTTAAAATTTCTAAATATAGATTTAAAAGTACAATAATTTTCTTAAAAAAGCGAAAAGTTGTCTTTTATCTCTTTTTGTTTTGTTGGATTTACCATGTTACTACTGATAGATAACTACGACTCTTTTACTTATAACCTGTATCAATATTTTTGTGAATTAGGGCAACAAGTATTAGTAAAACGTAACGATGAACTGCAATTGGACGATATTCAGCAACTCGCACCGTCACATTTGGTGATTTCACCTGGCCCTTGCACGCCCAATGAAGCCGGTATCTCTCTGGACGTGATCGACCGTTTCGCCGATAAATTGCCAATTCTTGGAATTTGCCTAGGTCATCAGGCATTAGGGCAGGCATTCGGTGCCACCATCGTCCGCGCACGGCAAGCGATGCATGGCAAAACCAGTGCCATTCGGCATAACAATAGTGGGGTATTTCATGGATTAAAGCAGCCACTGACCGTCACTCGTTATCATTCGTTAGTGATAGCTGCAGATTCATTACCGGATTGTTTTGTATTAACCGCTTGGATGGAGCAAGCGGGAGCCATTGATGAAATCATGGGCATCCGTCATCGCACTCTACCGCTTCAGGGAGTACAATTTCATCCCGAAAGTATTCTTAGTGAACAGGGGCATCAGCTTTTGAATAATTTTCTACAAGTCACATGGTGATATACCCAATGAATTTCGAGTTGAGGCAAGGCGGCAATCAATCGAATCCAGGTAGTACATGACTGGGATGAGTGTGAGTAGCCAACGCCGCCACAACTTGAAAGGCGAAGGGTATGTTAATATCGATAGTTTGACACGCCCCTATTCCAAGATAAATATTGATTCGATTAGTTTTTGTTGACAAAAGCGGCAGCTTCTTCGTTCATTCCCGCCACCAGAGGCTTAGCTTGACTCACAACAGGAGGGGCATTAGCAGAAACATCCGTCTGTTGTTGTACGCTGCTACTGCCGGTACTGTTATTGTCACTTCCAGCATTCGCCATAAGATTTTGTGCGTGTTGTGATGGCTGCGGGTTTGGCGCTGTCCCCTGTTGTGCCGATTTTGTACTTACGTCAGCGGTAAAACCGCCAGAACTCGCCATCGCTGATGCAAAACCACTACTACCACCTGTGCCCCCACCGCCACCACTGCTTCCGCCAGAAAGTATACCGCTCCCTCCGGCCATCTGCTGCGCGGATTGAAAGGCGGTTTGAAGTGTAGAAGATCCGCCACCTACTATATTAGTTGCGCCAGTCAACGCCATGGCACCACCGGTTGCCGCCGCTGCCGCCGCCATGCCTACGGCACCGCCAGTAAAATTACCGCTCAAGCCAGCGCCACCAAAATTCCCATTGTCAATAATACTGCCGATCAACGGAGGGATCTTATTGGTGAGGAAAAATAGCATAATAGAAGCAACAAACATGATCCCCAGCTCTTTTAAGTTGGCTCCACCGCCCATATCAGCATAATACTGATCGATGAAGGTTTTTCCGATACCGATTAACAGCAGCATTGCCATAAGCTGAGCGCCGACACTCAGCACCGTTTTGTAGAAGCTAATCGCAATATCAGACGTCCAGCGAGAGCCTCCAAATCCAAGAAAGAAGACACCGCCATAAATCAAAATCCACGCTGAAATGAAAAGCAGTAACAAGTTGATACCGATTAAGGTCAACACAAAGAGAATGACGATGGAGATGAGAATACCCATTGCGCTATCCACTGGCGACCATATCGACGATTGATCCAATACTTTAAAAAAAATATCAAAACCAATTTGCACCACACCGCCGGGTGTGAATTCAGTCTTTATGCCTATTGCCTTACTGCCTATTTGCCACATCGATTTAATAATGGTATCGCCGATAGCGGGGCCATTGACCAGGATCCACCAAAAAAAGCCGGTAACGCCAAAAAAGCGGACAGTTTCGGCAAAAAACTCCTGAATATCCGCCTTCCTCAAGATCATCATGCCGTAGGTCCACACCATGCTAATGAGTACCAACCCCCAAAATAGCCAGGTAGCGTACTCCACCATAACCGTACCCCAGGCACTTGCGGCATTTTGATAACGGCTTAATATTTTATCAAATACATTGGTATCCATAGGTGCCGCATAAGCGGACACCGAATAAAAGAATATCAAGCCGAAGGTGGCAACAGACAAAACACCCAGGATGCGTTTGTTCATTGGATTTTCATTCCTTACCAGGACCAGGTTTTCACTGTAGGACTGGAAATATTACTGCTATTACGTAGCTGTCGTGACGATGCCATTGCCTGTGCTTCACTATCGGCAATCACTTGCGCACGGGTAGCTTCTGCATTCTGTTGCGCCATAAGTAATCCACGAATTTGTAATAACTGGTTTGCCTGTGCACTGGCGAGTTGGCTCGCTGCTTGTGCTGCCTGCATTTGACTCTTAGCACTTTCAACCTGACTTTGCAATTTCGTTAATTGACCCGAGTCTTTCTGTAAAGATTTTTGCTGTTGATCGATACCTGTCAATACAGCATCGTAGGCAAGTTTCTGTACTTCTGAAGCATTATCTTGTGCCTTAAGTAGTTCTTGACGTTGTGAATCAGTACATCCACCACTGGTAAAGCAGGGTGACGAAAGATGACCCTTTAGGTCTTTATATTGTAACAAATATTGTTCTAGACCACCGAGCTTCCTTTTATAATCGTTTAAGGTGTTTTGTGCTTGGAGCAATTTTTCTGTGCTTGCGAGCGGATCATCCCAATTATAAGAGCTCAATTTTTCTACCATTTCTTTATAATGGTTTATTTGTTGTCTATAGTGGTTTACCTGTTTCATGTAGTGCAGGCCCTGCTCTAATTTGGTACCTGCAGTGGTAAGAGCATTTGCGCCCGATACTGCTGTATGGGGTACATCGAACACAGGCCATGCAACCACCTGTTGTGACATCAATCCAGCGATAATCATTGTTAATACATTAATTTTGGACGTTAACGTTTGCTTCACATTTTTTTTCATCTTACTTCTCCTTGACGTTAGTAATCGAACGATTGGTAGGCTTTGGTGAAAGTAATGTCTTTTATGATAATGATGTTGAAGCGATAACCAGGCCGAATTTCTAATGTCGGCGCAATATTGAGATTTTTTTCAATCATCTTAGTGATAACTTGACCAAACTGTTGGCCAAGGGCTTGGCTCATTTGGCTATTCATATTGGGGCTTTTATCTTTATTTCCGCTATTGTCTTGGTCTTGACTATAGGATATACCCGCAGTGACAACAGACATCAGTAACGCTGAGGAAAAAATACGAAAATAATGATTATTCACCTGATCACGGAAACCAGAATAGCCCGCGTTATCGGCACCGGGCATCGCGCTAATATCGAGCGCTTTACCATCAGGAAAAATTAAACGCTGCCAGGCAATCATGACTGCGGATTGTCCGTAGGCAACATCACTGGTATAAGCGCCCAGCAGACGAGTACCCTGTGGGATTAAGAGGTATTTGCCGGTTGCTGTGTCGTATACATCCTGTGATACCTGTCCCATGATTTGTCCCGGTAAATCGGAATTGACTCCACTGATCATCACGCCCGGGATCACCCCCCCTGCACGGATTTCAAATGCTGAACGTGGTACTTGCATTTTTTCATTCAGCTGCCAGCGATCGGTTTGCTCTTTGTTAGCGAATTGGTTAATGTCGTTGCGCGTGCTTAAGGTGGAACCAGATTGAGCTCCCAATTGAGAAGCAGCGATACTTGATTGAATTTTCGATACCTGTGCTTGATAGTCAAGGTTTAGGTCAATCGATGCTTGCTTATCAATTTCCTGCTGTACAGCGTCGATACCAAATGTGTTATCACGGTTTTGTGGTGAGTGATTACCGGAGACAGAGTTTGACGTCAGCTGGCTCGATATCGGTATCGCGGTTTTCGCTCTCACGGCTTCTTGAAACTGCTGCATTTTTTCTGCGTGCCTTTGCTGTTCCACAGGATCCGGTTCTGTGGGTATCGGTGTTTCCTGAGTAGCTTGTATCGACGAGAGATCAGTGCCGCCTATGGGCAACGAGGGCAGGTTATCGATAAACTTTTCGGTGGGTTCGGGCAAAGGCTCAGGCGTCTCAGACGGGATTAAACCGACGCACCGACCCGCTACCACACTCATTGCCATCGTAGAAGTATCGGTGTTTTTATTCGAAGTCTGTGATATGTCTTCCTCGTTTTGTACCTTATTTGCCCGTTTGACAGCAACCATAGCGACCAACAACACAAAAATGCCAACGGCGACAACCGCGATGATCAGCGGAAAATTGTTGACACGGCGGACACCATTTTTGGGCTTATCACCGATAGAAAGTTCAGTGTCATCTGCCATTGCGATTACTCCTTACGGATCCAAGCACTAGCCGGATACAGCTTACCCTCAGGGGTGAGCGTGAAAACACGGCTGATAGATTGATTACCAATCTGCAGGGTGACACGATAAAGATCCGTCGATTTCGGCGCATCGACAATGTAATGCAGATCAAGGTAACGCAAATCAGGATGAGGCGCTGCAGCGACCACACTGGCTTGCGGACGACGAGTGCGTTTGGGCGTGGTATATTCCATCAGGGAATACCCTTTGGCGCGTAGCGCTACCACCAAGGTCGCACCGTACGTATCTTGTATCGGCTGTTTAAGACACAAATGTGTTTGTGCAGGCGGATATAACGTTAATAATTGCGCCACCGTGTCCTGCGCCATTTTCTGATTCAAATGAACCGGCGCAGCGGCATAATTGCCATATCCTCCGTTTGATGTGCAGCCGCTGAGAGCGGCTAAGCTGACCATCAGCAGCATCACCTTTTTATACATCATTATTTCCCCTTGGTGATAGTAATGCGATTCTGGCTCGAACCCACGCCAGAAATCAGCATAGCTTTCTCAAAAACAGTATCGACGATGTAACGGTTTCCTTGCACACGGTAGTTAACCATCTGGGTTTCTCCATCGGACAAACGAGAGCCATTTTTACGAATGACCAACAGTACCGGCGCTTCGCTTTGTTTCATTGTTGCTGGCATTTCAATGATGGTTTTACGACCATCGTTATACACACGCGTTGGTTTCCAACGTGCTGAGCCTTTGAGATCATAATTGAAATCAAGATCGCCTAAGTATTCACCCGTTTGTGGAATGGTTTTTTCCTGACGTTCTTTCACTTTATTCTCACGGATGGCATTCCATTTTGCCTGTGCATCTTCTGGATAAGTAAAGGAAACAAACGGCATAAACTGATTGCGACTCGAACGCAAACGGAAATGGTAAGTCCGGCGGTTGGTCGTGACTACCATGGAGGTATCCAAGCCAACATCGAGTGGTTTGATCAGCAAATGCATCATTTTGGCGTCACCTGCACCGGTAATTGCCGGTTCGACATTAAAACGGGGATCACCGACGTTAAGATTGTTAACCTGTTCACCAGGTTGCAACGCCACATCGCACACCTGCAGAACCGCACAGAGGATCTGTGTTTGGCCGGTAGTGTAGACATAATTAATAGCCCCGTTTTGTCCGGCAAACGGCTTACTTGTGGTGCTACCGGTTTGCCACTGTTGCCCGATAGAGAGCGCCGCCTTCTCTTGTGATGTCAGTAGTGGATCATTGTCAGAGAAATACTGTTCAGCTAACTGATTATCAGCAGGGACAGCCATGGTCGCCCTCGGTATCAAACCGAAAATCAAAGCAAAAACTATTTGCTTCATAACGAAAATTTTTTTCATAACGAAAGCCTCAGGTTTAAAGTTGCTTCGACCAATTAAAATCTTTGATAAAGATGTAATGCGGATTCATAAATATTTCTGCTGACGGCATATTGGCATCCTTATTTTGGTAAATAGTAACCAGTGCACGCATTCTGGACGGTTCACCTTTAGGTGAACCTTCTCGTGCTCGTATGGTTTCAATCCAGTCGACTTGCCAGGAATCTTTTGACTGCTGGATGACCGATTTAATATCCACGCTTACTGTCTCATTCGCGGCTCTGTTAAAAGGGTTGGCTTCCTGGCTACCATTTAAGTAATCGTTAGCTTTGATGGTGGCGGGATCGTTGGGCGCTAAATAGCTATAGGTGCGTATTACTGCTTTACGTTGTACCTCCGCATCCGGTGTAACCAGGCGGATATTATTTATCCAGTCAGCAACCGCAGAGCGATAGTTATCAACCTTGGCTTGAGGAATATGATCGGCACGTGTCATCGAGATCGTATTACCGCTACAATCTTGTTGATATATCAAGGGAATAAATTTGGATTGGCTACCGATGTAGATAAGCCCCCCCACTGCACTGAGTGTTATCAAGAGACATATCAGGCTGAAAAAAATAGCTAAGGTGCTATATTCCATCACGCTACCAACATGGCTATTCCAGGAACGACGCGCATTGGTATAAGGGTTGGTTGTGTTGTTCGCCGGCGCCGTTTTTTTTCCGAAAATACTCATGCTGTTACTCCACCGTCTTTGGGATATAGTCGTTAAGATCAAGCCCTTTAAGGCGTGCCCATTCATAGCTCCAAGTTTGGCCGTGCTTCGCTTCAAGTTTTCTAATAGTAGCGATAGATTCTTTGTCAGTAGAACCGACAAAAGCGAGTGCTAGCGGACCCAGTGCCAATTGATACAAACGTCGACCATTCTCAGATACGTAATAATAATCACGCTTGGGAACAGCAGAGGCGATGATTTCAATCTGGCGTGGGTTTAACCCCATGTTGGCGTAAATTGCTGCGGTTTTTTCCTCGCGGGCGTTAGGGTTAGCAAGATAAATACGACAGGCTGTCGATTCGGTAATGATATCGAGGATGCCAGATTTCAGGGCTTCAGAAATACTCTGGGTCGCCATCAGTACCGCACAATTTTTTTTCGCCATCGAACGTAACCATTCCTCGATTTTATCGCGGAAGGCCGGATGAGAGAGCATCAACCAGGCTTCATCGAGGATCAGTAACGTTGGCCAGCCTTCGGCTTCATCTAACGACTCTTCGATGCGCATAAATAGGTAAAGCAACACGGGTAAGGCGAATTTTTCGCCTAAACCCAGCAACTGTTCAATCTCGAAGGTCATAAAACTGGACAGATGTAAACCGTCTTCGCTGGCATCAAGCAGGTGTCCCATGTTGCCATCCACCGTATAGGGTTTTAGTGCTTCACGAATTTCAGCATCTTGCACGGTGACACTAAATTCAGACAGCGTTTTTGCATGGCTATCGCTCATACTCATAATAGCGGTAGCGATTTCATTGCGCTGCACCGGCGTAGTAATGACACCATTCAATGCCAAAATGATATCGATCCATTCCATAGCCCATGCACGGCGGGCACGCGTGTCGATTCGTGCTAACGGTGCAAAAGCGAGCGTATCATCGCTACCTGCGATGGTAAAATGCAACCCCCCCGCCGCTTTACAGGTTGGGTACATCGATAATCCCTTGTCAAAGGCATAAATACGTGCTCCCAGATAACGACGCCACTGAAAAGCAACCAAACCGAGCTTGGTTGATTTACCGGTACGCGTGGGTCCGAAAATAATACTGTGTCCAAGATCACGGACATGTAAATTCATGCGAAACGGCGAATTTCCGCTGGTTATGGCATGTAACAACGCTGGTGCGTTGGGTGGAAATAGCGGTGAAGGTGCACGATTTTCACCCGTCCAGATGGTGCTGGTCGGTAACAAATCCGCCACATTCATGGTATTAAGTATCGGACGCCTAATATTTTCAACGCCATGCCCCGGCAATGATCCCATAAAGGCATCCATCGTATTGATAGTTTCAACACGCGCGGCAAAGCCTAACCTGGTGATGGCTTTTTCAATTTGTCGCGCTGCAGCTTCTACTTGTTCACGGTTATCATTCATCAAAATGACCACACTGGTGTAATAACCCTGTGCGATCATATTACTGTTGGTTTCTGCGATCGCCGATGAAGCATCGGCAACCATGGCTAATGCATCTTCATCTACGGTGCCACTGTTGGTATTGAACACTTGATCGAAAAAACCACGTATTTTTTGCTTCCATTTTTTGCGGAATTTTTCCAGGTGTGAAATCGCTTCATGCTGATCCATAAAAATAAACCGTGACGACCAACGATATTCGATAGGTAATTCTGCCAAGGTTGACAGGATCCCTGGGTAAGATTCAAGGGGAAAGCCCTCGATGGCAACGACTTGAATAAAATGTTGCCCTATTTTCGGCACTATGCCCGTCCATAACTCTTGTCCACCAATAAGCCCATCGATGTACATCGGATTACTTGGCAACTGAATGGGATGATTCAACCCCGTGACACAAAATTGCAACCACTGTAAAAATTGGTCATGTGTGACGGTTGAGCTATCTTCGTTGATGATTTTCTGACTGCGCAGTCTTTCCATGTTGACCGCTGCCGATAAACGTGATTCGAAGTTAACCACTTCACGTTTAAATTGTTCGATTAAATGCGTGGTTTGCAGTTTTTTATTTTTCTTATGCGCATCATCATCAAACATTAACTCGACAAACTTCCGTTCAGCCAACATAGGTGGAAACCAAGTCAGAGTAATGACAAAAAAACCTTCGTAAAGGGTACCCAGATTTTCGAACAGATTACGCCGTTCTTCGTCAATCGCTGCTGAAATCGGATCGGTAAAATGTGATAGCCTTCTTTCGCTGTAGTTGGGTGCCGGTCTGCGTACTGCATCCACATGCAACAACCAGCCGTTATCCATATTGGCAAACGCCTGGTTGATACGGAACGAAATCATCTCGCGTTCGGAATCAGTGGCACTGGCGTTATCGGCTCCACGATAAAACCAGGCTGCCATAAAAGAGCCGTTCTTACCGACAATCACACCGTCATCCACCACGGCGGCGTAATTGAGTAAATCTGCCAATCCATCATCACTAGAATGATGTTTTTTTAGCCTCAAGCTCGCATTAACCACGCAAACACGCGTAAACAACGTGCAAAGTAACACTATGCCTAAGACAGCAATGACCATCGTTATCACAACGGGTATAACTTCTTTCGTGATCACCATCATTGGTATTGCTGTCCTTGAGAAACCGTATTAGAGCGAAACGGTGTTGAGCGTGGTGGATAATAAGGTTTGTATCGCCGGTGGCGCAGATAAACGAAACGCATTTTCGGGTCTGCTTTGGCCATTTTTCGCAAAATCCAGATCACGGAAAACCACATAACAGTGCCAAAGATAGCCGCATTCCAATCTTGTACTGCTACCACCAAAATTGCAGCAAGCAAACCGGAAAACATCACCATTTCACGATCACCTCCCATGAAAAGATTATCTCGGTTACTCACTCTGCGAATACAGATCGTTCGTAGTGCCATACCTATACCCATCTCATTGGTATAAGATCGATTAAGTTATGTGATAACGAGGCTATCTCAGCACCCTTTCCGGTAATTGCTGTAAGCATGCTATCTGCCGTCACAATAAAAGAAACAACTAAAACAGCGAAAATCAACGAGCGTAAAAAACCGTTCATTTCACCACCAAAAATCAGTGCTGCCCCTGCACCGACTAGGCCAATAATGGCTGCCGCAAAGGCAAAGGGGCCACTCACCGAGGTACGGATCTTGGTGAGATAAGTATCGAAAGGAAGAGAATCAGCACCAGCAGAGGTAACTTGGGTGGCGAAGGCTGGATGTGTGCTTATCAACAACAAAACGATACCCATAACCAGTAACAGGCGATGACTGACAGTAAAACGAGACACAGTGAAAAATGGCATGTTGGCTTTCCTCAAAGTTGACGGGTTTTATAATGACCGTTTGTATAGCCGGAAATCTCAATGATCCCCTGTACACGACGGCCTTGCGGAGTTTTGGCGATATGAACAATCACATGCACCGCATCGCCAATAAGCGGCTCAATATCAGAGGGAGCATTTGCGTTACGAGTAATGAGTGACTTCAGACGCGTTAGCGCTGACATAGCATTATTTGCATGTAAAGTTGCAGCCCCTCCTTCGTGACCCGTATTCCACGCATCTAACAGATCCAGCGCCTCGGCACCCCTGACTTCACCAACCAGAATGCGATCGGGTCGCATGCGCAAAATGGTCTTCAGCAACATCGTCATTGTGACTTCAAGCGTGGTGTGATACTGAACACAATTCTGAGCGGCACATTGAATTTCACCGGTGTCTTCAATAATACAAACGCGTTCTGTCGGATCATGTAAAACCATTTGATGAATGATTGCGTTGACCAGTGTGGTTTTACCCGAACCCGTACCGCCAATCACCAATATATTACGGTGATCACACACCGCCTGTTTTATCATCGAACATTGCTCAGCGGTCATGATCCCGGCGGCGAGGTACTGATCGAGAGTAAAGATAGCAATCGCTTTTTTACGGATGGCAAAAGTTGGAGCTTGCACTACGGGAGGAAGCTGCCCGGCAAAACGTGAGCCATCGAGCGGTAATTCCCCTTCGATCAGAGGAGAGGCACGAGTGACTGTTTTGCCATGATAACCGGCAACAACCTGGATGACGGCAGCGGCACGTTGCGGCAACATGGTGCCAATACGCGCCATCTTTTCACCTAACTTTTCTTGCCAAATACCGCCATCCGCATTGAGTAGTACCTCTATCGTTTTAGGATCGTTTAGTGCTGAGACAATAAGTGGCCCCAAATCACGCCCCAGTTTCTCAATTGCTCGTGTGTTGACTGACGAATGTTCTTTTTCCTCTATAGTCATCGTCTACGCCCTTGCCTTTTACAAAGAATTTACATAATAAACGAGGAAGTGAAATAATTAGTCAACGAAACAATATAAACACCGGAATTTTGCATGTAGTTAAGGAAAGATAGAGTTAGCTAAGGAATTGCAGCAAATGGCGTTGCTTTTTTTGGGGCTGATGGTTGGTTTGTGAAGCATCTCGCATCTTTTAGTGATACTAGAGTAGAAAAGATAAAGAGTGTTACTATCAAACTAAACATTTTATCAAGACGGAGAGATAATGAGTCATGACCAACTACATGAATTTAGTTTTGCTGTCGGTAAAAAGCTCAGACAGCGAAAGGCTTTTATTACCTGTGCAGAATCTTGTACTGGCGGATGGATAGCAAAAGCGATTACTGATATTCCTGATAGCTCTGCCTATTTTGATCGTGGCTATGTCACCTATAGCGATGCCGCTAAACATGATCTACTTGGTGTCTCTAAGGCGACATTACTAGCTTGTGGCGCGGTGAGTGCCGAAGTCGTAAAAGAAATGGCGTTAGGGGCGTTGGACAAGGCGAATGCAGATTTTTCTTTATCTGTTAGCGGGTTCGCTGGGTCCGATAAAAAAGACGTCCACGACCCGCAGGGTGAAGTATGGTTTGGTTTTGCGGCAAAAACCGGTGAGGTTATCACGCAGCTGCAAATTTTCCGTGGTAATCGCGAATCAATACGTATGCAAGCTACTGTTTTTTCATTAAAAAAAATATTAGAACATTTTCTATAAAAATAGTCTTGATGCTGTATTATTGTACAGTATAATCAGGAGTAGTTTTCTGTGTATACCCTTCGCCTTTCAAGTTGCGGCGGCGTTGGCTGCTCGCACTCATCCCAGTCATGTACTACCTGTACATGACTGGGATTCGATTGATTGCCGCCTTGCCGTAACTCGAAATTCATGGGGTATAGCACAATATTTAATGGCAATAATAGACTTTTTGCAAAGCTGTCGTTCGCTATGTAAACGTTATGTAAAGGAGAGAAGTAAAAATGGTGACTGATGAGAATAAACAAAAAGCGTTGGCTGCGGCATTAGCACAAATTGAAAAGCAATTTGGCAAAGGTTCTATCATGCGCCTGGGTGAAGACCGCTCTATGGACGTTGAAACCATCTCGACAGGATCTCTCTCTCTCGATATTGCATTGGGTGTGGGTGGCTTGCCGAGGGGGCGTATTGTCGAAATTTATGGCCCAGAATCATCAGGCAAAACGACGCTAACCTTACAGGTTATTGCATCGGCTCAACGTGAAGGAAAAACCTGTGCATTTATTGATGCTGAGCACGCTCTTGATCCTATCTATGCCAAAAAATTGGGTGTAGATATTGATAATTTACTTTGTTCTCAACCTGATACGGGTGAACAGGCACTGGAAATCTGTGATGCCTTAACACGTTCTAATGCTGTTGATGTGATCATCGTCGACTCTGTTGCTGCTTTGACACCGAAAGCAGAAATTGAGGGAGAAATCGGTGATTCTCATATGGGGCTCGCGGCGCGTATGATGAGTCAGGCGATGCGTAAATTGGCGGGGAATCTAAAGAACGCTAACACGCTATTAATTTTTATCAATCAGATCCGTATGAAAATTGGGGTAATGTTCGGCAGCCCTGAAACCACAACGGGAGGCAATGCACTTAAATTTTACGCATCGGTACGTTTAGATATTCGGCGGACAGGTTCAGTAAAAGACGGTGACGAAGTGATCGGTAATGAGACTCGGGTCAAGGTAGTTAAAAATAAAGTTGCAGCGCCGTTCAAGCAAGCTGAATTTCAGATACAGTACGGAGAGGGGATTAATATCCACGGTGAGTTAATTGATCTTGGTGTTAAACATAAACTTATCGAAAAAGCAGGAGCCTGGTACAGCTATAATGATAACAAAATTGGTCAAGGTAAGGCTAATGCCAGTAAGTATCTGAAAGAAAACCCCTCTATTTTTGCTGAATTGGATAAAAAATTACGTGAGATGTTGCTCCCTAAATCCAACATTAAAAGCGCTGATGCAAAAAGTTCTGGCACTCAAGACACGCGTGTTAGAAGTTCTTCTGGTATCCCAAAGAAGATGCAAACAGAAGCAGCGACGGAAACTGCAGATGATGAAAGAAACAACGATACGAGTGAAGAG
Organism: Candidatus Fukatsuia endosymbiont of Tuberolachnus salignus; assembly: GCF_964030845.1. NCBI lineage: Bacteria > Pseudomonadati > Pseudomonadota > Gammaproteobacteria > Enterobacterales > Yersiniaceae > Candidatus Fukatsuia > Candidatus Fukatsuia endosymbiont of Tuberolachnus salignus. The sequence goes on from NZ_OZ034983.1 coordinate 198,177, forward strand.
TTTTAACCTCTTTCACTGGGTTGAAGCTGCATTTCATGCTGAGGCACAGTAAGGCATAGTAAGGCACAAAAAGGTACACCCGAAATGACCCCATTGGCATCGAATTTAATTGAAATCCGTAGTATGAGTTTTACTCGCGGTGGACGTAAAATATTCGCCGATATCGATATGACAGTGCCTCGTGGCAAAATAACAGCGATCATGGGGCCATCAGGGACAGGTAAAACCACCTTGTTACGTTTGATAGGGGGACAATTAGCCCCTGACTGTGGCATGATTTTGTTTGATGGCGACAATATTCCTACTTTGTCACGACAACGGTTGTATCATGTGCGTAAAAAAATGAGTATATTATTTCAGTCTGGTGCACTATTTACCGATTTGAGTGTTTTTGAGAATGTGGCATTTCCCTTGCGTGAGCATAGTAATCTGCCACCTGAACTGTTGCACAGCACGGTGATGATGAAATTGGAAGCCGTCGGGTTACGTGGTGTTGCTCATTGGATGCCATCCGAACTTTCTGGTGGTATGGCCCGGCGGGTTGCTTTGGCACGGGCAATTGCCCTTGATCCTGAGTTGATCATGTTCGATGAACCTTTCGTTGGTCAAGATCCGATCACCATGGGAATACTGGTTAAACTTATCGATGAACTGAACCATGCATTGGGGGCCACCTGTGTTGTCGTGTCACATGATGTACCTGAGGTGCTTAGTATCGCTGACTATGCTTATATTATTGCTGATCAATACGTGATTGCTGAAGGAACACCACAACAGTTACAAAATAATGATGACCGACGGGTACGCCAGTTCCTCGATGGTACTGCCGACGGGGTAGTGCCTTTTCGTTTTGCCTCTAATGATTATAAAACCGAACTATTAGAACCTGTTCAATATTCAGCAAAACGCTTTTAGAGCCTGTTCCAAATCTTTTTCGTTGTGCTCAGACGAGGAAAAAATGGGCGAAAAAGCGCAGTTTACTCTTTGCATACAACAAAAAGGGAGTAAATGAGCATTTTGAGCTCATTTTTGACGAATGACTTGACCAAAACACGGCGAGCACGAGAGATTGCGAACAGATTCTTAGGCCGATGGAGTGTTTATGTTAGTAAAAGCGTTAGCATACTTAGGTCGCCATGCAATAGATCTATGCGCGTCATTCGGTCGTGCCGGATTGATGTTGTTTAATGCATTGATAGGCAAACCTGAACCCCGTAAACAGTGGCCATTACTGCTGAAACAAATCCATAATCTGGGAATGCAATCGCTGCTAATTATTATGGTTTCCGGATTATTCATTGGTATGGTGCTAGGTTTACAAGGCTATTTAGTTTTGACGACTTATAGTGCAGAAGCCAGTTTAGGCATGATGGTAGCCTTGTCATTATTGAGAGAGTTGGGGCCGGTAGTCACTGCGCTACTGTTTGCTGGGCGGGCGGGATCAGCACTCACTGCCGAAATCGGCCTGATGAAAACCACCGAACAGATTTCTAGTTTGGAGATGATGGCTGTTGATCCGCTTCGGCGTGTGATCGCCCCTCGCTTTTGGGCGGGCGTGATCAGTATGCCACTATTAACAGCAATTTTTATCGCCATGGGAATAACAGGGGGTGCCATAGTTGCTGTTGATTGGAAAGGTATCGATGTTGGTTTTTTTTGGTCGGCGATGCAAAATACAGTTGAGTGGCGCGCTGATTTGCTAAATAGTCTGATTAAAAGCCTCGTATTCACCATTGCCGTGACCTGGATTGCATTATTTAATGGTTATGATGCGGTTCTTACCTCTGAAGGAATTAGCCAGGCCACGACCCGTACAGTGGTACATTCATCATTAGCGGTATTAGGATTGGATTTTGTGTTAACAACATTGATGTTCGGGAGTTAAGTGATGCAAACGAAGAAAAGTGAAATAGGGGTTGGCCTATTTGTTTTACTTGCCTTGGTTGCCACTATATTTATCTGTCTGAAAGTGGCAGGTATTAAATCGATTGGTAGTCAAGCCACTTACCGGATATACGCGACTTTCGATAATGTGGGTGGTCTAGGTGTCAATTCTCCGGTCAAAATTGGCGGTGTTGTGGTAGGACGAGTAGCCGTTATCTCTTTGGATGACAACAATTACAGTCCCCGTGTCGCTATGGATATCGAAGCAAATTATAACAGGATCCCGGACAGTAGCTCTTTGGCTATCAGAACATCCGGTTTATTGGGAGAGCAGTTCCTGGCACTGAACGTGGGATTCGAAGATGAAGAAATGGGCACGAATCTCTTAAAAGAAGGTAGCACCATCCAAAATACGAAATCTGCATTGATTTTAGAAGATTTAATTGGTCAGCTACTCTACAGCAGAGGCGAAAAAAATCAGGTTGTGTCATCAAAAAGTACGTGAGGGTTGCGAGCACCAGGTAACGCAGAATTTGTAGTACGTAGTAGATTTTGCAAAAAGTCTAATAGATTTCGAACAGGTTCTAAGAGGTGATAGGTATGTTTAAACGTTTATTAGTGATAATACTGTTGATGGTGGCACCACTGGCGAATGCCGTGGATCGAACTAACCCTTATCATTTGATGGAGGAAGTTGCCCAAAAAACCTTCGGTCGTTTGAAAGATGAGCAGCCAAAAATCAAACAAGATCCTAACTATCTGCGAACTATTGTACGTGAAGAATTATTACCTTTTATACAGATAAAATACGCGGGTGCTTTAGTATTGGGTCCTGACTATAAAGGAACCACTCCAGTACAGCGTGCAGCTTATTTCACTGCTTTTAGTTCATACCTGGAACAGGCATATGGGCAAGCATTAGCCATGTACCACAGTCAGAGTTACCAAATTACACCGGAAAAACCGTTAGGCGATGCGACCATTGTTGCCATCCGTGTCAGCATCATTGATCCGAATGGACGTCCACCTGTGCGTCTGGATTTCCAATGGCGTAAAAACAGTCAAACGGGATATTGGCAAGCTTTTGACATGGCTGTAGAGGGGGTAAGTATGATCACGACTAAGCAGAATGAATGGGCTTCTGTCTTACGTCAAAAGGGGGTAGAGGGTCTAACGGAACAGCTGCGTATCAGCGCGAAACAACCTATCACATTGGATAAAAAGTAATAATGACCGCTCAGCTTAGCTGGCAATTACGGCAAAATATCTTACTGTTACAGGGAGATTTAAATCGCGAAACACTGTTACCACTATGGCAACAGAGTGGTGCGCTGCTAGTTGGTATTCACTGTATTAATGTTGCGCAATTACAACGGGTCGATTCTTCAGGTCTGGCACTGTTGGTTCATTTACAACAAAGATCACATCAGCATGGCACGACCTTAACAATTTCTGGCATCAGTGAGCAATTGGCAACACTGGTTAAACTCTACAATTTACAGCAAATAATTTCTATTTATTAGACCTCTTGCAAAACCGTAGCCAGCGCTGTGCGAAGTCAAGGTGCCTGGAGCGCAGTAACTACGCGCGAGTAATGAGAATTGTGAGCACAGGGTAACGCAGAATTTGCAGCAGGTAGTAGGTTTTTCAAAAAGTCTACTGAAACATTGGATTAACAGGTAAATATGAACGTTATTGACACCACCGAAATTAAAAACGTACTGACACGAGGACTGTCATTACAAGAAGCTCACGTCAGCGCTCAAGGCAGCCATTTTGAGGTAATTGTTGTCGGTGATCTCTTCGCCACTATGAAGACAATACAAAGACACCGAGCTGTTTATACTCAATTAAATGAATATATCGTCAACGGTAGTATTCATGCGCTATCAATTAAAGCTTATACACCAGAAGAGTGGAAACGTAATCGCAAACTTCACGGTTTTTGACCTTTTGCATCTAAGAGCCTGTTTCAAATCTTCTTAAGCAATGCTCAGACGAGGAAAAAACGGGCGAAAAAGCGCAGTTTACGCTTTGTATACAACAAAAGGAGTAAATGAGCATTTTGAGCACGTTTTTGATGAATTACTTGACCGAAACACGGCGAGCACAAGAGATTTCGAATAGGTTCTAACAATAAAGGGCACATCGTGGATAAATTCCGTATACAAGGGCCAACTCGCTTGAGTGGTGAAGTCACTATTTCTGGTGCAAAAAATGCCGCTTTGCCAATATTATTTGCCTCATTATTGGCTGAGGAAACAGTGGAGTTACAGAATGTTCCACATCTTAGGGATATCGACACTACCATTAAATTACTCCGTTGCCTAGGTGTTAAAATTACACGTCAAGGCTCGCTATTGGTTGATGCGAGTCAGGTTGATCAGTTCTGTGCGCCTTATGAATTAGTGAAAACCATGCGTGCTTCAATTTGGGCGTTGGGGCCACTGGTGGCAAGATTTGGTAAAGCGGCAGTTTCTCTACCGGGTGGTTGTGCTATTGGCGCTCGCCCAGTTGACCTGCATATTAGTGGTTTGGAGCAACTGGGTGCCGAAATAATATTGGAACAAGGTTACGTCAAAGCATCAATACCAGGCTGGCCACAACGTCGCCTGCAAGGTGCACGTATCATTATGGATAAAGTCAGTGTCGGTGCAACGGTGACGACAATGAGCGCGGCCACGCTAGCGGATGGTACCACAGTGATTGAAAATGCGGCCTGTGAACCTGAAATTGTCGATACAGCACATTTTCTTAATATGTTGGGAGCAAGAATCAGTGGTGCAGGGACAAACAACATTACCATCGAAGGCGTTGATCGGCTAGCTGGTGGTCAGTATCCCATTCTGCCAGATCGGATTGAAACCGGTACCTTTTTGATTGCTGCAGCTATTTCAGGAGGCAAAATTGTCTGCCATAACGCTCGTCCAGATACTCTTGATACGGTAGTAGCCAAATTACTTGAAGCAGGTGCTGAAATAGATGTAGATAACAAACAAATTAGCCTGGATATGCATGGAAAACGTCCCAAAGCCGTCACTTTGTGTACTGCGCCACACCCGGGATTTCCAACAGATATGCAGGCACAATTCAGCTTGCTGAACCTGGTCGCAGAGGGGAGCAGTGTCATTACTGAAACTATTTTCGAAAACCGTTTTATGCACATACCTGAATTGATCCGGATGGGTGCAAAAGCAGAAATTGAGGGTAGCAACGTTACTTGTCATGGTGTCGTGCAACTCTCTGGTGCACAGGTCATGGCAACTGATCTGCGTGCTTCTGCCAGTCTGGTCTTGGCCGGCTGTATTGCCCATGGTGTCACTACCATCGACCGTATTTATCATATCGATCGCGGTTATGAGCGCATCGAAGATAAATTGAACGCCTTGGGTGCACAAATTGAGCGGGTAAAAAACAGTTGACGGTTGCTGACGAACCAGCCCATAGCACCCTCTAACGTCAGCCGATGTGTAAGGATCTGTTCGAAATCTCTCGTGCTCGCCGTGTTTTGGTCAAGTAATTCGTAAAAAATGGGCTCAAAATGCTCATTTACTCCCTTTTTGTTGTATACAAAGAGTGAACTGCGCTTTTTCACTCATTTTTCCCTCGTCTGAGCGGTCGCTTAAGAAGATTTAGAACAGGTTCTAAGACCCCAGAAATACGGGGTCTCCACTTAAAAAAGTAAGTTATTGGATGAAAGTGCGTACTTGTTGACGATTCTGTAATGTAAAATAGCGCTTATGTCTGGCCAAGCAAAACAGCATAGAGATAATATAAGCGACGGGCTTCGCAAAAAGCAAAGCCCTAATTCAGAATCAGTAATCCGGTGTGGCACGCTTTTCTGCTTGAATACGCTGATAGATTTCTTCACGGTGGACAGAAACTTCTTTCGGTGCATTTACACCAAGTCGTACTTGGTTGCCTTTAACTCCTAACACAGTAACCGTCACATCATCGCCAATCATGAGTGTTTCACCAATTCGACGAGTCAGAATAAGCATTCTTTGCTCCTTGAAAAATTAAAAGAGTCGGGTCTCTCAGTTTCCCCGCCATTATCTACCATACACCGTGAAAACATAAGCGACTGCATCTACATAAAATGTAAGCAGCTTGGTTGCTCCTAACCGATACAAGTTTAGTTGAATCGAACAATTTTGCGCTTAAGTTTACAACAGATATACGATACGAAATTAAAAAAACGCCATATGCGATATAGCAATATGGCGCACAGGTTCTAGTCGTCACTACCAACTTATAGTCGGGCGTTTACCCATGCTTCTACACTGATCAGCGCTGAAGGTAACGCTTCTACATTCGTTCCCCCTGCCTCTGCCATATCTGAACGCCCGCCACCTTTACCACCCACTTGCCCTGCGATATCTGCTATTAAGTCACCCGCTTTTACTTTATTGATCAAGTTCTTAGTGATACCGACAATTAGATTCACCTTATTATCTGTAGCCGTCGCCAACACAATAATTGCTGAACCCAATTGATTTTTTAGCGAGTCAACCACAGTACGCAGCATCTCTGGTGCAACGTTATCTAACTTCTTCACGAGGAGTTTCACACCCTTTATTTGTTTCACGTCAGCGAGTAGAGAAGCACTCTCCTGCGCCGTTTGCTTACCCTTAAGTTGGTGTAATTCTCTCTCCAAAGTTTTACCACGATCCTGTATCAAGCGGATTTTATCAAGCACATTATGGCTATCACCTTTAACCTGATGAGAAATTTTTTGTAACAAATCGCTTTCCTGATGTAGCAGTGCAATGGCTTTCTCACCAGTCACGGCTTCGATACGACGGATCCCTGCTGCTGTAGCTGATTCAGCGGTAATACGGAACAAACCAATATCACCGGTACGACTGGCATGCGTGCCACCACAAAGCTCGGTAGAAAAATCACCCATCACCAGAACACGCACCTGATCGTCGTATTTTTCACCAAATAACGCCAACGCTCCTCTTTTTTTGGCTACTTCCAATGCCATAATTTCAGTCTGTATAGGTTGATTACAGCGAATCTGGGCGTTGACAAGCGCCTCAACCTCGTGGATTTGCTTTTTCCCCATTGCTTGAGTATGAGAAAAATCGAAACGCAGGTATTTATCGTTGACCAAAGAGCCTTTCTGAGAAACGTGTTCGCCCAGCGTCTTACGCAGAGCAGCATGTAACAGATGTGTCGCTGAATGGTTTAAGCGAATACGATTACGACGGGCAGCATCAACAGTCGCATCAATTTTATCCTGCACACGCAAACATCCCTGAGTCAGCCGCCCCAGATGAGCAATAGCCTGACCATATTTCTGAGTATTTGCCACGACAAAATGGGCATCGGTAGTATTTTTCAGCTCACCGGTATCACCAACTTGCCCACCTGATTCAGCATAGAAAGGTGTTTTATCCAATACCACCACAGCTTCTTCGGTAGGATGAATTTCATTCACCGTCTTACCATTATGAAACAAGGCAGTTATCGTCGCCGGTTGTTGCATATGTTCATAGCCAGAAAACTGGCTTACGTTCTCAACACGGATCACATGACTGTAATCGACAGCAAAACCACCAGATTCACGAGCACGCCGACGTTGGGCTTGCATCGCTTGCTCAAATCCGGCTTCATCAACTTTAACAGCCCGCTCACGACACACATCAGCTGTTAAATCGATAGGGAAGCCGTAGGTATCATACAGCCGAAAAGCCGTTGTACCATCCAGTGTATCCCCTATCAATTTACTGAGTTCTTCATCCAATAAAGCTAAGCCACGTTCTAACGTACGGGCAAACTGTTCTTCTTCAGTCCGTAGTAACTGCTCAATCATTGACTGTCGACGTTTCAGTTCATCTGCCGCTGATCCCATAACAGCAATTAATGGAGCAACCAGTTTGTAGAAGAAAATATCTTTTGTACCTAGCATATTGCCATGACGGATAGCTCGCCGAATGATACGACGTAACACATAGCCACGGTTCTCGTTTGACGGTATAACACCATCAGAGATCAGAAAAGCACAGGAACGAATATGATCAGCGATAACCCGTAGAGATTGACTCGATAGATCGGTAATACCGATGATACTGGCAACAGCTGCAATTAAATCACGGAATAAGTCAATCTCATAATTGGAGTTCACGTGCTGTAATACAGCCGCAAGACGCTCTAATCCCATACCGGTATCAACCGATGGCTGAAATAATGGCAGCATCGTACCGTCACACTGGCGATCGAATTGCATAAAGACGATATTCCAGATCTCAATATAACGATCACCGTCTTCTTCAGGCGATCCAGGAGGCCCTCCAAAAATATGATCACCGTGATCATAGAAAATTTCGCTGCAAGGGCCACAAGGACCGGTATCTCCCATTTGCCAGAAGTTATCTGATGCAAATGCACTACCCTTATTATCACCAATACGAATAATGCGCTCATGGGGCACACCAATTTCGTTCGACCAGATATTATAAGCTTCATCATCAGTGTGATACACAGTTATCCAAAGCTTATTTTGGGGCAAATTGAACCATTGCTTACTGGTCAGTAGTTCCCAAGCAAAATGAATCGCTTCATGTTTAAAGTAATCACCGAAACTGAAATTGCCCAGCATTTCGAAGAAGGTATGATGACGTGCGGTATGACCTACATTTTTCAGATCATTATGTTTACCGCCAGCACGTATACAACGCTGAGACGTAGCAGCGCGAGAATAATCCCGTTTATCCAGGCCTAAAAAAACGTCTTTAAACTGATTCATCCCTGCATTGGTAAACAACAGAGTAGGATCATTGTCAGGGATCAAGAAACTGCTTGATACAATCCTGTGTCCCTTATTACGGAAGAAATCGAGAAACGCTTGACGGATCTCAGCGGTGCTCTTACTCATAATTTTCCCAAAGTGAAACTGGCAGAATGGTTTTTTACACCCTCCTCGTTCTAAAAATGCGAGGATCTTTACCGTGTTCAAACCACAGTCTAACAGTGCAAATATGCTGTTAAGGATCTAGAATATTGTGCGTCATTTTACACAAGGTCGATAAATTTGAAAACAGAGCCTAATACCTTTAGTGATTGTTATTCACCATTTTTTATCACGTTCAGAGTATAGCCATAGAGAACGAAAGACAAGGTAACATATTAAACCAATCTGGATTATAGTCTAACCCTAGGTAACCAGATTAAACCTTTTGGATCGAAGAGGGTAATTAAACGATGTATCGAGTTCATTGTTGTTCACTAAAAATTATAAAACTGTTGTCAATTTTTATCTGCATCCTCACAGCCAGTGGCTATGCTACCGCCAATGTAGAGTAATCCAGGATCAAAGACATAGTAAACAATACTATCCAACCATTGATAAAGAAATACAATATCCGGTGAATGGCGATCGCAGTAACCATCGATGGAAAAAATTATTTCTATACCCGTGATCAATGAAGATGCTTGATTTTGAAGTCGATAAGGATCATGCTCATAGCCATGAAAATAGAGCTGACTGCTGACCAGAAAATTACCCTCGAAGCCCAACATCGTCAAAGCCATGACCGCCGTGTCTGTGACAGGATCCGGTGTGTTTTGTTGTCCGCAGACGGCTGGACTCCCCCTATGATTGCTCACTCACAGCTCATTAATGAAACCACGGTGCGGCGCCACCTTACAGACTATCATAAACTCAACAAGCTCAAGCCTGAAAATGGCGGCTCCGATGGCTATCTCAATGCGGAACAGACCACGTCGCTGGTTGAACATCTCACCCAGCCGCTCTACCACCACAATCACCAAATTGTGGCGTATATCGCTGGACGCTGGAACATCACCTTTACCGTATCAGGTCTGTATAAAGGGTTGAAGCAGCATGGCTTTAGCTATAAAAAGCCGAAAGGTGTTCCGCATAAATTTGACGTTGAGAAACAGCAGCAATTTATAAAGACCTACAGCGAATTGAAAGACGCCGCGGGTAATGACCCCATACTGTTTATTGATGCCGTTCATCCGACACAAGCCACCAAAATAAGCTACGGCTGGATACGAAAAGGCCAGAATAAAACGATAGAGACCACCGGGAGCAGAACGCGGTTGAATATCATGGGAGCCTTGAACATCCAGAATGTGGCTAACCCCATAATCCGTGATGATGAGACGATTAACAGCGAAAATGTGGTTCACTTCCTGTCTGCCATTCGCGCGCATTATCCCATCACGACAACGGCACATGTGATCCTCGAGGGTGCAGGCTATCACCGTTCACAGCTTGTGCAAGACGCCGCGCTTACGTTGAATATCCAGCTTCATTACCTTCCGCCGTATAGCCCGAATCTAAACCCGATAGAGCGATTGTGGAAGGTGATGAATGAGCAAACACGAAACAATAGATATTACCCATCTAAACAGAGTTTTAAGAACGATATCTTAAACTTCTTTGAAGTGAAGCTACCACAAATGGCAAGTTCTCTGGTATCTCGCTTAAACGATAATTTCCAGGCGCTAAATCCTGCATCTTGATTTCACTTGGGTATATAACTATGGTGTTGCATCAAGAGAGAGCCAACAACGCATTACAAGTGAAACTCTTTTTGAAATCGGCTCGCTTAGCAAAACATTTACGGCAACATGGGCTTCTTATGAGCAAGTCAATGGTAACCTTTCGTTATCTGACAGTGCCAGCAAATATTTACCTTCCTTGAGTAGTAGCAGCTTTGACAACATCAGCCTACTAAATTTGGCTACACATACTGCCGGTGGCCTCCCGCTGCAAGTTCCTGACAATATTAGTAATACCGATTAATTAATGGATTATTTCAAACACGGGTAACCTGCTCATGTCGCTGGAACATACCGGACTTACTCAAATCTCAGTGTCGGTATGTTAGGCATGATCGCGGCTAATAGTATGCACGGGTCTTATGATGACACGATTGAAAAGAAATTATTCTCTGAACTTGGAATGAGACACCGTTACATTAATGTGCCAGAAAATAAGATGAAGGATTATGCACAAGGTTATAATAAAAAAGACATGCCCGTCAGGTTAAATACGGGTGTTCTAGTATCCGAAGCGTACGGGGTAAAATCCAACACCAGTGATTTGATCCGGTTTATTGAAACCAACATGCAAGTCGTTAAGGTTAACGAAAAGTTGCAACGTGCTATAACTGACACTCATATGGGATACTTCAAATCAGGCGAAATAACGCAGGATTTAATATGGGAGCAATACCCCTATCCGGTAAAGCTGGAACGGTTGTTAACCGGTAACTCCGATACGATGATCTATCAGAATACGCCAGTGGTCAAGTTAAGCCCCCCATTGCTGCCACAGGTGGATGTCCTGATCAACAAAACCGGGTCAACCAACGGCTTTGCAGCTTACGCTGCCTTTATCCCTATCAAAAAAATGGGCATTGTGGTACTGGCAAATAAATCTTATCCGATTGCTCCGAGAGTGACTGCTGCTTATCAAATATTAACTCAGCTGGATAATTAGACTACATTGCAAAACCGATTGTCCTAACTGCCGGTATCTATTGAAAAGATAAGGTCATTTGACTCTTGTCTTACTAATTCGAGGATTGCTTGAGCGGCTTGCTGATCAGCACCGCAACGGATGTCTTGATGTAAAGTCAAAAAGCGTTCTTTCAGTGCTACAACAGTTTTTTCTTCGGTTAATAATGGCAATAGCGCATTGGCGAGTTTTTGTGGTTGGCAATCCTGTTGCAATAATTCAGTGACCAACTCTTCTCCTGCCAGTAGATTGGGCAGTGAGACATAAGGTGTTTTCACCCATCGTTTTGCTAGCCAGAAAGTGAAAGGCCGCATACGGTAAGCGACGACCATCGGGCACTTGGCCAGCATACATTCCAGTGCCGCTGTTCCTGAAGCAAGTAATGTGGCATCACTGGCGGTCATGGCACGGCCCGCCTGACCATCGAGCAGATGTAGTGGTAAATCTGGCGCTATTTTAGTTTTAATGGCGATGAATTGTTGCCGTCGTTGAGGGTTAACCAGTGGCACCAGTACCTGAAGATCGGGAAATTGTTGACGCAGTAGCGTCGCGGTAAGGAGAAAATCGGCACTCAACATGGCGACTTCCGCATGGCGACTGCCTGGTAATAATGCCAGGCAGCGGCTATCGGCGGCAATACCGAGCGCCGCTCTTGCTGCTTGCTGATCAGGTATTAGCGGCATGGCATCAGCCATAGTATGACCGATAAAACGACAGGGAACCTTGAAACGGTCGTAAAACGCTTTTTCGAAAGGCAGCAACGCCAAAACCATATCTGTGGCCTTAGCTATTTTTAAAATGCGTTTTTGCCGCCAGGCCCAGACTGATGGGCTGACATAATGGAGGGTACGAATACCCTGTTGTTTCAAATACCGTTCAAGATTGATATTAAAATCAGGTGCGTCGATGCCGATAAAAATATCAGGATTGAGTTTGGTAAAGCGCTGACCAAGATCACGGCGAATTTTGAGTAAGCGTGGTAAACGGCCTAACACTTCGACCACGCCCATCACCGCCAATTCTTCCATTTGATACCATGTTTCGCAGCCTTCGGCCTGCATCAAGGGACCGGTAATACCAACAAAGTGTGCATCAGGAACCTGCGCTTTCAAGGCGCGCATTAATCCGGCGGCTAAAATATCACCTGAGGTCTCTCCGGCAACTAATCCGATGGTCAACGGACGATTTTGCAGATGATTTTGCATAAGTTAGCGGATGATACCTCGAGTCGAACGGGCAAAGAAATCAGTGAACAATTTTAGTGCGGGCTTTTTTTCTGCCAGTATTGCTATTTCGTTTTTTGCTTCTTCAAACGTTTTTTTACTACGATACAATAATTTATGAGCTTCACTGATAGCACTGCGGAATTCCCTGTCAAAACCACGGCGTTTTAATCCTTCGATATTAACCCCAAAAGGTGTTGCATGATTACCCTGAGCAACCATACAGGGTGGTACATCCTGAGCAACGCCCGAACAGCCACCGACCATCACATGAGCGCCAATCACGCAAAATTGATGTATCGCCGTCATCCCGCCGATAATCGCATAATCACCTATGTTGACATGTCCCCCCAAAGTTGCATTATTAGCCAAAACACAGTTGTTACCAACCAGACAATCATGAGCAACATGAGTATTAACCATTAGCAGGTTACCATTGCCGATTTTAGTTAGCCCTCCACCTTGTATTGTACCCCGGTGGATAGAAACGCTCTCGCGGATACGGTTGTGATCACCGATCTCAACACGGGTGGGTTCCCCTGCGTATTTTAAGTCTTGGTTGACTTCACCAATGGAAGCAAACTGATAAATTTGATTATGGCAACCAATTTTTGTGATGCCGTTAATAACAATATGAGATTTAAGTTCTGTACCCGTGCCGATTTCTACCTTGGAGCCGATAAAACAGAAAGGGCCGACAGTGACGTTGGCAGCAATAACCGCACCCTTTTCGACGATAGCTGTTGGATGGATAACAGGGGTTTTATTAATCACTGACCTTGTTCTCCAGGCGTTTTTTGCTGACTACGTGCACAGGTCATGGTGGCTTCACAGACGACGTTGCCATCAACTTTGGCGACACCGTCGAAACAGGTGATACCACAGCGTGTTCTACCAAATGTCACTTCCAAAATCATCTGGTCTCCAGGTGTGACCGGACGTTTAAAGCGTGCTTTGTCAATACCGGTAAAATAGAAAATCTCACCAGATTTAAGCTCACCATAGCTTTTAAAAGCGAGGATCCCGGTTGCCTGTGCTAGCGCTTCCAGAATCAGTACGCCGGGGAAAATAGGCTTACCGGGAAAATGTCCTTGGAAAAAAGGCTCGTTAAAAGAAACGTTTTTTGTCGCTCGTAGAAATTTGCATTTTTCAAATTCCAAAACACGATCGACCAACAAAAATGGATAACGATGCGGGAGCAGTGTCAAAATCTCTTCAATATGCAGAGGATCGTTGTTTGTAGTCAAAATACTTTTCCTGTCTAAAAAACTGATGGCATTAATAGCATGGTTGCGTTGATCCCAATTTTTTTCTAAATATAGATCAAGCAGATAAGCTGAAAATTGGCAACTGTGCAGTACTTTTTTGGCAGTGTATCTCTTATTTACTTAGAGCATCATCAGACGATGCGGGATCTTTATCGATGTGACGTTCAACCTTTTTTAAACGTTGGTTTATTTTATCGATACTCATCACCAATGCTGCCGTTTTACGCCAGGTTTTATTGGGTTGCAAGGGAACACCCGAAGAGTATATCCCAGGCTCGGTAATAGGGCGCATTACCATTCCCATTCCTGTGATCACCACCTTATCTGCAATTTCCATATGACCGTTGATGACACTGGCACCACCTATCTGACAATAGCGCCCAATTTTCAGGCTACCTGCCATAATGACTCCACCAGCAATAGCCGTATTTTCTCCAATCACCACGTTATGTGCAATCTGGCATTGATTATCAATGATGACACCATTGCCAATAACGGTGTTATCCAGTGCGCCGCGATCAATGGTAGTGCAAGCGCCAATTTCAACATGATTACCAATTTGTACCGTACCCAATTGTGGGATTTTAATCCACTTGCCGCTTTCATTGGCGTAACCAAAACCATCGGCACCAATGACACTACCTGCATGGATAAGACAATACTGTCCGATCTCAACTTCATGATAAAGTGCAACATTAGCCCATAAACGGCTACCGGTGCCAATACGTGCATTTTTACCGATAAAACAACCCGCACCAATGATCACGTGATCACCTAGTATTACGCCGGATTCGATAACAGTATTTGCGCCAATAGAAACCTGTCTTCCTATCGTCGCCTGTGGTGAAACTACGGCACTGGGTGCGATGCCCTGAGCAGGTTGAGGTGTAGTATCCATTATTTGTGCTATGTGTGCATAGGCAACATAAGGATTGTTAACGACTAGGGCTGTCATTTGGCAAAATGGTAAATCTGTCTCAGTGAGCACTACGACGCTGGCTTGGCAAGTAACCAGTTGTTCACGGTTGCGGCTGTTTGACAAAAACGTGATTTGTCCTGCTTGAGCAGAATGCATTGATGCAATACCGGTGATGACGAGATTGCCATCACCCTGTACCTGTGCATGCAAGCCCTTTTCTGCCAATTTTTGGACGAGGTCAGCCACTCGCATTGAAAACATGGGTTATTTAACCTCTTTCAGTACGTCAGCCGTGATATCTTTAGACGGTAACGCATAGACCACAGCACTTACGTCGATCACCATGTCATAACTTTTTTTCGTCGCTACTGTTTTCACTGCATCTTGAATACGACTCAAAATTTTATTGCGTTCTTCCGTTTGACGACGACGATTGTCTATCTCGAATGTTTGTGCTTTGTTGCTGAATGTTTCACGCTGCTCCATAATATTTTTTTCCATGCTGCTAATATCACTGGTTTTCATGATGCTTCGATCACGTTGCAATTTTTCCATATCAGTCCGCAGTTTTTCTTCCATGCTTTTTAGATCTGTTGCACGTCCTTTAAATTCATTCTCCAATTGTTTGGCTACAGCCTCACGTGCAGGTAATTTTTGGAAAATCTGCGCGACGTTAACAATGGCAATTTTGTCACCAGCTTGGACGCCAGCCGATGTCATTAATGCTAAACCAAGACCTGTGGCATATAACCATTTTTTCATTACCATCTCCTTACATACCTTTTATGTGTAGTCATACCTTGTAACACACATAACACCGGCAAAGCACGGTGTTCATGCGTTTTCTCATCATATTCGAATTGAGTTACCAGGTTTTACCAATATTAAACTGGAATTGCTCTGATTTGTCGCCAGGGTAGTCTTTAATCGGTTTGGCATAGGAAAAGACCAAAGGAGCCAGTGGCGACATCCATTGTAGTGCGACCCCCGCAGAGACACGGACATTATTTCGATTGCTGTAGTCTGGAATGTCTGCTGCGCGTGTTTGTGCTGTATTCTTCCAGTCGGTATCCCACACTGTGCCCGAATCGATAAAGAAAGAAGTACGTATTGAGTTAGCGTATTTTTCGCTGATAAAGGGGGTGGGTGTGATCAATTCTATACTGGCTACTGCCATTGCATTACCCCCGATCGCATCAGTAGATTTGTTTATCTTGGCACCGTTATCGGCATAATATGCTGCCTTAGGCCCGATGTTGTTTGAACGGAAACCGCGCACAGTACTGGATCCCCCCGCATAGAAATTCTCGTAAAATGGCATTTCTTTTGCGCCAATACCGCCACCATAACCGAGGAGTCCACGACCTAATACCACCCATGAATGATTTTCATCCAATGGTAGGTAGGCCGATGTATTAAGAGTAACTTTATAGAATTCGTTACCTGATCCCGGCAGGGTAACTTTACCACTTAGTGACGATTTTACCCCTGATGTTGGGAAGAAACCTCGGTCGAGACTGTTATAAGACCAGCCGCTGCTTAAGGTAAAATCATTAGTGGTAAAATTGGTACGATCAACGTAGTTAACATCTTGCTTTACTGATTTCAGATAACGCCACATGGAAACCTGGGGTTGCATATCAGATAAGCTGTTGTGGGCATACCCCATACCTATTCGTAATGAATTGTTCTCGTTGATTGGAAAGCCAAGCGTTCCATCTAAACCATAACTGCTGTTGGTATAGCTAGATAAATCAGCTTTACCTGCTTTGAAATTGTCATAGAAAATACGCCCACCCAGACTGACACCATTCACGGTGAAATAAGGATCGGTTAAAGTAAATTCTGCGTAACTCCGGTAATCATTTTTACTGGCATTGATACCCACGCTATTACCCGTGCCCAGCCAGTTATCCTGTGAGGCACCAACCTGGTAGCTGATACCACTTTCTGTACCGTAACCCAGGCCAAAATTAAGGCTGCCGGTGTTACGTTCATTCACTTTGTAAATGACATCTACTTGATCAACGGTACCTGGTACCCGTTGTGTTTCCACGTCAACACTTTCGAAATAACCTAACCGATTCAGGCGCTCTTTGCCTTGTTCGATTTGATCATTCCCCAACCAGGCACCTTCCATTTGACGCATTTCACGACGTAAAACGGAATCTTTACTGGTGTTGTTACCTTGAAAACGAATATGGCGCACGTAAAAGCGACGACCCGCCTCCAAGTTGATACGTAGTGTTACTGTTTTATCCACATCGTTAATTTCCGGCTGGCTGATTACTGTCGGATAAGCATAACCATAACGGGCCAACATTTTCTTGATGTCGTTTTCCATACGGGTAACTTTGCTGCCGTTGTACCACTCGCCTGGTTTAATCTGAATCAGTTTTTCGGCTTCCGATTGGTGATCGGCCAGATTACCACTTACCGTTACTTTATTGAACTTATAGGGCTTGCCTTCGGTAATATTGACCGTGATGTAGATGCTTTTTTTATCTGGCGTCAAACTTACCTGAGTAGAGTCGATATTAAAACGGACATAGCCCCGATCCAGATAGAAGCTACGTAAGCTTTCTAGATCACCCGCCAGTTTTTGTTTTTGATATTTACGATTGCCTAGCAGGTTCCACCAAGGAACTTCATCGTGGAGTTGAAAGCGCGAAATCAGTTCATCGTTGGTAAAGGCATGGTTGCCGACAATATTAATCTGCTTGATTTTCGCCGCGACACCTTCAATAAATACCAGTTTGAGATCAATACGATTACGGGGCAAAGGGGTAACAATGGCTTTGACCGAAGCATTATATTTACCGGCGCTGTAATAAAAATCTTCCAATCCTTTTTCAATATTTGATAAGGTTGTACGATCCAATGCTTCACCTACCCGAACACCTGAAGCTTGTAAGTTTTGTTTCAGCATATCTGCTTTTACCGATTTGTTGCCGGAAAAAGTGATATTAGCAATGGTTGGTCGTTCTTTGACTTGAACAACCAATGTATTCCCATCACGTAAGACTTGGATGTCTTCAAAACTGCCGGTGGCAAATAATGCACGGATAATTCTACCGGTATCTTCATCATCGACAGTATCACCGACACGCACCGGCATATTAAGCAACGCGGCACCAACGGCTACGCGCTGTAAGCCCTCGAAATGAATATCTTTCACCACGAACGAACCTGCCCCGTACACGGTGGCGCTGCCAAACAGCAGCGACGCTATGAGCAATTTTTTCATCACCATCGTTGTTACGCGCTCTTCTTATTATCTCCAACCTTTAAAAGCGGGAGAAGTCATTGAAAAGTGCAAGCCCCATCAACAACACCAGCAAAATTGAACCGATGCGGAAGCTGACGTCTTGTACTCGTTCGGAAAGCGGTTCACCTTTTAGCTTTTCTATCGTTAAGAAAAGCAGATGACCGCCATCTAATACTGGCAATGGGAATAGATTAATGATCCCTAAATTGACACTAATGAGTGTCAGGAACATGAGGTAATACACAAATCCATACTGAGCTGAAGCTCCCGCTCCCTGTGCAATCGATATCGGGCCACTCAGGTTATTCAGCTTAACATCACCAGTAATCAGTTTTCGCAGCATGTTGACCGTCAATCGCGTGAGTTGCCAGGTTTGATCGAAGGCCTGATACAGTGCAGAAAGCGGATCATATTGGCGAACTATTCTGTATTCCTGTGCTAGTGGTATCATTTGCGGTACGACACCGGCAAAACCTTGAGTGGGTGTGATATCTCCTGGAATGGCATCAGGTATCAGAGTCAAAAATAAGGGTGTTCCTTTTCTTTCAATTTCTAATGCTAAAGGTTTATTAGGGTTATTACGTATCAAGGTGACAAATAATGACCAACTATTGACTAATTGGTTACCCACTTTAACTATCTTATCTCCCACTTGTAAACCTGCCTTTTGTGCAGCCGAACCCGATCGAACTTCTGCCAGTACTGACTGAACCTGTGGACCTAGAGGAAGAATACCTAACGTGGCTATGGGATCCTGTTTATCCGCTTCGAATTTCCACTGCTTTAGATCCAGAATTTTTTGCACTACACCACCAGAGCCGGGGGGAGTAACACCTATTTTAACCTGGTCATCACCGATTTTGCCCATCAGTGCCAGTCGAACAGCATCCCAATCTCGTGTTTCTCTATTATCGACTGTTTTCAGCTCCATCCCTGGCAAAATACGTGCCTGCGCTGCGATGGATTGTTCAAGAACATCACCAACAACCGGCCGTACACTCGGCACACCGATGACAAATACCAGCCAGTAAGCAAGGATAGCAAAAAGAAAATTAGCAATAGGTCCGGCACTAATAATAGCTGCACGTTGTAGAATTGTCTTGTTATTAAAAGCCTGATGACGGAACTCCGGTGCGACAGCTGTGATAGATTCATCAAGCATTTTAACGTAACCGCCCAACGGGATCAGGGCGACGACATACTTCGTACCTTGACGATCAATACGTTGCCACAGGGGTTTACCAAAACCAATGGAAAAACATTCCACCTTGACACCACAACGGCGTGCTACCCAAAAATGACCAAACTCATGGACGGTAATTAAAACACCCAATGCAAGGATGAAGGCACTCAAGCTCCACAATATATGTATCATAATCACTACATTCCTTGCTTAAGAGCCTATTCGAAATCTATTTTAAAACACTAACAGCATCAAGCAAGTGAACACGGGTACAGCGGCGGTCAAGCTATCGATACGATCCAATATGCCGCCATGTCCTGGAATTAAATGACCGCTGTCTTTAATCCCCGCTTCGCGTTTAAACATACTTTCGCTCAGATCACCCAGTACGGATGCAAGTGCTGCCACAACAGAGCAAATTAAAAGCTTTTTATGGCTCAACTCCAGTGGTGCATAGTGGCTAAACAGACAGGATATTAAGGCAGAAGTCAGTAAACCACCCAATAATCCTTCCCAAGTCTTGGCAGGAGAGACTTTCACCACCAATTTATGTTTACCAAACGTTTTACCAAAAAAATAAGCACCAGAATCTGCACCCCATACTAATAACATTAGGTAAAGTAACCACCAGGCTCCAGCGGTATGACTCTGTTGGTAATCATATTGACGCAGGGCAAACATCCCGCAAAAGAACGGAACAATGGTAAGAACGCCAAAGATGATAGTCAAAATACGCGAATTACGCCAGAAAACCGCTGAACGTGGATAAGTGAGCACTAATATCAGCGCTGTTAACCACCACCCCAGGGAGATCCAAAGTGGTATACCAATCTGCAGTAGATCCACTGAATATTGATGCCTAGGGATACTCAATAACATCACAACGAGGAGCAAACCGCATAGGATAGCCAGGCAAAGACGTTGACCACTGTTGACAAACCCTGCTAACTGCCCCCACTCCCAAGCGGCTAGCATACAGACCATTAAGATGACGCCGGCAAAGGCAGTGGGTGGTAGAAGAAATAGCACGCCGATAACCATGGGGATCAAAATCAACGCAGTAATAAGACGAGGCTTCAGCAAAAGTTCCCCCTAAGAAGCTAGTCGAAATCATCATGAGCATCGCTCAGACGAGGAAAAAATCGGCGAAAAAATGCAATTTTTAGGTGTAATTCTGAATTTATGTCATGTTGTCTACGGGTGATGCTCCACCGAAACGACGTTCACGTTGTGCAAATTCATCCAGTGCCCTTTTAAAGATGTTTTCATCAAAATCAGGCCAGAGTACATCGGTAAAATAAAGTTCAGCATAGGCTATTTGCCACAATAAAAAATTACTGATGCGACGCTCGCCACCCGTTCTGATTACTAAATCGACCGGAGATCGTGTGCTCATGCAGCGATTAATTAATTCCTCATCAAGATCATCAGGTTGTAACAATCCTTGCTGAACCTGTCGAGCTAAATGGCGCATACTCTGCATAATATCCCAACGTCCGCCATAATTGGCTGCGATGTTGAGTTGCAACCCATTATTATTTTCTGTCAGTACTTCAACACTCTGAATACGATCCCGTAAGCGCGGATCAAAACGGCTGGTATCGCCGATGATATGTAAGCAGACCTTATTTTCATGTAGACTTTTTACCTCTTTGTCTAAGGCATACATAAAAAGTTTCATTAATGCGCTGACTTCATCAGCAGGACGATGCCAATTCTCACTGCTAAATGCGTAAAGTGTCAGCGCCTTCAACCCCTGTTTTGCGGCAAAACTAACCGCTCGGCGCACGGATTTCAATCCTGCTTTATGACCGAAGGGCCTCATTTTCCCTTGAGATTTTGCCCAGCGACCATTGCCGTCCATAATAATAGCAATATGACGCGGCAATCGCTGCGCCAGGGAGGGCAAACTCGCCTTATCTGCATTTTTGGACGACATGGTTCGAACTGATTCCCTTAGTAAAATAATTTTTTTCCAATGCTGCGATACTTCTCTTTGCTTCATCACGAGCTTCGGTGTCGATGTCTAAAACCTCTTCTACGCTGGTTGGATCGAGCAAACTCAGCCTTTCAACAACCTGGTGGTTCACTGTTGCAATATCAGTAAAACGAATAGAGCCGTTGAGAAACGCTTGCACTGCAACTTCATTGGCTGCATTAAGCGTGGTGGTCGCAGCCTGACCTTTATTACAGGCGTCAATCGCTAACTGTAGGCAAGGATAACGATTCTTATCAGGCTTGGCAAAGGTCAGCGTTCCAATACTACATAGATCGAGTGGCTTGACGGTCAATTTTATCCGTTCGGGGTAAGTCATCGCATAAGCAATCGGGATACACATATCAGGAGTGCCTAATTGAGCTAATAGGTTGCCGTCGTTATAACGTACCATAGAATGAATCACTGATTGTGGATGTAAAACAACTTCTACCTGTTTACTTGAAGCGTTAAATAACCAGCGTGCCTCAATATATTCCAAACCTTTATTCATCATGGTAGCTGAATCCACGGAAATCTTGAGCCCCATACTCCAATTCGGATGGGCGCAGGCTTGATAAGGAGTAACATCAGCGAGTTGTGCCAAAGGTATTTCACGTAACGCCCCACCGGAGGCTGTCAAAATAATACCTGAAACCCCATATTCAGCTAAATCAGCATGACCTAATTGTTGTTGGACCCGCTCCGGTAGACATTGAAAAATAGCATTGTGTTCACTGTCGATCGGCAATAATTGAGCACCATTTTTTTGCACTTCCTCCATAAATAGACGACCGCAGGTGACCACCGACTCTTTGTTGGCTAATAACACCTGTTTACCCGCCCGAATCGCCGACAAGGTAGGCAATAACCCAGCGACACCAACGATAGCAGCCATCACCTGATCAACATCATTTAATGCTGCCAGTTCACCGATGCACTGCTCGCCAAAAGAAACTTCAGTTTTTATCCCGTGTTCTGCCAATGAAGTACGCAGGGAGAGTGCTGAGTGTTTATCAGCCATCGCAGCATAAAGCGGCTTGAATTCCTGACATTGCGTGACCATCCGTTTGACATTACGACCACCAACTAATGCTGTCACGGTAAACCGAGAGCGATTAGCTCGTACTACGTCCAAAGTACTACAGCCGATGGAACCGGTAGAACCAAGAATAGCCAATCTCTTCATGAATACACTCTGAATATGAACGACATGGTTTTAAATTAAAATGTCATCAGATCGGCTTCTTTCATCGCCAGTAACTCGTCAATTTCTTTGATATGAGCATCCGTCAGTTTTTGTACACTATCTTGAGAATCATGTTCTTCGTCTTCGCTGATTGCACTGTCTTTCAGTAACGCTTTCGTTTTTTTGTTAGCATCCTGACGGATATTCCGTACAGCAGTACGACTTCGTTCAGCCTCTCCCCGTGCAGTTTTTACTAACTCTTTGCGGCGTTCTTCAGTAAGGGGAGCTAGAGGCACTCGAATAACAGCACCGGCAGAAATAGGGTTGAGGCCTAAATCTGATGTTCTGATGGCTTTTTCTACCGTCGAGCTTATGCTATGGTCAAATACGGTGATGGCCAGGGTTCTGGAATCTTCTGCAACTACGTTAGCCAATTGGCGTAACGGCGTTGCACTACCATAGTATTCGACTGAAATACCATCGAGCATGCTCGGCGCAGCGCGCCCTGTACGGATTTTGCTGATATGACCCTTGAAAACTTCTATACATTTTTTCATGTGCTCAGAGGCATCTATTTTAATTTTATTGATCACGTTGTGAACCTTTGAAAAACTGATAATTTGGCAAACCCAACCCTTTGCAAAATCGCCCTTGCAAAACCATAGTTCTGTAGTAACTCTACTATACCATGTCGTGTCACTGTTGAATAAGCAAAGGAATAATGGACGGATTGTGAAAAGAGATCACTTGTTACCGATTAACGTTCCTTCATCTTCACCCATGACAACCCGTCGTAATGCTCCAAATGTATTCATATTAAATACACGGATGGGTAAACTGTGGTCACGAGCCAAGGTAAAGGCGGCGAGATCCATCACTTTTAGTTCACGCTCTAACACATCCTGGTAGGTTAACCGTGAATACAAGGTCGCTCCTGGAACTTTCACCGGATCAGCCGAGTAAACCCCATTAACTTTGGTGGCTTTTAACACCACATCCGCTTCAATTTCTATACCACGTAAGCAAGCGGCTGAATCTGTAGTAAAAAACGGATTACCGGTACCGGCAGAAAAAATTACTACCCTATTATTACAAAGTAAGCTAATAGCTTCGGCCCAGCTATAATTATCACATACACCGCTCAGTGGGATAGCAGACATCATACGTGCTTTAACTTCGACACGGTGCAGCGCATCACGCATTGCCAAGCCATTCATCACCGTAGCTAGCATACCCATATGGTCACCAACGACACGGTTCATTCCTGCTTTTGCCAAACCTGCACCGCGGAACAGATTACCCCCGCCAATGACGACACCAACTTGAATTTTCAGGTCGGTTAGTTCTTTGATTTCTTTAGCGATACGATACAAGATATCAGGGTCGATACCAAAACATTCTTTACCCTGCAAGGCCTCACCACTCAATTTGAGTAAAATACGCTTATATATGGGTTTTTCACTGATTGCCATGGTGTTTGTCTTGAGCCTCTGTATAAAAATGTTAGAAATTTGACCGTATACATGATGGGTAATAGCGATTAGCTGTCTGACAGACAAAAATAAAACCGCCATTTGACGGTTTTATTCGGGTATCAAGATGGTGAATTCATCGCAGTCACTTCGGCGGCAAAATCGGATTGAGGTTTCTCAATCCCTTCACCCACTTCATAACGTTCGAAGCCGACGACATCAGCATTACCTAATATTTGACTCACTGTTTTGTTGGCGTCCGCGTAGAAAGTCTGACCAGTCAGAGAAATCTCATGAGTGAACTTCTTCATACGCCCTTCAAGTATTTTTTCAGCAATCTCAGGGGGTTTGCCAGATTCTAGCACTCTACTCAATTGAAACTGGTGCTCACGATCAACATCCTCTTTGGGAGCATCCTCAGGTGTAAGACATTTAGGATGACTCGCTACGATGTGTACCGCGAGCTGTCTAACCAGTTCTGCATCAGCACCCCTGGCTGCCACTATTGCACCAATACGTGCGTTATGGTGCAAATATTGGCCTAATACCGCATCTGTAAATATAGCAATACGGCGAATACGGATATTCTCACCTATTTTGGCGACTAAACTGGCGCGTTGTTCTTCGAATCTGGTTTGTAAGATGGCAATGTCCGTTATTTTTTCGGCTAGCGCCTGGTTGATCACTTCTTCACCAAATGCTTTGAAACCCGCATCCTTTGCGACAAAATCTGTTTCACAATTCAGCTCAACCATAGCCGCAGCGTTACCGTCAACTTTAGTCAGAATGATGCCTTCAGCAGCGACACGATCTGCTTTCTTTGCTGCTTTCGCTTGACCCGATTTACGCATGTTGTCAATAGCCAAATTAATATCGCCATTGGCCGCAGTCAACGCCCTTTTGCAGTCCATCATACCTACGCCGGTACGGTCGCGCAGTTCTTTTACCTGAGTCGCAGTAATATCAGTCATTCAATTTTCCTCGTTTATCCCATTGGGGGAAAAATTCGATCGCGGAACGATTTCTACAAACAATTTTTTTAATAGACTTCTTGCAAAACTGTAGTTTGTTATGCGAGGTCAAGGCGTTTTGCACGCTTATTATTCTACGATGAAATTTTCTTCTGCCTGTACTACCAGATCTTGAGAACGGCCTTCCTGAACAGCTTTTACAACAGCCTCTAGATATAATTTTATGGCACGGAGGGCGTCATCGTTACCGGGAATAATGAAATCAACGCCGTCCGGACTAGAGTTAGTATCAACGATTGCGAGTACGGGGATACCCAGGTTATTCGCTTCTTTGATCGCGATATGTTCATGCTCAGCATCAATAACAAACAGGGCATCGGGTAAACCGCTCATATTTTTGATGCCACCCAAGCTATTTTCCAACTTGTCCAGTTCACGTTTGCGCATTAGCGCTTCTTTCTTGGTTAACTTGTCAAAAGTGCCATCTTGAGACTGGGTTTCTAAATCTTTCAAACG
Source organism: Candidatus Fukatsuia endosymbiont of Tuberolachnus salignus (assembly GCF_964030845.1). Lineage (NCBI taxonomy): Bacteria > Pseudomonadati > Pseudomonadota > Gammaproteobacteria > Enterobacterales > Yersiniaceae > Candidatus Fukatsuia > Candidatus Fukatsuia endosymbiont of Tuberolachnus salignus. Next base: position 223,544 of record NZ_OZ034983.1, read on the forward strand.
GTTGATAGATTGACGAACGGTTCTCCAGTTAGTCAACATGCCACCCAACCAGCGATGATTGACAAAAAATTGCTCACAGCCATTGGCCGCTTCTTTTATCGCTTCACTTGCAGCACGCTTGGTACCAACAAACAGGATCTTACCTTTACGGGAAGCAATCTTTTTCAATTCAGCCAAAGCGTCGTTGAACAGGGGGACCGTTTTTTCCAGGTTGATGATATGAACTTTATTACGGGCACCAAAGATGAAAGGCTTCATTTTGGGATTCCAGTAACGAGTTTGATGGCCGAAGTGAGTACCTGCTTTGAGCAGATCACGCATGGAAACAGTTGCCATGATTAAAACCTCTATAATTTGAGTTGGGGTTATGCCTCCACAAATCCCATAACACCGACCCCGCAAGAAAGAAACTCGGAGCACCCCGGCGTATGTGTCGATTCGTGTGTGTTATTTACACATATGAGTACAGTTCATTGGTGTCATTTTTTCCACCCGCCACCTTAGTCAACCACAATAGACTTCTTGCAAAACCTACTATCTATTTGTTTGTAAATACGTGCTGCAGATTCTGAGTCACGTGGTGCCCAGAATCCTCGTGCACTGCGGTTGCTGTGCGTCAGGCGCCTTGACTTCGCATAACGAATCATGGTTTTGCAAGAAGCCTAATAAAAACGGCAGTTCACTAAGCTAAAACAGAGTGGATTATCGGCGCGTTTTATACCATAAAGCAGCACTATACACCAATCTTTGTTACGTCTTTCTATGCGTTGCATAGGCTTCGATCTCAATTAGTCATATACGGGCAATTCAGTCGTGTATTTAATTTTTTCCATCGCAAAGCTGGTTGTTACATCGATTAATCCTTCTACGCTGTTGACCAGCTGCTTGTAGAAATTGTCATAACTTTTCATGTCGTTCACTGTGACTTGCATGAGGTAATCATACTCACCCGTCATACGATACAATGCCACAACTTCAGGCATATTTTTGACCCATGGCGTAAATTTTTCGTACCAGTCACTGCTATGTTGATGTGTTTTGATCAGCATAAAAGCCGTCAACCCTAACTTCAGTTTTTCGCTATCAAGTAACACCACACGACCACGAATAAACCCTTCATCTTCCAGACGCTTGATACGTTTCCAACAGGGTGTGGATGTCAAATGGACCACTTCAGATAAAACTTGTAATGATTGGGTGCAATCTTTTTGCAGCATACGCAATAATTTTCGATCTATTTTATCTATCATAGGGTTCACCAGTAGAAAATATTTCCATTTTATTGCAAAAAAACAGCAAAAATCATAATTTTTTTTCCACAAAAAAAATTAAAATTGACAACATTAATTCACGATATAAAACGTAGACTTCTATGAATAGTGCCTGGATAAAACATGCGATTAATGAAATAAAAGCGGATTATCAACGCTCAGCTGATACACATCTCATTCGCTTAAGGCTGTCAGCCTTTCCAAACATCAATCTCTATTTAAAAGATGAAAGTACCCATCCAACGGGTAGCTTAAAACACCGGCTCGCACGTTCCCTCTTTTTGTACGGTTTGTGCAATGGTTTAATCAAACAAGACACCACCATCATTGAAGCTTCATCTGGCAGTACCGCGATCTCAGAAGCTTATTTTGCTCATTTAATCGGCCTGCCATTTGTCGCTGTCATGCCTAAAGGTACGGCTAGAAAGAAAATAGAACAAATTACTTCTTACGGTGGACGCTGCTCTTTTGTCGATCATGCTAGTCAAATTTATCAGGCATCGGAACAACTTACCCGTGAGTTTAACGGTCATTATATGGATCAATTTACCTATGCGGAACGTGCGACTGACTGGCGTGGTAACAATAATATTGCCGATAGTATTTTTCAGCAAATAGCCCGCGAGCCATTTCAAATACCCAAATATATTGTAATGAGCGCCGGTACCGGTGGCACCTCGGCAACCTTAGGTCGCTATATTCGTTATCAAGGTTACAATACCAAGTTAGTCGTCGTCGATCCTGAAGGCTCAGTATTCTATGATTGTTTTACCACCGGGAAGAAGGATATCACGGGTACATCTAGCAGCAGGATTGAAGGGATCGGGCGTCCTCGTGTCGAGCCTTCTTTCATGCCAAAGGTCATCGACAATATGATACGTGTCCCCGATGCTGCCAGTATTGCCACCATACATTGGCTTGAACATATACTAAATCGAAAAGTGGGAGCTTCTACTGGTACTAACGTTTGGGGTGCATTACAACTCGCGATACAAATGCGTGATAGATCACAATCTGGCGCAATAGTCACCATATTATGTGACAGTGGTGAGCGTTATCTTGATACCTACTATAACCCACAATGGGTAAGTGACTGTATTGGCGATCTGGCCCCCTATCTACGCCAATTGGAAAACTTATAACGGCGCTTTTTCGTCGCGTTTTTTCCTCGTCTGAATATTACTTATTATGATTTATAACAATCTGTTATGCTGGATTGGGTACGTCAATAAAAATGACGTCTAGTTGATGTTCATCGATTAACCACTTTCCTAATGCTTCGATACCATAACGTTCAGTGGCATGATGTCCGGCAGCATAAAAATTCACCCCCATCTCTCGGGCAATGTGGATGGTTTGCTCAGAGACTTCACCGGTAATAAAGGCATCGACACCAAATTCAGCTGCCTGTTGGATATAGCCTTGGCCTCCGCCTGTACACCAAGCCACACTTTGCACTTTAGTAGGTGCATTATCACCACAATGCAATACTGTTCGTTCCGACAGTATTTGCAGACGTTTAGCCAAGATCGTGGCATCAAGTGGTGGTTTAAATTCACCATAAGGTAGCAGTGATTCAATCTTACCCTGTACTTCAATATCAAGCCGTTTAGCCAATTGCGCGTTGTTACCCAATACCGAGTGAGCATCAAGGGGTAAATGGTAGCCATAAAGATTAATATCGTGCGCCAACAGTGTTTTTAAGCGATTACGTTTCATGCCGCGTACTACCGCTGGTTCATTTTTCCAAAAATAGCCATGATGAACTAAAATAGCATCAGCCTTCTGCTCCACTGCTCGTTCTAAAAGCAACTGACTGGCGGTCACGCCGGTGACAATACGTTTGATCTCTGGTCGTCCTTCTACCTGTAAACCATTAGGTGCGTAGTCTTGAAAAGTTTCAATATTGAGCTCGGTGTTAATTAATTTTTCTAGGACAATATTGTTCATAAGATCGGGATCGAGTTAGATATAGAGAATAAAATTAATCTATTATAAAAATGAGTAAATTAAAATTAAAAAATCACAATCAATCAAAATTAGGTTAATCTTTCAGTTTGGCGATTTCTTCGCCAAATTCGCGAATATCCTCGAAACTACGGTACACGGAAGCAAAGCGGATATAGGCTACTTTGTCTAATCGTTTTAGCGCTTCCATCACCAAATTACCGACCATTTTGGCGGGGATCTCGCGCTCACCCGTAGCACGTAATTGAGATTTAATATGGCTAATAGCGGTTTCAACATCGTCAGCACTCACTGGCCGTTTCTCCAACGCTTTTAATATGCCACTACGCAGTTTATCTTCATTGAACGGCTCACGGACACCATTACTTTTTATCACCCGTGGTATGACCAACTCAGCCGATTCAAATGTTGTCCAGCGTTCATGACAGAGTAGACATTCACGACGGCGACGCACCTGCGAAGCCCCACTCACCAAGCGCGAATCAATGACTTTGGTATCAACAGCAGTACAAAACGGACAATGCATAATGTATCGACCTCACTGCAATAACATAAAACTATTCAATGCAACTGATCAAAGCTTTGGCTCTCTTGGATGGCGTATTATTTATTGTGCCACTATCTAGATTATACAGCTTTAATTCACCGTTTTCTGAGGATATCACCCAATAAGGTTGATTAACAGGCCAACCGATTTTTTGTTTTACATTGGGTGAAAATTCATCATGGAGATGCTTAAATTCGTTTTCCGTGGGTATTCTTCCTGGGGCACAAAATTTTCTTATACCACTATCTTTGAGGTACTTTGCCCATTCTTCTCCATCAACAATATGAGGACTATGATAGCGATTTGATGGTAATTCTTCAGAGTGTAACTTAGGTCGTAAAAAGGTAATGCGGTTTCTGTGGATCTTATTGAGCCTGCCGGTAAAATTTAACTCTTTACTTTGGTGATGGCCATTATTTAAGCTAGCGCTCACTCTACTTTTTCCAAGTAAAGTATTGGTCACAGTAATCCTTATTTTACCGCTTCTGTCTGTTTTTATTCCTGATTTGACAGTGAGTATATTCAAATCACGATTCAGTATGTAACCACTGGCGGCATTGCTTCCAACTTCACCAATGTGAGAACGATTGCTGGTCATGATCTGAACGGGCTGATCTGCAATCGGTTTTTGATAGTGATCAGTCACTGTTATCTCCATATCGTGTGTCTCTGTACCATCAGCATTCTTTCTGCTGTTGGTTATTACTATATTCTTGATATAGGTTTGGCTAACTTGCAACGAATAGGTACGAGATGTCCGATACCATTTCTGATTGGGTATACCTGAGGTAGAGGAGGCTAGCAGAAAAGTGTGTAGCGTCACTTGATATTCTTTACCCTCCGCCTTGGCAGCAACAAAAGAAAGTAATTTTTCGTCATCAGAAAGTCCTACATCTTTATGGTGCCAATGGATCATAGGAATGTTACGACGGGTTTCAACCACAGCACTTAATCCTACATCACCGTCTGCATCTGATAACTGTACGTTTCCAACTTTATCGGAAACTGTAAATTGTATCGGTCTATCTAATAGACTCAAAATATCACCGTTCCGAACCGGGGTTCCATTAGGGTGCAGCAAATAAACTGTGCCACTTACCTCGGGGTAACGCCCGTGGATAATGCTCGTTTTATTACTGAGAATGGCATCAGCGGGATAACAGATCAATAAAGCTAAATAGAGCCATGACCGGTAACAAACTCGCGACGCCAAGAGTTTATTTTTTTTGATTAGGGTGATACAACAAGATGGGTTGTTATTTTTAACATATCGGCAGAGGGTTTTCATTTTATTCTCTTCCTACTTCTAAGAGCCTGTTCGAAATCTCTTGTGCTCGCCGTGTTTTGGTCAAGTCATTCGTCAAAAACGCGCTCAAAATGCTCATTTACTCCTTTTTATTGTATGCAAAGGGTAAACTGCGCTTTTTCGCCCGTTTTTTCCTCGTTTGAGCACAGCGAAAAAGATTTGGAACAGGCTCTAACAAAAATAAGGATATATATGAAAGGGATTAACTCTACCGTAATCGATAAAGTTAACCCTGTAGTTTTAACTATAAATAGTCATTTATTTATAGTTGTAATCGACAGCTAGGCTAAAGCCCTGTGCACCATCCTTCGAGTTTGTTATTCGTTCAGCCGCTGTGTTATCTGGTACGAGGAAATTACCGTCGGCTGTGGTTGTACGTTTGTCTCCATTGGCATCACCTGAAGCACTGGTACCGGTTAATACCCAAGTATAAGAAGTCAGCGCAGTTAGATCGCCAGTAGGACTCTTATCATCAGGGACTTGGTCAGTATTTTCATCCGCCCATAGTTTAAATACGTAGGTTTTATCCACTTGTGGATTGGTAGCATGACCAATCAAGTTCGTATCAAAGTTAGTATCGGTACTGTCATAAATTCCAGCTAGTACGCTCCTGCTCGCAATTTTCACTGGCCCTGGTATCACTACAGGATGTGCCTGCTTATTGGTGGTAATATCTTCAATCGTAAGCTTATTACCTGTTTTAGGATCTCCCGTTGCCGAAATCGCTGTTATCTCAACCTTGAATGTTGTCGCTCCTGCCGCACTCAGTGGGATTTTTAATACGCTTCGACCTGTCGTTCCTGACGCCCCTGATGCAAGGGTATTGGTGATTAAAGCTGTGTCCAGGGGAATTGTACTTTTTGGTGTCACCGCATACCATTGAACGGTAGAAGCATCTAAGTCACCATCAATGTCGCTATAAATATACTCTAAACTGATTTGATCTCCTGTAGTTAAAGCACTTTGGTCTTGTTGCTGTAATGAAAAATCAACTCCCTCAATACCCGTTCCATTCAGTAGTGTTGGTACCGTCCCTTTAATTGTGCTCGTAGGTGTGGTCATAATCGCGTAAGCACCACCCATACTGTAGCCAATTAAAGCCAAGGCCAGTGCTGTTTTCTTTAAGGTAAAATCGGTTTTCATTCATTTTTTCCTTTACTGGATTGGGTGTAACAAATCTTTTTTTATCGTTGGTAAAGCAACGATTCAATCTTTTGTTACGCATATTTAATACCTACCGAAATAGGTTATTAGTCAAATTCGACCATCAGTTTGAAGCCCTGGTCTCCTGCTACTGTGCCCGACTCTGAAAGACTGTTGACAGGTACGTTGTATTTGTCGGAAGTTGCCCCGGGAATTGCCATTTTATTTAATGTTGACGATGGGTTATTTCCTGTGGCGACCTGGTTATTTCCGTGTAAAATCCACTGAATCTGCTTGAGGTTTGCGGTGATATCAGCTTCCGTCGCATCCCAAACACCGTTACTATTACTATCAACCCAAGCCCTGAATAAATAGCTTTGACCCACTCGAACAGAGGGTGCTTCCGCCCTGGTATAGTCTTGCGCTCCTGATCCTGCCTGTGGATTATCTGTCGCTAAAAAGATACCTCCATGAGTACCCGTGAGCGTAACTACGCCAATATTCGCAGCGATGTGATCATCGTGCTGACTAATATCAGCAATGGTTATCAATTTGCCAAGACGGGGGTAACCGTAAGCAGAAGCGACTTGAATGCTCACTTTAATCACTGAAGCACCGGCTGCTTGAGGTGGTATTTTAATTGTCGAACTACCTGATTTTTTGCGATCACCTAAGACATGACTGGCATCAGGAATGCTGTGATCAACCTCATTCAAAGTATAAAACCAGCTCACTATACTGTTATCGGTATCATTATCTTTATCATGAAAGTTATAGGTTAGGGTTATACTGTCCCCTGCGGTTATTTTTCCAGCAATAACAGAAACACGGCTAATATCCACTGCATCAGCCTTCTGGTTGGAAGGCGCACTGATCGTCGGTGCTCGACCCTGTATCGGCGCAGTTTCTTTGCTTATCCTTGTTCCTGGGATAAAGCCAGAATCAAAAATGTCATCCTCGCTAACAGGATCATCCGTATTAGCGATAGCATTCGAATATCCACTCAACCATAAAACGAGTGTCATCGTAGCTATTGCAATTGTTTTTAACGTTAACTTCATGCTATCTGTTCCAGCGTTAAATGCATTTTATCCAATGCTGATTGACTCCTTTCCGTTGTTACAACAGTAGATTTCTTGCAAAACCTACTTATTAATAAGTGACCCTAATTTTAAAACCTTGATCACCACAAGTCAGACCCGTATTACTTTCATGGGATTCTCGAGGGGTAAAGGTATAGCCACGCACTCCAGTATCATGGTTGTTCAGTGATGCTCCTGATGCACCACATTCGCTATTTTCACCATGTAACAACCATCTAATATGATCAGGGGGGATTTGTTCGGTGATATCTTCATCGTTTTTGGCGTAAAATTTCGCCTCATATGCCTTGCCAACCAGCGGGGTATCACCCGTTTTTAAAAGATTCGATCCCTTTGGATCAAGAATAACTATCCGTACGTCTTCAGTACTATTAGTAGCCACAAATAACAAAGACAGGCGATTGCTCTCACCATAGTCGGCCAAAGATGCAGCCAGTTCGAAACTTCCGTGCAGACTACTTACTACTTTCACTACATATTCGTTGGCTTCTGGCTGATTAGGTTCAATAACACGAATACAAGGGAGTCTCATTCCATTACTATTTTTAGGGCAACGTTTTTCAGTGACTACCGGCACCCTTTTGCCATCCTTATCAACCACATACCACGTTGGTTTTATACCTTTAAGCTGTACCGTATTACCTTTGTAATCTTGCACGTTAATTTTTACTTGAATGGCATCCGCGACGATGCCGCTAGCCGGTGCCTTGTTATCGCCGATGACGGATAACTTTCCTTTTCGATTGTGACCATTAAGAATGTGCAAATTATTAGAAATTGCGGTATTGCCTTTTTTATCAGTAAGTTCAATAGCTAGCTGATAAGTATTACTGTCTTCTGATTCGGGACGCCAAGTTGGTAACGTAATTTTCCATCCTTGGGGATTGAGGCTACCCGCAGTGGCGACTAAGGAAAGTGGCACAACATCACCCAGCCAGCGTATTTTAGTGATTGGATATTTTGTCTTTACCAACGGCTGCATAATATAGCTATCCCCCTCTATCAGCCCTGGTGTCACCGGAGGAAGATCAACGCTAATAACCTGTTTTTCCTTGTATTCAAGGACGATATCGTAGTTACGATCTACCAGATCGAAGCGATTACCTGTAAGACTACGGCTTGTTCCCACTTTAGTGGGATCTAACTGCTGCTGTAATGTGACACCCCATTGATAATTTAATGTCAGGCCAAATTGGGTTTCTTTTTGGCGCTGCTGCCCTTGCTTATGATTGACATTAATGGTTGCTAGTGGAAAAGGGGTGTAATTTAAACCTAGGTTGACAGCACGAGGATCTTGTTGTCGTTGATTTTTGCCAAAACCGAAGAGGCCAACTGCATCGCCAAAATACTGCTCATATTTCAGCGAGGCACCGAGTTGAGGGTAAGCAGGCAAATAGCCTTGTCCACGAATATCGAACCCTCGTGCAGGACGTTCGAGATAATCTTCAACATCAGCGGAATCCCTCCAGTTTGATAACGGATGGTAATAATTGGCAGCAAATTTCAGATAGTCCATCGACGTCTCTAGCCCCATTCCCATACGGCGATGAGAGCGACTCCAATCATAATCAAAGAAAAAGTTATATCCCCAACGCCAACGGTTATCAGGCATATCAATACGTTGCCCAATACCTAAATGAGTGATCATACGCCCTTGCTGATCATGGATGCCCATTTGTGAGAAGAGTAATTGGTGCGGGTTGTCATACCAAGGTGTAAATAGTGAAACACTACTCTTATTAAAGCGTCCCCGATCATCAACCGCTAAATTAAATTGTGCCTGCCCAAATTTCCCTAATAAAGTTTGCGTTTTTTGCTGTAATGGCGTCAGAAAATAATTTTTCGCCATGCTTTTAACCTTCCCTGTTGCCTCGGTTTTTATTTTATCAAGAGTGATATTATTTAAATCTTTACTGGCCAAAAACTGGAGGGCCCGTAATGGATCCGCCTCAGTAGTTCCCTTGGGTTGGCAACAATTGTTTTCACTTGATAAAACCGGCAAATTATGCCGTGCCTCTTTATTTGTATCCTGTTTTCGATCGCCGAATAGTGTGGTATTAGAACTTGATGAGCCAATAGAAAAAAAGGAATTTTCATTAACAATAATATTTCTATGTTTATTAATTGCTGGCGAATTAGGTAGGTAATGGTTAGCTTTATAAATATCATCAGACTGCGCCGGGTGCAATAAACCCTTTTGATTTTCAACAACGGGCTGCCATGCCACTTCATTTTGCTGGGCAAGCAAGGGGCTAAACATGAATCCGATAACTAATATAGGAAAGTTAAAGCATATTGACCTAATTAATTGAAATTTAAATAAAATACGTTCCATTTTTTTAACCAAATGCCGCTATGAAATTTTCTTGATATTTATGAAAATACAGACGTAATCATATAAAGAGACTAGAGAGACGCACGAGAAACCAATTAGTAACTAATTGATTTTATGCGTTTAATAAACATTATAAAAGCAAAAATTAAATTTAATACTGTCCCTCCATATGACACTACGAAAAATAAGTAACAAGTAACATTTAATGGTTAATCTTAATAAATCAGTAATCTATTGATGAACAGCTAAAGGTATATAGCCATCACTCGGGCGCGGAGGATAGCACAACCTTTTACGTTAATAAATAGAAAAAATAATTATGCTCGTATGTAACTTTCAAAAGGGGGGGTTATTTAACTTCAGCATTAATAGTGTGGTATATACTCTAACAATTTACATCCCGGTCTATTGATACAACACATTGAACAAAAACGTATTCCACTGTTCTTTCACACCCTATGGTTGCCATTTTTAGGCAGAAATAAAAGTACATTCTAATTTTAATTACTGTGATAATAATATTTATGGTTTCTATTGAGAGCAATCAATATACTCTTAAAAACTGTGATTTAACAGAATGGTTAAAAACACCCATTTAAAATATGGGATCCATGTATTTTTTTGTAACTGTCTGATGAGGCAGCATTACCTTATATAATCATTGATTCATGTTGAGCATAGGAGCCCGCTAGAAATCTAATTATACTCGCCAATACTTCGTCAAAAATGAACTCAAAATGTTCATTGACTTTCATGGCAGATTGAGGCACCCCTTTAGGGGATATAAATCGTGCCGGATGCGTATTCCTTTCTGCATCCAGTGAAAAAGTTTGACATAATAGGCATTATATTTAATGAAGATAGAAAGCTGATGGCAGATAAAAAAAATCTCAATATCCTGAGAAACCGTTTTCAAGGCTATTATCCAGTGGTAATCGATGTAGAAACCAGTGGTTTTGATGCTCAAACTAACGCATTACTAGAAATTGCGGCAATCACGTTGCGGATGAACGAAGCAGGCTGGTTAACATGTAATGAAGCCCAGCATTTTCACGTGCAACCTTTTGAAGGTGCCATTTTAGAAGAGAACGCATTGATATTTAATGGGATAAAGCCTAAGGATCCGTTGCGTGGCGCTATTAGTGAATATGAGGCTTTGGATGCCATTTTCAAGAAGATAAGAGCAGAGCTCAAGAGTGAGGGATGTCGGCGGGCGGTTATTGTCGCCCATAACGCTCGCTTCGATCACGGCTTCGTGATGGCCGCTGCCGAACGATCTGCATTGGAACAAAATCCGTTCCACCCTTTTGTTACTTTCGATACCGCGGCGTTAAGTGGTTTGGTGTTGGGGCAGACGGTGTTAGCCAAGGCTTGTGTCGCTGCTGAAATCGGATTTGACAGCAAGCAGGCACATTCAGCTTTATACGATACTCAGCAGACCGCAACATTATTTTGCGAACTGGTAAACCGCTGGAAGCGTTTTGGTGGTTGGCCTCCGTCTCGCCCTGGTTGATGGGGGACTCTATGAGGCTCCTTGCAAAACCCACTGTGTGGTATGAATTCAGCGTTACGTGGTGCCCGCCAACCTTTATGGTACTGCGCAGTACGCACTGCGGTTGCTACACGCCGGGCGCCTTGACTTCACACCACTCGCTCCGGTTTTGCAAGAGGTTTATTGTACGGTTTCGGCCTGCTGTGGGCGGTGTTTATCAGCGGCTTTGTCTACTAGCGGCTGCAACGCACCGGTCCGATACAGCTCATTCAAGATGTCACAGCCACCTATTAGTTCGCCATCAACCCAAAGTTGTGGAAAAGTTGGCCATACAGCAAATTTGGGTAGCTCAGCCCGAATATCGGGGTTTTGCAAAATATCTACATAGCTAAAAGGTACACCACAGGCAGATAATATTTGCACCGCTTGTGCCGAAAAACCACAATTTGGCAGCTTGGGCGAACCTTTCATGTACAACAGGATCGGGTTTTCTGCGAGTTGATTTTTAATCTTTTCAATAGTCGTCATCTGTTACGTCCTCAACAATATGTTTAATTGCATCATGGTTATAATCTGTACCTGTCTTTCACCGTTACGAATTTCCGCATATTTTGCGGTAGTGACTTTGCGATAGCTATACCGTCATCAAATTGACTGGTGGTGGGTTAGGCGGCAGCCGCAAAATTTTAACATAATTCAGCCAGAAAACCGCGTTTAATATCCTTACAATGTAAAGGCCGATATCCTCGCCATAGAGCTAGAACTTCAAATCACACTGGATAAATTGAAGAAAATCATATAAATTATTTATGGTTGTTGATGCCAAACCGTAATTCTAAGCCGTAAGAGAAGCTAGGTGTTATCCTATCAACACGCAAGAGCGAGCTTAGTATAAATGGTAATAAACATAGCAAACAAAATAGCAAAAATAGCTAAAAACTGGAATCATCGCTCGATGAATCTAATTTTTTATTCTTAGCCAACGCCAGTAGTGATAGGGTTTTCGTGAGTTATCCACCAGTTCTGTGGATAACCTTGTGTGTTAGCCATAGAAAACTGATGTCAAACGCGTACGTGCGCCACTTGTACCGTTTTGCCGATATTCTCTTCTTTTTTATTTAATCGCTTCTATAACAATATGTTAATTAAAATCAAGCTACTAATTTAGTGATCAGCAAGGGAAATATTTTCTTTGGACAAATTAATTTTTTAGTCTAGGGGCTGTTGGCTCTTCACAATAAGGGTTTCTCGCTTGAATTATATAATAAATATTAATTAATTGCATATGATGAATAATATAAGTTAATAATGAAAAACAAAGCCATTACAATTAATCCTCTCTATACTGTGCAGCATATAATACATTAGACCTCTTGCATAACCTGTTGCATGGTGTGGATTCGGTGTCATGGAGTGTTTGCAATCCTCATGTACTCGTATGTCAACGAAGGTTGCTGTGCGCTTTGGCTTCGCATAACGAACGCCGGTTTTTCAAAAAGTCTATTCTCTTTGCTGAAAAAAAGATTGGAGGAATAAAGATGCGCCATCCCTTGGTTATGGGTAACTGGAAATTAAACGGTAGTACTGGGATGATCAGTACATTTATCCCAGCGCTACTGGCAAAATTAAGCGAAATGAAGAAGTGTAACCTGGTCATTGCTCCACCGTTGGTTTACCTCCATCAAGTCCGAAGTCTGCTTGCGGGTAGTGTTATCAGATTGGGTGCACAAAATGTCGATATACATCCTGCTGGTGCTTTCACCGGTGAAATTTCTGCCGAAATGCTGAAAGATATCGGTGCAAAATACATCATTATTGGTCATTCTGAGCGTCGTAGTCATCACCGCGAAAGTGATGAGATTATCGCTAAAAAATTTGCCCTCTTAAAAGCACAGGATTTGATTCCGGTACTTTGTATCGGTGAATCCGAGGTCGAAAACCAGGCGGGGGAGACACAGGGAGTCTGTGCAAAGCAGCTGGATGCCGTATTAAAGACCTCAGGTGATAAAGCATTTGAAAATGCAGTCATCGCTTATGAACCTCTCTGGGCAATTGGTAGCGGTAAATCCGCGACCCCAGCAGAGGCACAGAGGGTACATAAATTTATCCGTGGCCATATTGCACAAAAAGATGCTAACAGTGCAGAAAAAGTGGTTATTCAATACGGAGGGTCTGTTAGTCCCGCTAACGCTGCCGAATTGTTCGAACAACCCGATATCGACGGTGCGCTAGTAGGGGCTGCATCATTAAAAGCGGATGAGTTTGCAGCGATAGTCAAAGCGGCAGCAGATGCTAAGCGAAACTAAGAACGGTTTGACGCTAAAAAAACCGGAGCGACGATGACTCCGGTTTTTTTGTTGCTGCGCGCCAGGCGCTTTGGCTTTGCAGTATTCGCTATAGTTTCGCAAGCAGTCTACTACTATTAAAGACCTTTATTTTTGATCACGGAAACCGACGTCATACAGCTCCAGTTTACCGGCGCCAACCGAGCCAATGAATTTTTTTAGTGTACGCTTCAGGCTCTTATGATCAGAAGAAATATCCACTTTATAATATTTTTTCTTTTGTACATCAATTAAATGAACTTCGTTATTGGTGACAACCACATTACATCGATGTTCTGGTGTTGGACAGAACAGCGAACGCCAACAGCCTATTTTGCGTGGGATCACTAATATTCCATTCATATTTTTTTTATTTTTTGCTAGTCTGGCAGATAATTGTGCAATGGAGTCGTAACATTTAATATTTGTCTCCTCTGTTACAAACAGTATAACGTCATTCCCTTTTATTTCAGGTATAGCACGATGCAATATCGTTGTATTTATCGTATCTGCTACCGATTTAGCACAAGATGCAGAATTAGTTTGTCCCACACCGTGGATCCTAAATATTTTTTCAGCCAGCCAAGCGACAAATTTTAAACGCTTAACAGGTCTACCATAACGATTTACTTCTTCTAATAGCATATTTTTTGTGTACGATTCTAATATAGACGAATAAAATCTATGGGTTGAGTCATGTGGAAGCCCCCAGATATCGATGTCTGGATAAATTTTTTTCTTTAATAATTTATCTGTGTCTGCTGTGCTAAAATAATTATCTTCGATGTTAATGTTGGAAAAGCCTTTACTGCCACTGTCATCTATCATCGGATGGCTGGTTCCGGCGCAATTATCGAGATCAATGGTTTCTTCTAATTTTTTTTCATTACCAAAATGTCCTCGAATACTACTAAATATTCTGAGACAAGGTGAAGAACTGTAACATTCTACTACTGCCAGTCTGTGCGACTCTTTATATTTTTTTAGTTTATACTTGACTAAGTCATGAGCATTTTCTCTTATCATTCCCTTTTTACGTAGGGAATTAAGCGCTTCATCTACTGAACCATGCAGTTCCTTTGTTGAAAAATTGAGAGAGTGAAATTCATTATTTCCATTATTGATAGAAAGCAAAAATTTATTTGATCCTGAGAAACATCCATTCAATTTATTCATTGCTGTGCTTTCATTGTCTCGTAATAAAGGAAGCTCAGACATACTTATTGACGTTTTCATAAGAAGTTCCTCCAGAAAGAAAACTGCCTTATTTAACCGTAGTAGATAAAATAATGTAGACTTCATCCTATTTTCTATATCTAATAGAAAATGAACGTTTATGAAAGTTATTGGCATAAAAAGACTGCGCTTAAAAATACGTAAGAATGTTAGCAGTATAATTATTTTTATCGTGCTAATAACAGATGCAGAAAAATATTTAATGATAAAGAATAGATTTTTTGCAAACCCGTGATCTGTGGAGTGAAAGTCAAGGCACTTGGAGCGTAGCAGTCACAGTGTGTACAACATGCGAGCACCGAGTAACGTAGAATTCACACCACACAGTAGATTTTGCAAGAAGTCTAATAAAAAAACCTCCATAAATAGAAGGTTAGCTTATTGTAATCCTGTCATTAAAATAGTTTTTTCGCTATCTCTAACCAGTCTTTTTTAAACTTACTTTTTTTATTTTTAGGTGCAATACAGGTAGAAATCAGTTTATTCACCATTTTATCGTTTTGTACTCCCACACAGCGTGCACCTGATAGCCTCCAGCCTTTAACTAAGCGTTCGACCGCGTAGGCTCCCATACGTGAGGCTAAAATTCGGTCATAAGCCACCGGTGAACCGCCGCGCTGAATATGACCCAGCACCGTTGCTCGGGTTTCCCTCTGAGTTTTTTCTTCGATATATTTAGCCAGTTCATTGATATCACAGACATGTTCAGTAATGGCAACGATGGCATGCTTTTTACCTTTTTCGATCCCGGCTTTGATGGCGCTCAACAGTTCTTCTTGTTGAAATGTTTCTTCGGGTATGATGATAAATTCACAGCCTCCGGCAATAGCTGCTGCCAGCGTCAGATCACCACACCGTCACCCCATCACTTCAACCAGCGAGATACGTTGGTGAGAAGAAGAGGTATCACGTAAACGGTCAATAGCTTCAATCACTGTTTCTAATGCGGTGAAAAAACCTATTGTGTAATCGGTACCTGCCACATCATTATCAATGGTACCCGGTAAACCAATGCAGGGAATTTGGCCTTCGTTTGTCAGACAATCAGCACCAGCATAAGAACCATCGCCACCAATCACCACTAAACCATCAATATCACGTTCTTTCAGGTTATTAATGGCGCACAATCGTTTTTCTGGTTCAGCAAATTCAGGGAAACGCGCCGAGCCAAGAAACGTGCCGCCACGGTTGATGATGTCAGAAACACTACAGCGATCCAATTGCAGCATACGATTTTCGTACAGGCCAAGGTAGCCATCATAAATCCCCCAGACTTCCAGACCTTCAGACAAAGCGGCACGTACCACCCCACGGATAGCGGCATTCATCCCTGGTGCATCACCACCGCTTGTCAATACAGCAATTTTTTTGACCATAATAACCTCTGAAGCTGTAAACACCTTATTGATTAGACTCCTTGCAAAACTTGCTAGGTGCTGCAAATTCTGCGTTATCTGCCCGCTCACAATCCTCATGTATTCGCATGTACCGTGCAGTTACTACGCGTAAGGCGCCTTGATTTCGCATAACGAGTATAGGTTTGGCAACGAATTATGGTTTCGCAAGAGGTTTGTTGATTATGCCATTAATATAATGTAAACCACTATGTGGGTATGAAATATTACCGCAAAATATTAAGCTGCCATTGACTCAAGCAGCAGGCGTGATATTTATTGCGAATACTTTTGATGCAATAAATCTTTTTGTTTCTGAGTTAATAAACTGTAGATTTTATTACGTACTCTTGCCATTTCGATTTGGCGATTAACCAGTTGCATTGACATCTTTTCTGCTAGCTCACGAACAGCTACTTCATCGAATTGATCCGTAGTAATTAGCTGACGCATTTTTTCTCTGTTTATTCTATCAATGCCGGTTCGATTACGACAGGTTTGACTGACCAAGTCACGAATGTGCATGCGTTGGTGTTCAGTCAAGGAAACCATGTCAAACATATTATAATAACCAGGATCGATGCCCATTTTTGTTAATGCATCGTCTCCATAGCACCAACTATCTGCTACGATTGTATGTGTGGCAAAGACAGGGGAATATCCTGAAACCAATATTGACACCATGATCAGCGCTGTTAACTTGCGCATTATTACCCCGTGAGTTCAGCCTTACTATACAATTGGGGTAGTCTATCTACCTGGCTGCAAACTAGCTTCAGTGCCTGTAAAATTAAGTAAAGTAACAAAATATAGGTGATTAATAACGTATTTTGCATCAAGGGACAAAAGAACTATGAATAAAATTCTGCTGGTTGACGACGATATAGACCTCACCTCCCTATTGAAAGAACTACTAGAAATAGAAGGGTTCGATGTCGTTGTCGCCCACGATGGAGAGCAAGCTTTGCAACTGTTGGATGGTTCGATTGATGTATTGTTACTCGATATTATGATGCCGAAAAAAAATGGTATCGAAACACTGAAAGAACTGCGGCAATCTTACCAAACACCGGTGATGATGTTGACTGCTCGAGGTAGTGAATTAGATCGCGTGCTAGGGCTGGAACTAGGTGCCGACGATTATTTAGCCAAACCATTTAATGATCGCGAGTTGGTAGCACGTGTACGGGCAATGTTACGGCGTTCTAACTGGAGTGGACAACAACAGAACGTGGATCAGGGTGCATCAACGCTGGAGGTAGATGGTTTACAACTGAATCCGGGTCGACAGGAAGCCAGTTTTGATCAAATCGTGCTGGATTTAACGGGTACTGAATTTACGCTGCTTTATCTATTGGCTCAACATCTTGGTCAGGTGATATCACGTGAGCGCTTGAGTCAAGAGGTTCTAGGGAAACGTCTGACGCCTTTCGATCGTGCTATTGATATGCATGTTTCTAATTTACGGCGTAAGCTACCAGATCGCAAAGATGGGCTACTCTGGTTTAAAACCCTGCGTGGTCGAGGATACCTGATGGTTTCAGCAACATGATTAATAGTTTAACTGCCCGTATCTTTGCTATTTTCTGGTTTACTTTGTCGCTGGTGTTGCTGTTGGTATTGATGGTACCAAAACTCGATTCACGTAAAATTACCGCTTTGCAAGACAATGAGCGACGTCAGGGCATGATGCTGGAACAACACGTCGAAGCGGAGCTTGCCGGTGAACCGGACAATGACCTTATGTGGTGGCGCCGTTTACAGCGGGCCATCGAAAAGTGGGCTCCCCCTGGTCAACGTTTAGTGTTAGTGACCACTGAAGGTCGGGTTATCGGTGCCGAACATAAAGAAATGCAAATTGTGCGCAATTTTATCGGGCAGTCGGATAATGCCGATGCACCTAAAAAGAAAAAATATGGTCGACTGGAAATGGTTGGCCCCTTTTCTATCCGTGATGCTGAGGAAAATTATCAGCTTTATCTTATCCGCCCCGCGAGTAGTCCACAGTCCGATTTCATCAACCTGATGTTTGATCGCCCGTTACTCTTGCTGTTGGTTACCATGTTGATTAGCGCACCGCTACTGCTTTGGTTAGCATGGAGTCTGGCAAAACCGGCACGTAAGTTGAAAAATGCGGCCGATGATGTCGCTCGTGGTAATTTAAAACAGCACCCAGAACTGGAATCAGGGCCGCAAGAATTTTTGGCCACCGGTACCAGTTTCAACCAAATGATCAGTGCGTTGGAACGCATGGTTGCTGCTCAACAACGTCTTATCTCCGATATTTCTCATGAATTACGTACCCCACTCACCCGCTTGCAACTCGCTACTGCCCTGATACGTCGTCGTCATGGCGAAGGGAAAGAACTCGAACGTATTGAAATGGAAGCACAACGGCTCGACAGTATGATTAACGATCTGCTCGTCCTTTCCCGTACGCACAATAAACATGAGTTACGCCGTGAACCACTTAAAGCTGATGAGCTTTGGGCAGGTATGCTTGAAAATGCAAAATTCGAAGCTGAACAAATAGGTAAAACGCTGGAAGTAGTCACGCCCCCGGAACCTTGGACATTGTTTGGTAATCCTGCTGCACTCGATAGCGCCCTAGAAAATATCGTACGTAATGCACTGCGTTATTCACATCACTACATTGCCGTGGCATTCAGTGCGAATAATAAAGGGGTCACTATTACTGTTGATGATGATGGCCCAGGTGTGAGCTTGGAAGAGCGTGAACAAATATTCCGTCCTTTCTATCGCACCGATGAAGCACGGGATCGGTCATCCGGAGGTACCGGTTTAGGTTTGGCAATTGTAGAAACTGCTGTCACTCAGCACAGCGGTTGGGTACTGGCAGAAGACAGTCAACTGGGTGGGCTACGTTTAATTATCTGGCTACCTATTAATAATATAAGAGCATAACATCGCTCGTTTTACCTCATGCAAAAAATGCGGCATGTGTTCACCAAAATAGGGCGATGGGACCCCCCTATTTTAGGCGCTAGAGAATAGAATCCCAAATCTAGTCCCTAAAAACAGAGTCTATACTCATTCAACTTGAAGGTCTGGATTAGATGGTTTGGAAATTATCGTTAATTCTGCCCCTGAGAAAGGGAGCAATTTTTGCCAATGTACTATCAAAAAATTCGGCTATAGCCCCACGAAACTCTTTGGCTGAAGAGAAAAATCGGTTGTTTCTGACACGCTCGTTCATGACCTTCCATAATCGCTCGATGGGATTAAGATATAGGGCTATAAGGGGGTAAATAATGGAGTACGATAGCCTTCTCTAATGCGGCGTCTTTGACTCGCTGACGGCAATGATAGCCAGAATTATCTAAAATAATGTGTATCTTTTGTGCATCAGGATAAGCAGCTTTGAGCTGCTCAAAAAAAGCGACGGTGGTTTCTGAATTCACCTGCTCAGGACGGGCACTGACCACCTTCATGGTGCTCAATTCAATGGCACCCATGACATTAACCCGTGTTTTTGCCCCTGTTTTGACCAGCGGCTTATCTTTGCCTTTCCTTATCCAACCGCAGACCACTTTGGTGGCCATCGTTGGAGGGGCTGAATCCATAAAAACAATCGGTTCATTCTTAAGAGCACTCTCCAGCAAAGTGAAATAAGACGCGATAAACGCTTCTTGCTGAGCAACATCCACTTTAACCGGCGTCGCTTTGGGCTGCTTATAGCTAAAACAATGCGCTTGCAGCCATTTTGTCATGCCAGATACGGTGTAACAGACGCCAAATTGGGTTTCCACATAAGCACAGATATGGCTGAACGACATAATCATTATTATGTCGTTCAGCCATATGCAGTGGATTTATATTTTTTCCATTTGTCTTGGAACTGTTTCATAAAATATATTCGATCATCGGAGGGCAGGCACTTAAGTTCTTCTACACGTTTTGGTTCCAGTTTCAAATCTTGAGTTTTATCTGAAAATATTTTTTCTATTTCATCATCGATATTTTTTTTATCGCTATCTGAAAGTGACCAAAAACCTATATTGTCTGATTTTATTCTTACTTGGGATTTAGATTTTTTTCCCAAATGTGGGCTGTATCTTTATGTATGTTTAAATCCTTTGCGAGTTTTTTGACGCCGCCACAGTGTGGTGCAATAGCAAGGAACTCTGATATAAATTCCTGATGATAATATATATGCTTACGGTCTGGCTTAGAATTTTTTTGATGTTCCTGAATTGTATTTCCCCATTTTTTTAAGTTGTTGACTCGTTGGGCAGGTCGTTGCTCTGATATTTTTGCTTTGACTCTGGGATCTATCATACTACTTGTCACTATAGGTAGGCTGTTGAATTCTTGCTCTGAAAGTATTGTCGGTTCTAGACTCTCGATATAATTTGATGTGCTATTTATTTCCCTAGAAGCTTCATTTGAATGATTTTCGTCAGAAGGTTCACTTTCAATAGTATTCGGTTGTAAATAAACAGAAAAACTTGTACTAGGTTGAGAAATGCTTTGAGAAAAAACAGATGAATTCTCGGTTTTTTGTCTCTTCCCAGAAAATATTTGATTACTTTCATCGACGGAAAAATGCCTTTTTTCCAAAGGTGACGAAGTATTTTGAGTAGTACTCAAAAATTCTTCAAAAGAACCGTCTTCATCTAGGAGTGGTTCCCCTTCAAGATCTTGTGGTATTTCATCATTTGTAAAACTTTGTGATATTTGCTCTTCTATAAGCCTTTCTTCCTCCGATGAAAGCCTTTCTGTAGGTTCATGTAACTCGTCACATGTGTTTTGTGACTTAGGAGGGTCTTGAGGTTGAGATGATACTATTGCTTGGTTTGTACAAATTATTGCATCAGATGAATTACGCGCACCATTGAACGTTCTAGAAACCGCTTGATAGCTAATTTCGTCTCTACTTTCAGGTAAAATAGTTTGAAGTGGAGACTTTGATCTAACTGACATTGGGCTTGGCATATTACTATTCTCTATTATAATTAAATGAGGAATAAGATTTTATGACACTAAATTGATAATAATTAAGTGTGTAAAATAAACATAATAGACTAAATTTAATTATAAATTATTTACTCAATCTATTAACACATAGATACTTTATACCAAACATCTCTCTAAAAAATCCTTCAAAAATAGCTCATTTAATAATCATAGTGTGTCTGAAGCTTAGTAGATGAGAATCCGTGCTTAAGCTATTTTTAAGATTTTAATACCGTTGAGAGAGCTATGTTTAACTGCTGAGATATGGCATTGAGCATAAATTTCCTCAAATCCTTAGCGGCCTCGCACATTCCTTCATCTTTTTACACTTGATGATTTTCCACGCAAGGGGACAGTTATTGCCACGAGTCCGAGTCCAAGGGACGGTAAGCCCGTCCTGAAGGGCAACACCTGACCCCCGATCACTTTCTGCCTGATTAACAGGATGAACAGGCTGCTTATCACTTTTCGCCTTACGCACCTTTTTCCAGGTATCCACATGGGTACAAATCCGTGACGCCATGCCCAGCCGGGGCGACCACACGCCGTAAATTTTCACCCCCTGCTCACCGTAGGCATTCAGGGTCTCAGATTTGATATAAGCTGTACGCACAGTATGGTTTTTACGTGGGATCAACACCCCGCCTTGCTTAACAATATAGGTCGCCATACAACCGGCATCGGCAGCCGCGAGCACCTCATCCATTGGCTTATCTTCCAGCTGTTGCCCCCCTTTTTTTGATGTTGATTTTCGCTGCAATTGACCGGCCAGCAAACGCAATTCACGGTACGTTTGACGCGAAGGAATACCAAAAAACTGAAATTGTCGTACCCGATGCAAACTTGCCCAGGCCACGGCATGTTCAACCGATTCATTAAGCGGCTTACCGGTCTCAATACTCAGTAATGGCTCACCTGTGGCCTTATCAACGGCTTTTTTCAGTACTGTGCCGTCAATATTTTTACTGATGTATTTCGCCAAATAACTGGTTGGCGACCCTTTACTTTTCAGCACCGGTTTGACATCAAAGCGCGGTTTGATATTTTTTCCTAGCTCCTCACGATCGCTACGGATCGCAAACTCACGCAACACACCGGTGATCGCCACACGGTCTTTTTTCGCCATAAAACATAGCAAATGCCAATGCACCGTGCCATCATGATGCGGTTCGGCGACCCGCACGCCATACCAGCGCAGCCCCATCTTATTCATCTTTTTGCGCACGCCCGCAAACAGATCGACCAGATAATCACTGCTTTCGCGTACCGTATGGGTCGCCCATTTCGGATTCGGTTTACCGCAAGATAAGGTGGCGTGATAACGTGACGGGCAGGTAAGGGTATAAAACATCGCATAATCACCGCGCTGTTCTGCCAGGTTTTCCAGACCTTTGGCAGTGGTCATCATCTCCAGATGACGCAAGTGAGGATTGCTGGTGCTAGCGTTAACCACCTTCTCCATATCCAGAGTCACACCCTCTTCATTCACCAGTTCATGCTCTCGGATAAATTCCAAGGCACGGCGATCTTGATCACGTTTACGCGTCAAGGCATCCTGGCTGACATAGGCAGACGCCTGTTTATGCACCAGACAAATGGCCCGCAACTGCTCCTCACGCCATTCGCAACGCAAGCGCCACAGTTTGCGTGCCCACCAATCGGCACAACACAGCCGTGCCAGCGCACCCGGGATAAGAGGATAAGGCACTTTGTCACGATGCTGGATATGCTCACGCAAACTGTGCCAATGCGGGGCTGTAATAGCAAACCGTTTGGCTTCCGCAGCCACGCGCTGATAAACCCGCAATACCTTATCTGGATCAGTATTATCATCCGGTAACACCTCGGCGCAGGCACAGAAAAACAGTTCCATATGTGCAGCCACCCTTGCCGCCAAGATTTTCACTTCTTTTTGCATCAATGTGGGCAGATGCAGTAAATCTCGTAGGGACGCGGGGTAGGTAACAGACTGATATTATTCTGTTAGTTGCTTTTTACGCACGCTTTCAAGACGGTGCAATACTGGTTTGATAACATCAAGTAAAAATGCAGTGGCACGCGCCTCACCACCCTCACGACGCAGATAATCCAGGCGTTGCTGCAACGGCTGCTGGATAAATTTCGGCTGATGGTGTAAATCCGCTTGGACTTCCTGTTCAGGGTGAACCTGCCACCGATGCTTCACCTGAGAAATGTGGGCGAAATGATTGGCTTGCACCACCTCGCGTTGCCAATAGTCTTCTATCCTCGGTTCCAAAATGGCGGGCAGTTGCTCGCGCTCCCACAGCAAAGGAGAAATAATGTTGCAGGGAGCAGGGTTAATAGAACGCGGTGCAGTGACACGAATTTTTTCTGCATGCATTATCATCGTAACGGCCTTGTTTTTAGATAAAACGGATCCCACGCAATGACGCGTTTATTTATTTCAGGTATTAATTAATGACGTTAATCAGCGAGTCGATAACACTCGATATATATAGCAGGCGCCATGTAACGTGATCACTTTTGTTAATAAATATTAATTAATATCAATATGTTATTGCTGATTTTCATAATCAACTTATACGGCCCCTGCTATATCAGGCGACCAGGCAGTAATAATCTGTGTTTTATTCCCTGCCTTATTTCGTCTTTATCTGGATCTAATAGCGGGACAGGTTTAAACGTCTCGTGGCACGTTCTAAAGATGTGTTGTATTGCATTATACCAGTCTTCCATAATCTGATTGTCTACCCTCAACCCATGATGGCGTATCAGACTCTCAATGAACGCGGGGAAGGATGAATAACACGCCAAGAATTCAAGATGATTTTTGATGGCCTTTTTTGACGAATTAAAATAGATTTTCTTTTTATATAAAATAAACCGTGAGTTATTATGGCTGATAACATAATCGTTATCGATATACAGGCTCATAATGCGTCCTTATTTAGATGACAGGAATACCGACACAATAACGCGTCTGTTCATTTTAAAAATGAAGGGATGGTGTTATTCCGTCTTGTTCGGCAGCGGATCACAATCAATATACGTCACCCTGTCAGGCAATAAACTGACGGTGGCACGTAATCGATTAATGGCGTCAATAATATTTATTTGTTCTTCTGGATATAACTGTTTAAATTCCAAATCATGTTTTTTCCTTTCAATACCGGCCAAATAATACAGTGCGCCTTTCATTTGCGGGTCGGTTTTTTGCATTTCAGTGATCAGCGCGGGAATAACCCCTTTATATTTTGCGTCAGGCAATAACCCCCATAATAACGCGATATTCTTAAGACTACATTGACGCTGTTCTAAATTCAGCGGTACCACACATGCTGGCTCGGTATTCGCCATAATCCCTCCTTTATTAAGCAAAAATTCCCATCAAACGTGAAAACCAACGGCGGCACGGCTGACTGATTACTGGTGTGCTCATTCCTTTAATAAATTGCACCGCCTGTGTATTAGGCTGAACACGACGACCATCAGGGGTCTCCAGCCAGCCACGGCGATGCGTAATGTGCAACGGGTTATCTGGCAATACGGCTACGGATGTGCAGGTTTTTATTGACATAGTGCAATCTCCCTTTACGTGAAAATAATGCCGGAATGTTTACCCCGTCCGGCGCGGGTTTGTGTGGTACTATTTTTATGCCGGCTTCTGCTCTACCAAAGATGACGCCGGCATAACCTCCCACCACAACAAGGAAAATAGGTTGATGTTTAACAATAAAACGCAAAGTGCGATTAACATTCGCATCTCATTTAATCGCCCTTGGTACTCTCTACGAAGACATTAAGATCTCTGCATTCAATTTGAAAAGATTTTATTCTTAGCATGAAAAAGAAATGACCGCACTGCCTAAAAAATAGATAAAAATAGAAAAATATGAATTTCAGGAGAATATTTTCAGTTCTATCTTGATGGTATTTAAGCTTGTGCATTATAATAAAGCACTTTCCAAACATATATACTCCCATTGCACCATAGACTTTGTAATATCCCCGTTGCACCTTAGAAGGTAGAGTGACAGGGAATGGCTTAATTGTCATAAATGTTATCTCGAAATAGCGTTAAAACACAGTGTGTGACAGTGTGTATTTTTTGAATTTTAAAATTCATCACTTATTCCTGTAATAAATAAAACCTCTTCATAATGCTAATTTAAGGGAAGGCTTTACGCTTTGATTTAAAGGGTATGACGCGTTTTGCGTTTAATTTCTGCTTCATGTATAAGAAATTGCTGCCAACCAGTTAATTTGGCGTGTTTCTTTCGGTGTGCATGGATTGCCATCACAACGAGAACAATCAGGGCTGATAGCAATAGTTCTGTTGAATAACTCATCATCATTCCTCTCTATTTTCTTCATTTGATGTAACTGATCGATGTAATCTGTTGCTTGTGCCACCGTATCGACCTTGCCAAACGACCGATCACCTAACCACAGGTGATAACGGGTAATCGGTTGAGCCACTGTTCTCGGCAGGCGGACAAGAGTAAATCCCCGGTATTCCTGTGAGTGGCGACTGATTGCGGTTGGGGGGTAGATCATTTTTTCCTCAAATGCGCTTTTCAATGGCATCAAAACCCTCGATCACAGGGATCGCATAAAAAGCAACCATATTGATACGTTTTAATTCTCTTCGGTTGCTTATCGTACGTTTCAATAATGGGAGATAGTTACGTTCAGCATCACTTTGAACTTGCCTTAATTCCATGCCAGTAAATTTTGCATACTCACTAAGTGTCATGCTTGGCTTGATATTATTTGCCGTTAAATAAGAGAGAGATAACTCCATAGCACTAGTTATGGAAGGATGCGGATTCCTTTGCGTCAATGAAACAATACGTTCTTTTGATTTTGGAACGGTCATCAATTCACTTTCTCTTCTGCTTCAAAGGCGTCAGTGGCCGTCAAATTGGTCAATAATACCCATTCGACAGGCGCTACTCCTTCTGGAGGAGGCTGTTCTTTAACACTGATGGCAGATACGTGAACCTTTTCATGGATATGCCGTGAAGCGTCTTTATTGGTAGGCCCATAAACTAGATTATTTCTAATGGGGAGCCAGCCTGAAATGGAGCGAATATCCACATAAGCCGTTCTTGCTACCCTTTGCTGATTTTTGGGCAGGGTGAGTGCTATGGTTTTTAAAATCGGCGTCTTTGACAAGGCGGTTTGCACCGTTGTTTTTTTCCCCTTTTCATCGATAAATTTTCTGTCTTTCCGGTTGCGGATAATAAAAAATGTTTTTAGTGAGCTTGCAACCCGAAAAAGTTCGAAAATATCCGCTTCTCTGTCTCCCAGCGTGATTAAGCAGGTATCTTTGGGTATCAGCGCCGCTGTCTCGTAGAGGGTCTCTATCCACTTAATACTTTCTTTCTCTTTCATTGTCGATTGATAAAGCCGCCGCTGTTTTTCCTGAGGGGGTTCCTCTCGGGAAACACGTGACCAGCATTTAAGCGAGGATAACCCAAGCGGCAAGCCCTCCTGAGTTACCATCAAACTTGCATGAAGCATCAACCCCATTTTATGTTTGTGATAGGCTTTAGATATACTTCCCAACCCCTCTGTCTTTTTATGTGAGTCAACGTTCAACTCTGATGTGTCCTGAAGAGAAAAAACCAGTGAATGCCCCTCCAGACGTTTTTGTGTTTGCACACAATGTGTACGGAATAGCGCGCTCTCGCTCACTCTCTCATTGCTAAAAAATCGATAAGCTCCTTTGGCCTGTGACCAGGAGCCATGACAGCTTGGGTAAATTGAACCTGACGCTTTTGATGATAAGAAGCCCGCTGTTTCAAAAAAACGCTCTTTAAGGCGTTTATCTCCGAAATCAATTTAATGAAATTCTTCCCGGATCCACTCATTCCCATTACCCGTTACTGTTTTCATGTGCCTGTTTCCTGATTTAACTATTGACTCTACCAATAATCCAATTTCACCTGAATCATTTTTCATTCAACGTTGTGGGTAAAAGTGAGGATTGAGATCAGGTGAGTAGGGAGTGAGATATTCAATCCGATGCCCGGCTTTACTGATAGCCTGCTGAATGTCGAGACGTTTGTGGAAACTGGCGTTATCCATCACGATGACACAATGAGGAGGAAGAGTAGGCAAAAGGCGCTGGGTAACCCAGGCGTAAAAAACATCACTGTTAATGGAACAAAAAAATAATCCGACCGCCATCAGGACGGTTCCCAGTAACGCGCCAATGACATTTGTTCGGCCCTTAGGCTGCCCATCCTGGGTACCCCAACAGCGTTGACCTCGTGCAGCATAACCGTGGGTTCGTGGCCTATCGTGTGCGAAACCGCTTTCATCCAGATAAACGACCGGTTTTCCCTGCTTTTTATAGCAGGCTATCGTGTCCTGGAAGGCGCGCCGTGTCTCTTCGTCTGCCTTGGGATGACGCAGGGTTTTTTTTATAGGTGACACCCAGGTTTTTCAGTGCCTGCCAAATGGCTTTCTGGCACACCTGAAAGCGCGCCGCCCGTTCCCGTTGGTAAGCATCGGGATAAAGTGCAACATCTTCAGCTAACGCCACTTTATCAAGCTTACGCCGACGGGGGGAAGAAGCTTTAACCTCGATACGACTGAGCCAGCGAGTAACGGAAGCTGAACCAATGTGGAAGCGTTTAGCGGTCTCTCTGATACTCAAGTTTTCTTTCTCTCGAATACTCAGAACTTTACGGCGAAAATCGACAGAGTGGCTCATCGCTAACTCCCTGTTAAATAATTTAGCTATACATTGTAATCAAAATTAATACGTTACGCTATAAATCAAATCTACGTTTAGAAACACTAATAAATTTTTTGAACGATTTAATTTGTGATAGCTCTCGATGCTTATTTGTACATTTTTCATTATGCGATCTCCTTATCCTTTAGTGAACGTTCCAAATCCCGTGCCTTTAACCAGCCCTCAACTTCATCTGCATACCATCCAATACGACGAATACCAATGCGAATAGGTTTAGGAAAGTCGTGTTGTTTCCACATTTCGTCAAAGGCACTGTCTGCGGAAATGCGCAGAATGGATTTAACTTCTTTCTTCAGTAGTATTTTACGATCTAACATTGACATCTCTCTATTTTCCTTGAGTAAACGGGATGACCAGCGGATACAGATAGGATTGATCTTTTTTTTATAGATTGAAAGAAAGAGGGGGCTAAATTAGCTCCCTCGTCTCTTAATTAGCGGTGAGAAATTTTCTGTATGTTGTTTTTGACTTCTTCGTACCAGTTCTTAATAGTATCTTTATTAAACTTGTGATTATAACCCGCCTCAGTCACATAAGCCGACAATATATTTGCCGCTTGCGTATAATTAGCTGAAAGAGTGCAGTGTGTTTTTTCGTAAAGAGTGACAATGGCTATTTTACAGGCTGTCGATAGTCGACCCGTGTTGCTAGTGCTAGCTTGGTGACGACGTGAAATGATGGCGTTAGGAATGGGCTTCCCTGTAATCTTAAGTCGGTGAATTAATTCCTTTCGCTGTAGATAAGTGATAGAAAAATTCTGATCAGTATTAAAATAAGCGGCGTCTCTCAACGCTTTTATCACGGACTCCCTTTCGGTTTTTTCAAATTCTTGATAGTCATCAAAAGGCAGAGGATTGAAGGGCTTACGATAAAATGCCACAGGGGGAAAGGGTGGCACCGCCTTTAATTATTCGGCACAGATAAGAATGCGCTTCGCAGTGATCTAAATAGCCTTCAGTGATAAAAGCATCCAACACAATACTTAAATCCATGTATGCAAACTCGGCGTATTCGTCAAGGAATGAATCGTTCATTAATTAATGCCTATTATCCATTTACTAATATGAAACACACATCGAAAAGTGTCAGTTAATATTTGAGGCCAGTATTTTATGCATGAAAGAGAAGGGGTCTATAGAAATTAACGTAAACATTTGATGGTAACATCATGCTTTGACTATTTTTCCTTATTCCATCTTATTATTATTTGATTCGTAATCCTCTCACGCCTTCGGCGGCAGTAAATTTCCCTGTTGCAGATTGTTCAACGAATTCACCCCACCAGTCCATCAAGACTCTACGTTGTTCCAAATAAGTGCTGCGGTTGTAAGCTCGGCGTACTTCGTTGGTATCAACATGAGATAAAGCGGCTTCAATCACATCCGGAGCAAACCCTTTTTCATTCAGTGCAGTACTGGCAATTGATCTCAATCCATGTGAAACCAGTATCCCCTTATAGCCCATACGTCGCAAGGCTGCATTGGCCGAAGAGCTATTCATTGGAAGAGAGGGATCTTTAAAGGAGGGAAAGACAAAAGGCCGGTGTGCACTGATCGATTTCATCACCTCCAATACCGCCAGCGATTGGGGAGAGAGTGGCACAACATGTTCACGGCGCATTTTCATGCGACCGGCTGGGATTGTCCATGTTTTATCTATCAGATTGATTTCATCCCACCGGGCGCTAGCGGCTTCTGCGGGTCTCGCAATCGTCAATAACTGAAATTCTATCACCAGTCTCGTTTGTAACTCTATACCCAAGTGAAATCAAGATGCAGGATTTAGCGCCTGGAAATTATCGTTTAAGCGAGATACCAGAGAACTTGCCATTTGTGGTAGCTTCACCTCAAAGAAGTTTAAGATATCGTTCTTAAAACTCTGTTTAGATGGGTAATATCTATTGTTTCGTGTTTGCTCATTCATCACCTTCCACAATCGCTCTATCGGGTTTAGATTCGGGCTATACGGCGGAAGGTAATGAAGCTGGATATTCAACGTAAGCGCGGCGTCTTGCACAAGCTGTGAACGGTGATAGCCTGCACCCTCGAGGATCACATGTGCCGTTGTCGTGATGGGATAATGCGCGCGAATGGCAGACAGGAAGTGAACCACATTTTCGCTGTTAATCGTCTCATCATCACGGATTATGGGGTTAGCCACATTCTGGATGTTCAAGGCTCCCATGATATTCAACCGCGTTCTGCTCCCGGTGGTCTCTATCGTTTTATCCTGGCCTTTTCGTATCCAGCCGTAGCTTATTTTTGCGGCTTGTGTCGGATGAACGGCATCAATAAACAGTATGGGGTCATTACCCGCGGCGTCTTTCAATTCGCTGTAGGTCTTTATAAATTGCTGCTGTTTCTCAACGGCAAATTTATGCGGAACACCTTTCGGCTTTTTATAGCTAAAGCCCTGCTGCTTCAACCCTTTATACAGACCTGATACGGTAAAGGTGATGTTCCAGCGTCCAGCGATATAGGCCACAATTTGGTGATTGTGGTGGTAGAGCGGCTGGGTGAGATGTTCAACCAGCGACGTGGTCTGTTCCGCATTGAGATAGCCATCGGAGCCGCCATTTTCAGGCTTGAGCTTGTTGAGTTTATGATAGTCTGTAAGGTGGCGCCGCACCGTGGTTTCATTAATGAGCTGTGAGTGAGCAATCATAGGGGGAGTCCAGCCGTCTGCGGACAACAAAACACACCGGATCCTGTCACAGACACGGCGGTCATGGCTTTGACGATGTTGGGCTTCGAGGGTAATTTTCTGGTCAGCAGTCAGCTCTATTTTCATGGCTATGAGCATGATCCTTATCGACTTCAAAATCAAGCATCTTCATTGATCACGGGTATATATTGGCAACGGATAAAGAACGCATCAAATCAGGTAACTGCTCTGGCCTAATCGTCGGCATGTGCTTAATCACTGGTTTTTCAAAGACCTGACTAATTTTCGTGGCTGGGTTGGTTTGAAGCAGCTCTGCATTAACGGCATAGTTCATCACTTCATTAATACGCTGAGTCACCCGCCGCACTGTTTCCAAGCGGCCACTGACACGAATAGGCTCCATCGCTTGTATAAATGTTTGTGCGGTCAATTTAGTGATAGCCACCCCTTCCACATAAGGAAAGATGTTCTTTTCCGGTGATCGCCATATATCGTTAAGCGTATGCGCCCGCAATCCTTTTGATTTTTTTACTGCAAACCAATCGGCAGT
This sequence comes from Candidatus Fukatsuia endosymbiont of Tuberolachnus salignus, assembly GCF_964030845.1. NCBI lineage: Bacteria > Pseudomonadati > Pseudomonadota > Gammaproteobacteria > Enterobacterales > Yersiniaceae > Candidatus Fukatsuia > Candidatus Fukatsuia endosymbiont of Tuberolachnus salignus. The sequence goes on from NZ_OZ034983.1 coordinate 254,605, forward strand.
GATTTTAGCAAAGGTATTGTTATTAGATGCCTTTTCTTTTTCTTGTTGCTGCCTTTGTTGCTCCTGTGGGTCAATTCCTTGTGCCAAGAGTGCTCTTATCTCCTCTCGTACACGCCTTGCTTCTGCCAGTGATAAAGCGGGGTAATGTCCTAGTGTTAAGGTTGTTCGCTTTTTTGTTGAGGGATGATAGTAGCGTAGACGCCAGGTTTTAACACCTGATGATTTAACTAATAGCAGTAATCCACCGCCATCATACAAAGATAACTCTTTATTAACTGCCTTTGCGGCTTTTACTTCGGTATTAGTCAGAGGTTTTGCTTGTATTGCCATAATCACCATTAATAGGACTATGGGACTACCTATTTTGAGGACTAAAAGATAGAATCCCAAATCTAGCCCCTAAAAAACAGAGTATAGCCCTGCCATACTTAAAGATAACAGGCAATAAAAAACCCGCAAACCTAATTGGAATGCGGGTTTTTGTAGGATTACAGTCAGTTGCTAATACTGGCTGATAATGTATTTGGTCGGCGAGAGAGGACTCGAACCTCCGACCCACTGGTCCCAAACCAGTTGCGCTACCAGGCTGCGCTACTCGCCGATTTATTAATGCAGATCAATTTCACTCTATACTTTATTCTTTCAACGTCAACAAATAACGATATAGACCGTGTGGTGCGAAGGGAGGGAATCGAACCCTCACGTCCGTAAGGACACTAACACCTGAAGCTAGCGCGTCTACCAATTCCGCCACCATCGCATGTCTCACAAAATTTGGGGTGGCTAATGGGGCTCGAACCCACGACAACTGGAATCACAATCCAGGGCTCTACCAACTGAGCTATAGCCACCATCACAAAAGCCAACGCCTTTTAAGTCGTGACTCCGCTTCCGCAGCTCTCGCACACAAAACTAATGGTGCGCCCGACAGGATTCGAACCTGAGACCTCTGCCTTCGGAGGGCAGCGCTCTATCCAGCTGAGCTACGGGCGCTCGGCACCGTTTCGGGTGAGGATACTACGGTTTTAATATCAGTCTGTCTAGTGCTTTTTAAATCGGAATGATTCATTTGTTTACCCTTTATTCATTTTTTTATAAGTCAATATGAAAAAACGGCCTCTATTGCCAATTTTACAGCATATCGTGCTATTCAGAGCAAGGATCACAAATGTCCACGGTAATAATAATAAGCAAATCTAAGCAATTTTAGCTGGCGACCAATGCGGCTCGGTTGTGATAACAGCCGGTATAGCCATTCTAGCCCGAGATCTTGCCAACGCTTTGGCGCGCGTTTAGCACGACCGGTAAAGACATCATAGGTGCCGCCGACGCCCATATATAAAGCATTAGGATAGAGTTGGTAGCAATCACGGATAAAAATTTCCTGTTTTGGTGATCCCAGCGCCACTGTTACTATTACCGCCCCACTGGCAGCAATACGGGTAAGTAATGTTTCTCGTTGTTCGGCTGTGAAATAACCGTCTTGGCTGCCGACTATATTGACGTTCCACTGCATACGTAATTTTTCTTCAGTTTGGGTGAGAACCTCTGGTTTGCCACCCACCAGGAATACCGGTGTGTTCTGTTGTCCTGCCCGTTGCATTAATGCTGGCCATAGGTCGGCTCCTGCCACGCGTGAGACTTCAGCTTGCGGGTATTTACGACCGATAGCATTTACCATACTAATACCATCAGCATAGAGATAGTCGGCATTATCGAGTAAAGTACGCAGTTCAGTATCTTGTTCCGCCGTCAATAACTTTTCTGCATTCATTGCCACCAGTGTTCCGGTTTTAACCTGATTGTTATCGAATAGATAATTAATCGTTTGATCCCTATCACGAAAGCCAAAAATCTTGAAGCCACGTACATCATATTTGGGGATAAGCATATTGGAACCCATTATTTTATCCTTATAAAGAATACAGATCCGAGGTGAATAGGCTTTTTGCAAAACCTACTAGTGCTGTGGATTCTGCGTTACGTGGTGCTCGCAATCCTCACGTACTCGCATGTACACAGCGGTTGCTGTGCTCCAGGTGCCTTGACTTCACACTACACCCGCTACGGTTTTGCAAGAAGTCTAATGATTAATCTGTATATCTTATCCGTTGTTTAATCAAACCACCCGTATTGAATAACCAATACAGTAGTTTTGCCAGTAGTAGGCAGGTAAAAAAAATGATAGTGAAAAACACGACACGTGATATAAACGAGTCCAGTCCTTCACGTGCTAATACGATCATATTGAAAATTGCGCCAAAGCAGAAACTTTGTAGAATCGCCGCTTTATAACGGTTCGTTTCAGTAAGACCTTGTTGGTATAACCAATCAAACCATTTAATAATCAGTCCTACCGCCACGGCACCAAGAGGAATAAAGAGTACTCCACCCATGACAAGCAATGAGCCTAATAACGTTGGAGAAATAGCGAGACCCGAATGGTTATCCAATAAATCCTGGGTGAAATAATTCGCCGTGTTAAGGACGAAATGAGGGCGATCAGGCCACAGAAAACCAGGAATAAAGACGTAAAAATCACGAATGATCGGGGCTAATCCCTGAAAATCTATTTTGTCATAGTTTTGCAATAATAACGCCAGATTCTCCCACGGTGAGAAGGTATCACGTGTTAAATAGAGAAAAGTGTAGAAGGCTTCCGTACCATTAACATCAAGGTTATAACGTTTTAATGCTAGCCAGAACATACTCACAACGCCGAATACCGCGGCCATAAATAACATTGATAAGGTTATCCAGCCACGGGCAATACCCATAAACAGAAACAATGCAAAAGCAATAATAATATTTGCACGCGTACCGCCAACGATAATGTAAGTCAGCATACCAAACGTCAGTGTGCTAGCCAGAAAAAATATCCAAGCACGCTTACTCTGTTTGAGAAAATACACCACTAGCATTGCTGGGATAAAAAAATAAAAAAAACGTTTTAAGGCGACGACAGAAACATCGCGGGAAAAAATTTGGCTATAAGAATTGAGTTTGAATAATAGAAAACCATTTTGCAGGAAAAATACGCCAAGGGTCACGATTGCCACTAATGCCAACAATATCCAGGTTAGATTGGCTTCCACTCGATTTATGGTGAAAAGTGGTTGGTGCTGCTGAGTAAGTGGCTGACGCAAAAGTGTTTTATAAGTTATATAGTAAATGGCGTAAAAAGAAGTTGCCGTTAGTAGTGCATAGAGCAGGTACTCCGCCGGTGAGACAACAACATTAAATTGAAATACCAATAGGCAAGTCAGAGGGAAACCGAAATAAAAAGTCAGTAAATACAGCATGGAAAAGAGCACATTAAAGTTAAAGCGTACGCGTCTGAATTCTTGATAGGTCAAGATGAAGATAAAGCTTACCGCGATCAAATAAACGCCTAACAAACCGCTGAATTGTTCTAGGGTCATTTATCTTTTCCTGTCGTTATTAATACTTATGTTATTGGCGTTTATTGTCATCAGTGCTTGTCGCCAACCATCAATATAGTTGGGATTGAAAAAAGTGATCGATTGTTTATCCAACTCAGCAAGCTGGTATTGTGCCTTACGCAGGAGCTGTTCATCGAGAGTATCACCGTAGAAGAAAAAGGGGATATATTGTTCAGCTAAATCCTGCCAGAATGGATTATGGCGGCTAAGGACACAAGGCACAGCTAATTGAGTTAATAAACAGAGGGTGCCGATACCTTGTTGTCGTTGGAAAATAAAATAGCCCAGATCGCATTGACGCAAAATAGTTAAATAATCATCAAATGCCATCTGTTGTGTCAGTATACGTAGCCTTTCCGGCGCAAATAGAGTCAGCCCCTCTCTTCTGACTCGCTCTATATAAGTGTCATTATTCTGTGGATAACCCATCGGCAAGATCACCATAACATCAGAGCCAAATTGCTGATAAATGGCTTTAAGGGCTTCAATATGGCGGTTAGTCACATCACCGGAGTTACCGACGAGAATAGTCATGTGACAGGTTGACGGTTTTGCCAAATTATTTCTTTCCCCACCCCCTATCTTTTTGCTGTTAGTAGTGAGTGCAGGATCCATACGGGTTGGAAAATAGAGTAAGGACGTCGCTACCTGTGGATGACGTTGCTGAAAATAAAGTAAATCACCACGGGTCGCAAAAACATGCCCGACTTTGCCTTGTGCTATACGCCGTAGCAGATAAAACAGACGAAATTTCCAATGAGGGGTGACTTCATATAAATCAGCTCCCCACACATGCCAATATACTTGCGCTGATTTAATTTTCCCGCACAACAGTGCCAGCCATAACATGACATTGAATTGTCCATGCCAGAAAAAGTGTTTGTTCCGATTCTTCTGAGCTTGTGTAATCACTGCTTTGGCGAGCGTTTTTTTATCGCAGTATGTTTCAATGGTCAGTTTGGTAAATGCATTAAAAGGTGCTACATCTTGTGTTACGACCATAAAATACTGCCCTTGCTGCTTTTGTTCAGCTAAGAGAGGCACTAGTACATCATTAAAGAAACGCAATACCGTCAGATTATGATGTGGGATGTCCGATCCCAATACGTGAATAAGGGTCTTCATGCTTATCTATATTATGTTCGTCGACAATAAATGAAAAATGCACCGCTACACAGGGCAAAATAAACGATATACGTTGCCATATAGGCCTGTGCCGCGCCAAGAGCACCATGCAGAGGAATTAACCAATGCGTAAAACCTGTTAGCAGTAAGAATTGGCTTATTTCAGTTAATAAATAGAAACGTAATGATGCTTTTGCAATCACCAGATAACCAAAAACATAAGATCCCACTTTCAATACATCTCCCACCAGCTGCCAGGCAAAGAGATCACGCATGGCGGCGAAATGGTTGGAGAACAATAACCAGATGGCAAAATCACGCAACAGCCAAACCAACAGACTGATAGTTGCTACCGTCGGTAGTACAAATTTCAATGAACGCAGGATCTCACGAGCGATATCGTCTTTATCTTGCAATCGTGACAAAGTAGGCAGCAAATATACGGTAAAGGATGCGGTGATAAATTGTAGATAAGCATCCGAGATACTACTTACCCCTTGCCAAATCCCCACAGCCTGCCAGCTGTAGTCGTTAGCCAGCAGATTGCGCATCATTACGTACGCTAGCGGTAGGGTTGCTGAAGTGATCAACGCCATGATGGTGAATTTACCTAGCTGGCTAACCCGTTTTTTATCCCAACCTAATTTCAAATAGTGGAATGGGATCGCTTTACGGCGACCCAATAACAAAAATGCCGGGATCATCACCAATGCAGGTACGAGAGCCAAGCCCAGTAGTGCTCCTGAGTAACCACCCAGCCGGAAAGCAAAATAATAGACTGCTACGCCTATCAGGCTACCGGTGATAACGGCTAAGGCGTTACCGGCAGCATCACGATAGCCTTTCAAAATTGCCAAAAATAAATTAGCGTAGGCGATACCCATTTGGATAAAAGCGAGTGCGCGCACCACATTTTGATAATCAGCGGATCCAAATAACGCGATACTGATCGGTTTGGCCGCTAACAGAAAAATCAGCGCTAGTAGAGTAGAAAATCCGAATACCAGAGTTGATGACGTTCCTAGCAGCGTCCGTAACTTTTCAGGTTGTCGAGAATATTCAGCAACATATTTGGTAACACCGTTAAAAATACCGGCACCAGACAACACAGCTAATACTGTGATTAATTGGCGAAAATTCCCTGCCTGACCCACGCCACTAGGGCCAAAAGTGACCGCGAGCAACTTAATCACGACCAGCCCGACACCAATTTTTATTAGCGTAGAACCCGTCGTCCAGATCGATGCTTTTGCCAGCGACATATCAGGAAAAAAAACTTAGCGTGGCATTGATGACCTTTTGCTGATCGGCATCAGTCAGGTTGTAAAACAGGGGTAGACGCACTAGACGTTCACTTTGTGATCGAGTAAAGCGATCTTCACCCGAAAAACGCCCAAACTTTTCACCCATAGAGCAAGTATGCAATGGAATATAGTGGAATACTGTCAAAATATCCGAATTTTTCATATGGTTAATGAAGGCGTCACGATCATCTATATCACGCAATTTAATATAAAACATGTGGGCATTATGTATGAGATCAGCAGGGATCGTGGGCAGTTCAATTCGTTTACTGTCCGCCAGTGGCGTTAAACTTTGATAATAGCAGTTCCACAATACTAGACGGCGCTGGTTAATTTGTTCTGCATGTTCTAGCTGACCCCACAGATAGGCGGCCTGTATATCTGACATCAGGTAACTGGAACCAATATCACGCCAAGTGTATTTATCCACCTGACCACGGAAGAATTGGCTACGATTAGTGCCTTTTTCGCGGATAATTTCAGCGCGTTCGATCAATGTAGCATCGTTCAGCAAGATCGCGCCCCCTTCACCCCCCGCGCTGTAATTTTTGGTTTCATGAAAGCTAAAACAGCCAATATCGCCGATACTTCCTAACGCTTTGCCCTTGTATGTCGACATGACGCCTTGAGCGGCATCTTCGACGACAAATAAGCGATATTTTTTTGCCAGCGCCATAATGGCATCCATTTCGCAAGCCACCCCTGCGTAATGCACAGGAACAATAACGCGAGTTTTATCCGTGATTGCCGCCTCAATTTTGCTTTCATCAATGTTCATGGTATCTGGTCGGATATCAACAAACCGTATTTCTGCACCACGTAGTACAAATGCATTAGCGGTAGAGACAAAAGTAAAGCTCGGCATGATCACTTCGTCACCGGGCCTAATATTGAGTAACAACGCCGCCATTTCTAGCGACGCAGTACAAGAGGGGGTGAGCAACACTTTCGGGCAATCAAAGTGCTGTTCCATCCATTTTTGGCAGCGCTGAGTAAATCCACCATCACCGCTGAGTTTGCCGCTAGTGATCGCTTCCTGCATATAAGCCAATTCGCCGCCGACGACAGGGGGTGAGTTAAATGGAATCATTTTTGTCCTTTGTATAACCAATACGCGGTATTTTCAATTAAGGCACCACTGCGGATATAAAGACGCAAAGCGGCAATATTATTTATTTGTGTGGCAACATGTAACCGACGTAAGCTCCGCTGCTGGCACCATTTTTTTGCTGCTAACATCAGTTGCATGCCGATACCTTTACCTGCCATTTTAGGAAATAGCGCTAATAAACCGATACGGGCAGCACCATTTTTTAAATCACGTAAGGTAACAAAACCTGCTGGCTGACCTTGAGCATCGTCGAGTAATAAACATTGATCATCAAAGGTGCCCTGTACCGCTTTCTCAACCCAAAGAGCGTATAGACGCCCGCTGTCTTGTGGATGATACCAGGGTGCACGAAAACGACTCGCTGCAAAGGCTTCTGCCGCCACTTGGCGTAACCGCGGAATATCATCGACTGTTGCCAAGCGACTTGTTGTTAGCTGATTTTCCATATTGATCGTCAGCACCAAATCAACTTCTCCTGTGACCCATTGAAAGCCGAGTGAATACAAAGCGTCCGACAAATCGACACGATCGGTGGGAATTTTGGCTTGAATTAAGCGATATCCACTCATTTTAGATGAATTGACTAATGGTGCTCTGGGCGAAAAATTTAGCTTCGCACTCTTGATCTGGAAAAATTCACTTTCCCAGAGAAGGGGTTCAATATTGGCGTGGACGCACATTTAACAGATCCAACAGATATTTACCGTAACTGGTTTTTGCCAAGGATGTTGCTGTGTGTTTTATGGCTTCGTCATCCAACCATTTATTGTGCCAAGCAATCTCTTCTAGACAGGCAATTTTAAAACCTTGACGTTTTTCAATCGTTTGTACAAATGTGCTTGCCTCGATCAAACTGTCATGGGTACCGGTATCCAGCCACGCGAAACCACGGCCTAACAATTCAACAGCTAATGCGTTACGTTCTAGGTACATGCGATTGATACAGGTGATCTCTAGTTCGCCACGATCTGAAGGTTTTAGCTGCTTAGCAAAATCAACCACCCGATGATCATAAAAATACAGTCCGGTTACTGCCCAATTCGATTTTGGCTTGTTGGGTTTTTCTTCAATGGATAAGGCTCGGAAACAATTATCAGTCTGCTTATCTTCAAATTCCACCACACCAAAGCGCTCTGGGTCCATCACCTGATAACCGAATACGGTCGCTCCCTTCTGATTAGCAACCGCTATCTCTAGTTTTGTTTTAAAACCTTGACCGAAAAAAATATTATCACCCAAGACCAGACAACAGTTTTCATTGTTGATAAATTCTTCGCCAATCAAAAAGGCTTGTGCTAATCCATCCGGGCGAGGCTGGATTGCATAACTCAGATGAATGCCAAATGCAGCCCCGTCGCCTAACAAACGCTTAAAAGAAGGGAGATCTTCTGCTGTCGAAATAAGCAAAATATCGCGTATCCCCGCCAACATCAACACTGATAATGGGTAATAAATCATCGGCTTATCATAGACTGGTAGCAGTTGTTTAGAGACACCGCGGGTAATGGGATGTAACCGCATCCCCGAGCCACCTGCCAGAATAATGCCTTTCATATACACTCCTAAATCAAACCACTCGAAGAGGAATTGTCCTGAAGAGGACGCCACCAAGATTCGTTTTTTAAATACCAATTGACGGTTTTACGCAGACCACTGTCGAATGTTTCCTGTGGACGCCAGCCCAGCTCACGTTCAATTTTTCCCGCATCAATGGCATAACGCTTATCATGACCCGGGCGATCGGTAACATGGGTTATCAAATCACGATATTGTTTAACGCCTACCGGTTTCTGTGGCGTGAGTTCTTCTAACAGCGTACAGATAGTTTCAACCACTTCCCTATTTTTACGCTCGTTATGCCCACCAATATTGTAGGTTTCGCCAACAACACCTCGTATCGCTACTTGATATAGTGCACGCGCATGATCTTCAACAAATAACCAGTCGCGTATTTGATCACCCTGACCATACACCGGCAGCGGTTTGCCGGCCAAGGCATTGAGGATCATCAGTGGGATCAATTTCTCTGGAAAATGGTAGGGACCATAATTATTAGAACAGTTAGTGATCAGAGTGGGCAAACCGTAGGTTCTTAACCATGCGCGTACTAAATGATCACTGGCAGCTTTTGAAGCAGAATAAGGGCTACTCGGTGCATAAGGGGTGCTTTCAGTAAATAAATCGTTTGTGCCTTGCAAATCACCATAAACTTCATCTGTTGAGATATGATGAAAACGAAAGGTTGATTTTATATCAACGGAGACTCCACTAAAGTAATGGCGCGCGGCTTCTAACAAGGTATAAGTTCCTACCACGTTAGTTTCAATAAATGCGGCTGGCCGATTAATCGAACGATCAACATGGCTTTCCGCTGCCAGGTGCATCACCACATTGGGCTGATAATGCGTAAATATCTGATCCAGTTTATTCCGGTCACAAATATCCACTTGTTGAAAAGCATAACGATCACTGTTTTTTACTTTATCGAGAGACGCAAGATTACCTGCGTAAGTGATTTTATCTACCACGACCACCGTATCTGTCGTGTCATTAATAATATGTCTCACTACAGCCGAGCCGATAAAACCTGCCCCACCGGTGACTAAAATACATCTCACCGCCATACCCCTTTGCTATCAATAATCCAGGACTGTTTGATATCTTCCGCCTTGATTGCTTTAAACTCGTGGTGATCGACTAACATCAACAAAATATCGGCGATTTGTAATGCGCTATCTGTATCTGTAAGCTTCATCTGACTTGTTTGTGATGGTGGTAATTGCTCTATATTAGGTTCGACTGCCCAGGTTTCCCCTGCATGCCATTCGGCAACCAGACTCGCGATTGCCAGCGCTGGACTTTCACGCAAATCGTCAATATCGGGTTTGAATGCCAAGCCAAAGCAGGCGATTTTCACTTCAGCGGCACGTTTATTGGTGGTTTTGATACAATCAGCGACAGCAGCCTTGACTCGATCAATTATCCACTGCGGTTTAGCGTCGTTCACTAAACGCGCGGTGTGAATTAAATGCGCTAGCTGCGGATTTTGCGCTACGATAAACCAGGGGTCAACAGCAATACAGTGCCCCCCCACACCCGGCCCCGGCTGTAAAATATTTACCCGTGGATGACGATTCGCCAGATTGATCAATTCCCATACGTCGATAGCTTGTTCATAACAAATCAATGATAATTCATTAGCAAAGGCGATATTAACATCGCGAAAACTATTCTCGGTGAGTTTGCACATCTCAGCAGTACGGCATTGTGTCACTACACATTCACCTTGTAGAAAGATTTGATATAACTCGCAGGCACGCGCAGAACAGGTGGCGCTCATACCTCCAATCACACGATCATTTTGAATCAGCTCGACCATCACTCGTCCCGGTAAAACACGTTCGGGACAATAAGCAATATTAATATCTGCTTTTTCATCCATTTGCTGAGGAAAACTGAGATCAGGGCGTGCTTGTGCAAGCCATTGAGCCATTTTCTCGGTAGCACCCACTGGTGAAGTGGATTCTAAAATAACCAGATTACCTTTCTGCAATACCGGTGCAATGGATTTTGCGGCGGATTCAACAAAAGACATGTCTGGTTGGTGATCATCTTGCAACGGTGTTGGTACAGTGATCAAAAATGCATCAGAAGCTAAAGGCTGATTTACCGCTTGTAGAAAATCCTTGGCAACCGCGTTTTTCACTGCATTACCTAAATCCGGCTCTACAATATGAATTTCTCCACGATTAATGGTAGCAACAGTATCTGCATTAACGTCAACACCGATCACCTTCACTTTGTGAGAAGCAAAAATAGCCGCAGTGGGTAAGCCGATATATCCTAAGCCGATCACCGAAATTGTTGCAAAATTCGTCGTTGCAGCCTCTTCTTTTGCAAAATGTATTGTTGTAGAACTCATAATATGACCCACTGATCTTTTAACGTAGCAAGGATGTATTGGCAGGCTTTTCCGTCACCGTAAGGATTATGTGCCTGGCTCATTTTATTATATTCATTTTTATCAGTCAGCAGACGGCTCACACCCTCAACGATCTTATCGATGCGGGTACCGACCAATCTGACAGTACCATAGTCCACCGCTTCTGGACGTTCAGTCGTATCTCGCATGACCAATACAGGTTTACCTAATGAAGGTGCTTCTTCCTGGATCCCCCCCGAATCAGTTAAAATGAGGTAGGATCTGTTCATCAGGTAAACAAAGGGTAGGTAATCTTGTGGTTCTATCAAAAAAATGTTTTCAATGCCGTTTAAAATACGCTTGGCGGGTTCACTGACGTTCGGATTTAAATGAACAGGGTACACCAGTTGTACTTTGGGATGTGACCTGGAAATCATCGCCAACGCACTGCATACCCGTTCAAAACCCCCACCAAAATTTTCCCGCCGATGTCCTGTAACCAGAATCATCTTTTTTTCGTCATCGAGGAAGGCATATTGTTTGAGTAATTCATCGTTTTCCGTGGCACGATCACGTGCCCAAAACAGAGCATCAATCACCGTATTACCAGTAACAAAAATACGGTTTTCAGGCAGGGATTCCCGTAGTAGGTTTTGCCGTGCATTGGCTGTCGGTGCAAAATGGTACATCGCCAGTCGTCCAGTCAATTGACGGTTAGCCTCTTCTGGCCAAGGAGAATAAACATTTCCGGTGCGCAAACCGGCCTCAACATGTCCAACAGGAATACGCTGATAGAATGCAGCCAAACTGGTAGCAAAGGTCGTGGTGGTGTCACCATGAACCAGGATAACATCAGGTTTAAATTCCTCCAGAATCGGTTTTAAACCCGCCAGAATAAGACAAGTAATTTCTGTCAATCCCTGACTTGGCTTCATAATGTTGAGATCATAGTCTGGTTGGATCTCAAAGAGTGTGAGCACTTGATCTAACATCTCTCGATGCTGTGCAGTGACACACACCCTTACATTGAAGAATGTATCTGCAGTCAAAGCGCGAACCAGGGGTGCCATCTTGATGGCCTCAGGTCTGGTACCAAAAACAGTCAACACTTTCACGCGTGAATCTCTTAAGGTCAGTAAACGACAGACGAAGCCTGTAACATACTAATACGACGTGACAAAACGATACCTGCGCCGATTAATCCGCCAATGGCACCCCACATTATCATCAGAAAAGCACGCCTTGGGCTGCTACGGGTAACAGGTTCTTCCGGTGTTTGTAGATAACGGTAGGTCTGGAATTTTGCATCTAGAGTCGGTTTTACATTTAATGTTGCTAGAAGCGCCCGGTTTTGGTCGTAATCAGGACCAAAATTTTCACCGGATGCTTCTAGCATCTCCAAACGCGCTTGTAGTATTGGCCTACCGAGTAGAAACAATTCGGAGTTAGGCAGTTGTTCGGTTGAAACGTCCGTCTGATTACGGTTTATCTTTTGCTGACTGGCGATTTTCAAAGCTTGCTGTACTCTATTTAGCTCACGTGTATAAACAGCATGTGTGACCGCCTCTTGTTGTTTAATTTGCGCTTTGATTGCTTGCGTTCGAGCCGCCCAAGCTCCCTGGATCTCATCATTCAAGTGGCTGGTTGCTCGCTTGTTGGCAAAATTGACATATTGACGTAATAAAGTATTCGCTTCTGCTGCAGTTTCGGCGATCAGTTTCACACTGTCGTTGAGCATTTTTTTATTATCACGTACTGAGACCGAAATATCGTTGACTAATTCGTCAAGTAATCGTGCGTCAGTTTGAGTATCATCTTGTTGACGTTGCTTGTAGTAATCACTTTGGCGCCAGAAATCGCGGCGCGTATCATAGGCCGCTAATTGGGTAGTAAATTCATTATATGCTTCATCAGGAATACTCGGCCGCTCATTACTGGGGGTAGAGCCAGAGATATGCATATCCAAATTGCGTAAAAGTTGCTGCTGTGAATAATATCCAGCCAAACTATTGACAGTGGGCTTATCTGTGATCGCCACTGCGATCCACCGCGGCTTCATTAAATAGGAAACTGCCAAAGCAATAAGGGCAAACAAAATGACCATCCCCATAATCCATAGTTTGCCACACCATAGACTACGGCAAAGACCATGAATATCCAATTCGTTATCAACGAGTAACCCATTGTTTGTCACATTTTTTTCTACGGACATTGTTTTTGTGGACGCCGCTTTTGTAGATGTAGACATAGCTTCTACCTTCATCACTAAACCCCTGGTTAAGATATATGTTTAGTCGCTCCCCGTATCCGACGTTTTACGCGTTTGATGAAACGTGCCACGCGCCAAGCTCGTTTAATACAGTAGCCATATATAAAAAATACCAGAAAAAATAATAACAACATTATCCATTCTGGCACAAAAGTCAGATATTCACCCATCATACCTACGGCAGCAAGCAATACAGCAGCCAACGTAATTAACACAAAAGCTTGTCTCGACGTGAAACCCGCCCGCATGATCAGATGGTGGATGTGTTGACGATCAGGTAAAAACGGGTTCATGCCTTTGCGTAAACGACGGTACATAATGGCGATCATATCCATCAGAGGAATAGCAATAATCCATAATGCGGTGACCGGTTTGATCGGATGTGAAACACCCTGTGTAGTTTGTAACAATAGCCACATTGCGGTAAAACCGATCAGTGTGCTGCCTGCATCACCCATAAAAACTTTATAGCGATGTCCTAATAAACCGAGGTTTAACAAAATATAGGGCATAATGGCGGCAATCATCGCAAAACACCATAAAGCGACTTCAAAGTGGTTTTTTTGATATAACAATATGCCGAGTGCGCCAAAGGAAACACAGGATAGTCCACCTAATAGGCCATCTATCCCATCAACCATATTGAAAGCATTGATTGATGCCCAAACGGAAAGTAGTGTGATCACGTAAGCAAAGGGGCCTAATCCTAATTCCCAGGAACCGAACACATGACCAAAACTGCATAGATACAGCTCGGCGTAAACCATCATCACAATGCCCACCAATGCTTGTACTAAGGCGCGGATCTTGATACTGATATCAAACCTGTCATCCAGTGCACCTATTAGCACCAACACGCCCGCACAGGCTAAATAGAGCCTGAAATGAGGAATATTCTGGCTACTGTTTAGAAAAGCAAAACAAATACTCGCATAAACCGAGATACCACCAACCAAAGGGATCAGACCCTGATGACATTTACGATGATTAGGTTTATCGACCAAACCAACCTTTTTTGCCACTATGCGTGCGAAAAACAAAAAGGCTAGAGAAAACAGGAAGATGATTAGAATTTCTATACTCATTGTGAGTAAAAATCTCGTTTAACAGCGCTTGGAAAAAATGAACCTCACTCGCTACGGTGTCGAAAGAGCCTTGGCAGACCTCTTGAGAAACCTACTGTGTTGCGCGGGTCTAGCTTCATACATGAGACTTTTTGCAAAACCTACTATGTGCCACAAAACTACGTGCTGCAAATTTTGCGTTACCTGGCGCTTACAATCCCTTATGTATTCGCGTGCACTGTGCAGTTACTGCGCTTCAAGTGTTTTGACTTCACATAACGAACGACGGTTTTGCAAGAAGTCTATTGTAATTTCACACCACCGGTTACGATTTTGCAAGAGGCCTCGTGTTTAAGAGCCAGTTCGAAATCTTTTGTGCTCGCTGATATTTCGTCAAAAACGAGCTCAAAATGCTCATTTACTCCCTTTTGCTGTATACAAAGGGTAAACTGCGCTTTTTTGCTCGTTTTTTCCTCGTCTGAACTGTCGCTCAAGAAGATTTGGAACAGGCTCTAAGTGGTGTCTTGACTATTGACGAAGTTATTAACGTGAATGTTTTTTCATCATTTCGAAGAATTCATCGTTAGTTTTACACTGTACCAATTTGCCTAGGAGGTACTCCATAGCCTCAACTTTCCCCATTGGATGGAGCACTTTACGTAAAATAAACATTTTTTGTGACTCGTCAGGAGTCGTGAGTAGTTCTTCTTTACGTGTACCAGAACGATTGAACTCAATTGCCGGGAAAATGCGTTTGTCAGCAATTTCACGCGATAAACACATTTCACAGTTACCAGTACCTTTAAATTCTTCAAAGATAACTTCATCCATTTTAGAACCGGTATCGACCAGCGCAGTGGCCAGGATGGTCAGGCTGCCTCCTTCCTCAACGTTACGGGCGGCACCAAAAAAACGTTTAGGTCGCTGTAAAGCGTTAGCATCGACACCACCGGTTAAAACTTTCCCTGAAGCTGGCACTACCGTGTTGTAGGCACGAGCCAAACGAGTAATTGAATCGAGCAGGATGATAACATCCTTTTTATGTTCAACCAGACGTTTGGCTTTATCAATGACCATTTCAGCTACTTGCACATGACGGGATGCGGGTTCATCAAAAGTAGAAGCAATCACTTCACCTTTAACTGAACGTTGCATGTCTGTCACTTCTTCTGGACGCTCATCAATCAGTAGTACCATCAAAACAGCGTCTGGATAATTATAGGCAATGCTGGAGGCAATATTTTGCAACAAAACTGTTTTACCCGCTTTTGGTGCTGCAACGATCAAACCACGTTGACCAAGACCAATGGGAGTAGCCAGATCCAATACACGGGCGGTTATATCTTCTGTTGAACCATTACCACGCTCCATACGTAAACGTGAGTTAGCATGTAAAGGTGTCAGATTTTCAAACAAAATTTTATTACGGGAGTTTTCTGGTTTATCGTAGTTAACTTCACTCACTTTCAATAGGGCAAAATAACGTTCACCTTCTTTCGGTGGACGGATTTTACCAGAAATCGTGTCGCCAGTACGCAGGTTGAAACGACGAATCTGGCTGGGAGAAACATAAATATCGTCGGGACCGGCAAGGTAGGAACTGTCTGCAGAGCGGAGAAAACCAAATCCATCCGGTAATATCTCCAATACGCCATCACCAAAGATATCGGCTCCACTTTTTGCGTGTTGCTTAAGAATAGCGAAGATAATGTCTTGTTTACGCATGCGAGCGAGACTTTCCAGCTTCATCTCTTCTTCGCCAAGTTTTACTAATTCAGGGACTGACTTATTCTTTAATTCGGTAAGATTCATAATGGTGGGTTCTTTTAACTCGGGGTATGTCTCGAAGTATTGTTGTGAAAGGCACGGCAACGTCACCCGGGCCAGTTCAATGGAGCATTCCATAACCACCGGCGGTAATAACGTAAATAATAAACCATGCCAGATTTGCGCAAAAACGGCGGCTTCAAAATTAAATGTTTAGACTAATTTTACAAAAAGATTAAGTGGTCAAAAAATGGGTTAAGGCAATGACTACTTTCAACGCAGTTTATTCCCATATAGGCTATTCCCAACACTATCCGTCATTAAGTACAGTCTATTCTCAAAACAGATTATTTCAACATAGAATAAAAACTTAGGTTGATCATTCGATACTATAGAATTTGACGTTACAGAATTTTTTGGATGCTACAAACCCGGGTGTTGCCTGTAGCACATGCTGACACATAGCTTCTGTTAAATCTAACATGCTTCTTTGCAGGCGTCTAGCAGTCAGTGAGAGAAACTCCGTTTTACGTTGAACACCCGTTTTGACAGCGCTAACGTAGATTATAGATTAGCGTCGAGAAATTTTTTGAGTTCATCTTTAGATAAACCCCCTACACGGGTCGCCACAATTTTCCCCTCTTTGAACAGCAACAATGTGGGGATACTACGGACACTGTATTCTACTGCTATTTCTCTTCCTCCTCCGTGTATATGTCCATCGATATTCAACTTAGCGACAGTCAGTTTACCTGCATACTCGTCAGCAATTTCATTGAGTATCGGAGCAATCGCTTTACATGGAGAACACCACTCAGCCCAAAAGTCCACTAGCACTGGACCATTTGCTTGTAGCACCTCAGCATCAAAGTTGCTGCCTTGCAAATGCTTTATTTTATCACGCATAATTTACTCCGAAGGATTGTATCAACCTGTCCGATATAGTACTAATCGAAAAAAGGTTGATTTTATTTCACCTGATACGCTTTCGTAAAATGATAATTAGCTGATATTCTACCATACTATGAGCAAAACACATTTGACTACACAGAAGTTTTCCGACTTCGCCCTGCACCCGCTGGTTATAGAGGCTCTTGAGAGCAAAGGATTTCATCATTGCACGCCTATCCAGGCATTAGCTTTGCCACTCACCCTAACCGGTCGAGATGTCGCGGGTCAGGCGCAAACCGGTACAGGAAAGACGCTAGCATTCTTGGTGTCTACTTTTCATTGTTTGCTTTCCTCGCCCGCGCAAAAAGGGCGACAAACTAATCAACCACGTGCTTTAATTATGGTGCCGACACGTGAATTAGCCGTACAGATCCACGCTGATGCAGAATCATTATCCAGGACAACCAAGCTAAAATTGGGTTTAGCTTACGGAGGCGATGGCTACGATAAACAACTTAAGATATTGGGAGACGGTGTCGATATTCTGATTGGTACCACGGGTCGTATCATTGACTATGCCAAACAGAACTACATTAATCTGGGTGCTATTCAGGCAATGGTATTGGATGAAGCCGATCGTATGTATGACCTTGGTTTTATCAAGGATATTCGTTGGCTTTTCCGGCGTATGCCGCCGGTAGAAAAACGCTTGAATATGCTATTTTCCGCAACCCTTTCTTACCGCGTGCGTGAGCTCGCTTTTGAACAAATGAACAATGCCGAATCTGTTGAAGTAGAGCCGTTACAAAAAACGGGTTATCGTATTCAGGAAGAGCTATTTTACCCTTCAAGTGAAGAAAAAATGCGTCTGCTACAAACACTGATTGAAGAAGAATGGCCAGATCGTTGCATTATTTTTTCTAATACCAAACAGTGTTGTGAAGATATTTGGGGGCATTTAGCCGCTGATGGTCATCGGGTAGGGTTATTGACCGGTGACGTCGTGCAAAAAAAACGTCAGCGTATTTTAGACGATTTTACCAAAGGCAATCTGGATATTTTGGTTGCCACTGATGTCGCAGCTAGGGGGCTGCATATTCCGCTAGTGACTCATGTTTTCAACTATGATCTACCTGATGATTGTGAAGATTACGTTCACCGCATTGGTCGTACCGGACGTGCAGGGGAAAGCGGTCATTCAATCAGCCTTGCTTGTGAAGAGTACGCACTGAATTTACCCGCAATCGAGACCTATATCGGTCATAGTATTCCGGTAAGCAAGTATAACAGCGATGTATTGTTAACCGATTTACCACAAGCAAAACATTTGCAACATAGTAGTCGTAGTGGTGGACACCCTCGCCGTCACCCAACATCTCGCTCAGCAACACGTAGTCATAATGGTACAACACGCCATAACCGTAAACGAGTAGGCGGATAATATGATGTCGAGTACCCCTTCTTTTTATGCTGCCATCGATCTTGGATCCAACAGTTTTCATCTGTTGGTAGTGCGTGAGGTGGCTGGCAGCCTGCAAATCCTGACCCGCATCAAGCAAAAAGTACGTTTAGCTGCGGGTTTAGATGCTCAACAGCGTCTATCATCGGCAGCGATGGAGCGTGGTTGGCAATGTTTAAAATTATTTACAGCGCCTTTACAAGCGGTTCCACACAATCAAATTCGTGTAGTGGCAACCGCCGCATTGAGGTTGGCTTCGAACGCAGATGAATTTCTACAAACGGCTAACAATATTCTGAATTGTCCTGTTGAAGTGATCAGTGGTGAGGAAGAAGCACGACTCATTTATCATGGTGTAGCACAGACTACCGGTGGAACGGAAAAACGTTTAGTCGTTGATATTGGTGGTGGTAGCACCGAGATTATCGCTGGCAAGGGGGCCAAAGCCAATATTTTAGTCAGTCTACCCATGGGTTGTGTCACTTGGCTGGATCGTTATTTTAACGATTATTCTTTGACCAGGAAAAATTTTGTTCAAGCAGGACAGAGCGCTCGAGAGATAATCAAGCCAGTAGTTGCAAGTTTTCGTCAATATGGTTGGCAAATTTGTCTCGGCGCTTCTGGTATTGTGCAAAGCTTACAAGAGATCATGATCGCTCAAGGCATGGGTGAGCTGATCACCTTGGCAAAATTACAGCAATTGAAGCGACGAGCGATTGAGTGCGGCAAACTAGAAAAGTTAACGATCACGGGGCTAACACCGGAACGAGCATTAGTTTTTCCCAGTGGTTTGTCGATTCTAATCGCCATTTTTCAAGAACTGAGTGTCACAAGTATGCAGCTCGCGGGCGGTGGGTTACGTGAGGGCTTGCTGTATGAAATGCTGGGCTTACCTGTGTGAGGATTTTAGTGAACCAGGTAGCGTATCCTATTGTTTTCTTCTGTACTCGTTTGTCTGCAATAATCAACCAATTTTTGCAAATCCGTTTCATATTGCTGAAAAGAAAATTTCACTTGGCTAAGAGAAGCTTTGCCCGGCGTGAAGGCATCATTAATCACTAACCATTGTGTACCGATCAGCAAATGAAGTTGCAGGCCATGTTGCATCACCTGTAAAAAAACGCGACGTCATCCCAAAGCAGATGAAACCGCCCGACTCCGGCGCCAAGAAAAAATAGAGGGCCACGTTTTTTGCAAGCAGATACGTCATGATTATATAGCAGGGGCCATGTAACATGATTGATTTGATCAGTAAATATTATTTAATATCAATACATTAGTGTAAATTTTACAGTCAACTTATACGGCCCCTGCTATATTGCTAAACGTAAATAAGCTATTTAAGAGAATTTTTTATCAACTCATCTCGGTTGGATTACTATTTTTCAATACTTTTAATTATCCTCGAATAAATAAAGACAATTAATTTTTTATTTAATTATATAAAATCTTATCGTCTATAAAATTACAATAAACTCAATTCGGGATAAGTATAACTAATTGAAATTATCATGGTGTAAAAAAACTATAATGAGAAGACGTACCAAAAATTGTATTTTTAAGTTTCAAATACCTACTTTTTCATAATCATTAAGCCAACATCTTTATCAAATTCATTTAAAAACAAATAGTTACTTAATTTTGTCCCTAACTGAGATTATAATAGAGAAGAATACAATGCCAGGTTCAGAATCAGCATCAAATTCACTTCCATTAGATCTATGTCACTTAAGTGGGGCAGGAAATAGTGATAATGCAACAGTTTTGCAACAACGATTTACTGGTGCCCATGCATCAATCTCTACTCCTAGCAAAAGACAATATGATCCCATTCTTACAATGATTTCAGGCACACACGATGGTGTATCCTTTCACCAAGGAGTAGTAATGGTTAGAGGAATAGCGTCAGAGCCGCCCGATTTACCACCTGACGAATACCCAAGTGTAAATTTTCAAGACTTACTTCGGACAAAAAAGTGGCCAGTTGAAAGTGATGTTCCTGTCGACGAAAGAGTAATGGCTTCCGAGATACCGTTGTTAGAACAAAATCAAGTTCCAAAGCGACAGAAAACCGATGAAAGCTTACTTTCCCTTTCCACTAGTACTTTTGTAGAAAAATTGCCAATGTATATGCACACAGGAGTGGATCCGGAGACCGAAACACAGTTGTCAGGATACGATGAATCTAAAAAAATGGATATTTTGATAGCATGGTATCAAAAGTTTAAGAAGGGAGGTTACGTTACCTATCCCCGTCTGTTTTGGATATTGTTCGCCGATTGTTCAACAAGAGAGAGCAACAATACAAGAAAAGCACACATCTCCGACTTCAAAAAATTAGCTAAAAATTTAGGGTGTACGACAGCAGAAAAGACTTTGTCAAAATATGTAACGGAATACAACAAGGGCAAACTCAGATTCAAACAACAGCCACAATAGGAAGTAAGATGAAGGAGTGTTAGAAATGAATCAAACAGCAAAAATGATCAAACTGAAATGAGTTTTCTCACATCGAAAAAATCATACTCTTTATCGACGATGGCATAACTCACCTGTTTCCAGTTCCCTCTCGCCCATAGCGCCGCAAAGACTTTCATATCGGCGCGTTGCCCTTCAGATAGTCAGGTGCTCCTTACTGTGTGAGAGTTTACGATTCCAGGCAACAGAACATTATCTAGCCAGGCACAGACTTGAAAAACAGATTCTGCTAATCTAGATCAACCACTTTAATATTATCCATGATGGATGCTCTCAGGTTTACCATGTTCCGTATAGCTCGTATGTCGGGTTAGATGCGCCTATTGTGATGCGGAGGGATTGTTTGATCACGAGAGAATATGCCCAGCTTCTCTGCCTACCCCCAGTACCTTTTGGCTACAGCGTATAAACAGGTTTACTCACCCGACCGAACGGGTATAAATATTTAATCCTGCTAAGAATACGCCGCTAAAAGAACTCAACGCCATGATAGCAAATAAGATAATAAGCACTTTTTTTAGCATATTGACAGCTCAGTTTTTAATAAAAATAGCACGGATTGTACTCGTTTTAGATAACGAAACAAGGGGCACCGTAGCCCAAGTATAGGTACCCACAAAACATGCGCTTAGCTAACGTGTTGCAAGAATTCACGTAATCTGTTACTGGGTGGATTAGAGATAAGACGATCAGGCTTGCCATCTTGTACAATCCGTCCTTTGTCAATAAAGAGTAAGCGTGACGCAACTTTATGAGCAAAGCCTACCTCATGGGTCACGATTACCATTGTCATGCCTTCTTCCGCCAAATCTTTCATCACCGTTAAGACTTCATGGCGTAACTCTGGATCAAGTGCAGAAGTCGGTTCGTCAAACAACATGAGTTGTGGTTTTACCGCGAGTGCACGAGCAATAGCGACACGTTGCTGCTGTCCTCCAGAAAGCTCTGAGGGGTAATGATGCGCACGTTCTGATAGCCCCACTTTTGCCAACAGTGCAAGAGAAAGTTTTTCTGCATCGGTTTTTTTAATGCCACGGACGCGGATCGGACCGAAAGCGACATTTTCCAGTGCTGTCAAATGGGGGAAGAGATAAAATTGTTGGAAAACCATACCCGCTTCTTGGCGGATCAAACGTTCCTCAACAGCAGGATCGTTAACGTCTAAGCCATCGACTATTAGTTGCCCGCTAGTAATTACTTCTAACTTGTTGATACAACGTAATAATGTCGATTTTCCTGAGCCCGAAGGGCCGATAATCACCACCACTTCTCCTTTGGTGATATTTAAATTAATATTGTGGAGTACTTGGGTTTTTCCAAAATGTTTAGAGACGTTTTTGAATTCAATCATATTATTTTCAGCTTTTTTTCTAACCTACGCAGGACAAAATATTTTCAGCTTTTTTTCTAACCTACGCAGGACAAAACTCAGTGCTAGCGTGATAATCAGATAAATCACCGCGACTGCGGACCATATTTCCATAGCGCGGAAGTTACCGGCAATAATTTCCTGTCCCTGGCGGGTGAGCTCAGCAACGCCAATAACGATGAACAATGACGTATCTTTGATGCTCACAATCCATTGATTACCTAAGGGAGGTAGCATACGCCGTAGCGCCAAAGGCGCGATGACATAGCGTAGCGTATCACGTTTAGATAAACCTAACGCGAGGCCCGCTTCGCGAAAACCCTTGTGAATCGATAGCACTGCGCCACGAGTGATCTCGGCGATATAAGCACCGGAATTAATCATAATTGTGACTACCGCCGCAGTGAAAGGATCGATGCGCATCGGCATCATAATCGGTAGCGCAAAATAAATAAACATCACCTGTACGACAATGGGTGTACCACGGATCAGCTCAACAAATACCAGTGCGATATAACTGCTGACTTTGTCACCATAAGCACGGGCAAAACCCGCAATAACGCCGATAATCAAACCACCAAGTAACCCGAGGACCGAGATCCACAAGGTTAACTTGGCACCTTCGAGTAGAATTGGGATGGCTGGCCAAATAGCGTTCCATTCAAACAACATGGATATCCTCCTGATCTAACATACTAAAAATAAATTAGTTAGGCTCGACACCAAACCATTTTTTATAGATAGCAGAATAAGTACCTTTTGCACGCAGAGTTTTTAGTGCATCGTTAACTTTTTCTCGTAATTCACTACCTGATGGAAAAGCCACACCATATTGCTGTGCCTTAATGGGTGTGCCAACTGTCTTAAACTGACCATTACCGGCCGTTTTGATGAAGTACAGAATATTGGGCGCATCGTGTAATACAGCGTTAGCATTACCGGTCGCTAATTCTAGATAGGCATTATCGATATTGGGGAATTGACGCAAAATTTTACTTTTAACGTTGGCTTTAGCGTAGTCTACTGAACTCGTACCGCTTTTCACCGCGACGATTTTCCCTTGCAAGTCCGCTTCACTTTTGATGTCGTCATTGTCTTTTTTCACCATAATCAGCAAACCACTGTCGTAATAACCATCCGAAAAATCTATGGCTTTTTTACGATCATCAGTAATAGTAATGCCTGCTAAGGCTAAATCGACGTTTTTAGTTTGTAACGCAGGAATGATGCCACTGAAATCCATGGGTTTCAGTTGGTAGTCCAATTTCAATTCTTCGGCAATAGCCTGCCAAAGGTCAATATCAAAACCAACGTATGTGCTCCCCTGTTTAAATTCGAAGGGAAAGAAAGCAGTATCAGTCGCTACAACCAATTTTTCTTGCGCGGAGGATGTATTGACGGCAAAGGCCAACGTTAATGTTGTGACTAACAAAATTTTTATAAGTGATGTCATACGGGGAAATTCCTTTGTTTTGGGTAGAAAATATCCGTTTTAGACTAACACGACATGACCTGCCGCTAAAATAGACCTCTTACATAACCTGTTGCGTGGTGTACGACGGTTTTGCAAGAAGTCTAATATTGTACGCTGTGTTTCGATCGCCCGGCAACGCAGCACTCTCGCCCATTTTTTCCTTGTCTGAGCGTCGTCCATGACGATTTCGAACAATCTTGTCGACTTCTTAAAAAACCGAAGTTCGTTGTATGCAATCAAGGGGCAGGGTGCGTAGCAACCGGAGTGTACAACGAGTACATGAGGATTGCGAGCACCTCGCAATGTGGAATCAGTGGCACCGGATAGATTTTGCAACAGGCTTATTGTTTATCAATGTTGGCTTCAATAAGCCACAAAAATTTGTCCAAATCTCTGGACGCAGCGGTAAGTATATCAGCACTGCCTTCATCTTTAATGTCAATAATTCTTTTGCGTATACTATTTGCTATCACTGAATAACATCCAGCAAGCGCAGTCAGATGATCTTGTACCGCATAAATATCGGTCGGGTAAGATTCAAGCAAGGTATTATCATTAATGGATCGCACTGTAGCTAACACCCGCCCCCCGAGTTGAACAGCCCGTTCAGCGCAGGTATCTGCGTGCTCAGTAATACAGCTGTGGATATCATCGAGCATGGTATGGACAGCAATAAAATTTGTGCCACGCATGTTCCAATGAGCTTGTTTAGTGATTAACGCCAGGTCGGTTAATTGGATGACTATCCGATTTAATTCTTGAATAACGACAACTTTTACCGATTTATCAATGTCATTACTGGTAGGGCGGAGCTTAAAAGATTTGGTTTTCACTAGTTTAGTGGCACTCATAATGGGCATCCTCTTTTTTAGTGGTTGTCTACTTTGTACTCTTCTGCTGAATCAGTATAACAAAAATACCTACCAGATATAAGGCACAGCTTTCAAGCCAACTTGTGTTAAAATTTTTTTGCTACTGGAGTACTAACGCTAATTTAATAGACTTCCTGCAAAACCGAATTCACACCACAGGGTAGGTATGCTAGAAGTCTAATGGCGGCCAGGGTGAAATAATAGACCTCTTTGCTGATGACAACGGAGATACTGTAATGTCACAAGATCCATTCCTGGAACGAGAAATAGCAAAATATGGTTCTCCTATCCCAAGCCGAGAATTTATTTTGACCCATCTGGCAAGCCGCGAAGCGCCCGCTAGCCGCGAGGAGATAGCTAAAGAATTCAATTTGTCTGGTGAGGAACCTCTAGAAGCGCTTCGTCGCCGCTTGCGAGCTATGGAGCGTGATGGTCAACTGGTGTTTACCCGTCGTCAATGTTATGCCTTACCGGAACGCTTGGATTTACTGCGTGGTACTGTCATCGGTCATCGCGATCGCTATGGTTTTTTACGGCTCGAAGGCCGTAAAGATGATCTGTATCTCTCTGTAGAACAAATGAAAAAAGCGATTCATGGTGATGAAGTATTGGCTCAGTCTTTGGGGCTTGATCGCAGAGGACGCCGTGAAGCACGTATTGTCAGGGTATTAGTACCCAAAACCAGCCAGATTGTTGGGCGCTATTTTACCGATGCCAGTACCCGTCTTGGTTTTGTTGTCCCCGATGACAGCCGTCTTAGTTTTGATATTATCATCCCTCCTGATGATGTTTGTAACGCCTGTGCAGGCTCTATCGTGGTAGCCGAACTGATCGATCGCCCAACTCCGCGGACTAAAGCTGTGGGTAAAATCGTTGAAGTGTTAGGAGAAAATATGGGCGCCAGCATGGCGATAGATATTGCTTTGCGTACCCATGAAATCCCTCATGTATGGCCAATGCAGGTAGAAAAACAGATTGAATCACTGCAAGACCAAGTGCCAGAAGCCGCAAAAAAAGGGCGAGTTGATTTACGCGATTTACCTTTGCTCACCATAGATGGTGAGGATGCCCGTGATTTTGATGACGCTGTTTATTGCCAACAAGATGATGATAAAAAAAACAGGGGTGGTTGGCGTTTATGGGTCGCGATTGCGGATGTAAGTTATTATGTACGCCCGCAAACAGCACTGGACGATGAAGCACGTAGCCGTGGTAACTCTGTTTACTTCCCGTCAGAAGTGATTCCAATGCTACCGGAAGTGTTATCCAACGGTTTATGTTCGCTTAATCCACAGGTAGATCGTCTCTGTATGGTTTGTGAAATGACCATTTCTTCAGCAGGCGAACTCTCCACATATAAATTTTATGAAGCGGTCATGAATTCTCATGCGCGTTTGACCTATACCAAAGTGTGGAAAATTATCGATGGTGAGCAATCTTTGCGTGACCAATATCAGCCATTCGTCCCCCATCTGACAGAATTGCACAAGATGTACAAGGCGCTGGATAGAGCGCGGGTTAGACGGGGCGGTATCGCTTTTGAAACGGAAGAAGCCCGGTTTGTCTTTAACGAAGAACGGCGTATTGAACGTATTGAGCCGCTCGTGCGCAATGATGCTCATAAATTGATTGAAGAGTGTATGATTCTGGCAAATATTGCCGCCGCCCGTTTTGTAGAAAAACACAAGGAACCGGCGCTATTTCGTGTGCATGATCGTCCGAGCGATGATCATATTGCTGCATTATGCAGTGTATTGAACGAATTAGGTTTAACCCTGGCGGGTGGCTCAGAGCCGCAACCAAAAGATTACGCCTCATTGATGAACGAAATTTCTCATCGTCCTGATCACCAGATGTTGCAAACCATGTTACTGCGTTCGATGAAACAAGCGGTTTATGATCCAGAAAATCGTGGGCATTTCGGATTGGCGTTGGATTCATATGGGCATTTCACTTCCCCCATCCGCCGTTATCCTGATCTGATTATGCATCGAGCAATCAAGTGTCAATTGGCCGAAGTACTTGCTCCGCACAAAGAATACTGTACACCAACTGGTGGTTGGCACAGTGATCACCAAGAGATGTTACAATTGGGCGTACGTTGCTCAATGACTGAGCGTCGCGCTGATGAGGCCACGCGTAATGTTGCTGACTGGTTGAAATGCGATTTTATGCGTGATCAAGTCAATAAAGAATTTACAGGTATTATCGCTAATGTCACTGGATTTGGTTTCTTCGTACGCCTGGATGATCTTTTTATCGACGGTCTGGTACATGTTTCTAGCTTGGATAATGATTATTATCGTTATGATAATATTGGTCAGCGCTTGATTGGTGAATCATCCGGTATGGTGTATCGTCTGGGCGATACAGTGAAGATCCTTGTAGCGGCGGTGCATATGGATGAAAGAAAAATCGATTTTTTCTTAGTTCCAGGCGCATGTAAACCGCGTGGTTCAGGTAAAACTGCACGAAAAAAAGCCAAAAAAAATGATACGAAGTCTCTGCGTAACAAGACTTCATCAAAACGTAGCTCTGCCCTGCCAGCGTCCAAATCAGCAGCCCAGTCAACAGCTAAGTTAGCGACGGTATCCAAACGAATAAGAAAGAAAACATCCAATTAGAACTTATACAAAAAAGGAAGATTATGACTAACTATTTTAATACCTTGACTTTGAATCAAAAACTGTCGCAATTAGGTAAATGTCGTTTTATGAAGCGCGACGAATTTGCCGATGAAGCGAATTATCTCAAAGGAAAAAAATAGTGATAATTGGCTGTGGCGCACAAGGACTTAACCAGGGGTTAAATATGAGGGATTCCGGTTTAGTGGTCACTTATGCCCTGCGTGAAGAAGCGATCACAGAACAGCGCCTCTCATGGCGTAACGCTACCGAAAATGGTTTTACAGTAGGTAGTTATCAAGAATTAGTCCCACAGGCGGATTTGGTGATTAATTTAACGCCAGATAAACAACATTCCTCAGTCGTACAGGCGGTGCAACCACTGATGAAACAGGGTGCAACACTGGGCTATGCTCATGGTTTTAATATCGTGGAAATGGGTGAGCAGGTGCGTCAAGATATCACTGTTGTCATGGTGGCCCCGAAATGCCCTGGTAGCGAAGTGCGCGAAGAATACAAACGCGGTTTTGGTGTGCCAACCTTGATTGCGGTGCATCCTGAAAATGATCCCAAAGGCGATGGCATATTGATAGCTAAAGCTTGGGCTGTGGCAACGGGGGGACATCGTGCGGGTGTGCTGGAATCCTCTTTTGTTGCGGAAGTGAAATCGGATCTGATGGGTGAACAAACCATTTTGTGTGGTATGTTGCAGGCCGGCTCTCTGTTGTGTTTCGAAAAATTGGTTGCTGAAGGTAGCAGTGATGCTTACGCGAGAAAATTGATTCAATTTGGTTGGGAAACCATTACTGAAGCGCTGAAACAAGGCGGTATCACGCTGATGATGGATCGTTTGTCGAATCCGGCAAAATTGAGGGCATTTGCTTTAGCCAAACAGTTAAAAGATATTATGGCGCCATTATTCCGTAAACATATGGATGACATTATTTCAGGCGAGTTTGCTAGTGACATGATGGCTGATTGGGCTGCAAACGACGAAAAATTGTTACAATGGCGTGCTGATACCGGTAAAACGGCTTTCGAGAACGCCCCTGAATACCAGGAAAAAATCGCGGAACAAGAGTATTTTGATCAGGGTGTATTGATGATTGCAATGGTGAAAGCGGGGGTTGAACTAGCATTTGAAACCATGGTCAGCACTGGTATTATTGCTGAGTCGGCTTATTATGAATCACTGCATGAACTGCCATTAATTGCTAACACCATTGCCCGTAAGCGCCTGTATGAAATGAACGTGATAATTTCTGATACAGCTGAATATGGTAATTATCTATTTGCCAATGCCGCCATCACTTTACTGAAGGAGAAATTCATGCCCTCGCTGCAAAGCGGTGATCTGGGTAGCAGAGTAGTGAATACTGCCGTCGATAATGCACAATTACGGGATATCAATGATGCTATCCGTCATCATCCGATTGAGCTGATTGGTCGTGAACTACGTGGTTATATGAAGGACATGAAACGTATCGCTGTAGCAAATTGACCTACCTTTTTATCTATTGAGTCACTGAATACCATGCAATCAAATCCTCGGGAGCTAAACCCTAGACAGCAACAAGCGGTCGAATTTGTCACAGGACCTTGCCTGGTACTTGCCGGTGCCGGCTCAGGAAAAACCCGAGTGATTATCAATAAAATCGCTTACTTAATCCGTCATTGCGGTTATCAGCAGCGCCATATTGCTGCGGTGACTTTCACCAATAAAGCGGCGCGTGAAATGAAAGAACGGATCGCGCAGACCCTAGGGAAAAAAGAAACACGTGGCTTAATCATCTCAACCTTCCATACATTAGGGCTGGAAATTATTAGGCGAGAATACGTAGCGTTGGGAATAAAAGCGAATTTTTCACTGTTTGATGCTCACGATCAGATGGCATTGCTAAAAGAGCTTACCCAACAATGGGTTGCAGAAGACAAAACGCAACTACAACAACTTATCACGCGTATTTCTGATTGGAAAAATGAATTGCAGGATCCCCTCACGGCGGTAGCTCAGGCTCGTTGCCCACAGGATAAGCTGTTTGCCGATTGTTATTCCTTGTACGATGCGCATCTTAAAGCCTGTAATGTGTTGGATTTTGACGATTTAATTTCGTTACCTACTTTATTATTGAAAAATAATCAGGAAGTACGTGAACGTTGGCAAAATCGATTGCGTTATCTGCTGGTGGATGAATATCAGGATACCAATAGCAGCCAATATCAAATGGTTAAATTGTTGGCCGGCAATCGCGCGTGTTTTACTGTGGTGGGTGATGATGATCAATCAATTTATTCTTGGCGGGGTGCTAGACCGCAAAATATGCAACGGCTGAATGAAGATTTTCCACAGTTGCAAGTGATCAAACTGGAGCAGAATTATCGCTCTTCGGGACGAATTCTTAACGTTGCTAATATCCTGATCGCCAATAATCCCCATATTTTTGAAAAACAGCTTTTTTCTGCACTGGCTTATGGTGAGGTATTAAAAGTTATTACCGCCAATAACGAAAATAATGAAGCTGAACGGGTGGTGGGTGAGCTAATCACACATCACTTTGTCAACAAAACACGTTATCGCGATTACGCTATTTTGTATCGAGGGAATCACCAATCACGGTTGCTGGAAAAAGCGCTAATACAAAATCGTATCCCTTGTCGAATTTCTGGCGGTGATTCTTTTTTTTCTCGACCTGAAATTAAAGATATTCTTGCTTATCTACGAGTGTTGACTAATCCTGAAGACGACAGTGCATTTTTACGCATCGTGAATACGCCTAAACGTGAGATCGGTTCAGTAACTGTCCAAAAATTAGGCGAGTGGGCGAGTTTACGTAACAAAAGTCTGTTTTATGCTAGCTGTGATCTGGGGTTAACTCAGCATCTTAGCGGTCGTGGTCTGGAATCACTACAACACTTTACTCAATGGATGGCCGGGATTATACCGCTGGTGGAGCGAGATCCGAATGCAGCAGTACGGTTTTTGCGCAATGGTATCGACTATGAAAACTGGCTGTGTGCGACCTCTCCTAGCCCACTCGCCGCAGAAATGCGCATAAAAAATATCAATCTGTTGTTTGGGTGGATGAGCGAAATGTTGGCAGGTTCTGATCTGCATGAGGCAATGACGCTAGCACAGGTAGTCACACGTTTTACTTTACGTGACATGATGGAAAAGAACGACAGTAACGAAGAAGATGATCAGGTGCAATTGATGACTCTACATGCGTCTAAAGGGCTGGAATTTCCTTATGTGTTTTTAGTCGGGATGGAAGAGGGGTTACTGCCGCATCAAAATAGTATTGATGGAGGCAATGTGGATGAAGAACGGCGTTTGGCCTACGTGGGTATTACCCGGGCGCAGCGAGAGCTATTTTTCACCTTATGCAAGGAGCGGCGTCAATATGGCGAGCCGATACTCTCTGAACCCAGTCGTTTCCTGCTGGAGTTACCGCAGGACGATCTTGACTGGGAATCAGAGCGAAAAGTGGTGACTCCAGAAGAAAGGATCAGCAAAGGGCTGTCTCATTTGGCACGGCTGCGCGCTCAGTTGGCGGATGCCAAAAAATAATCGTTATAATGATGTTCAAACGAGGAAAATCCTATATATTTCATGGTTATTTACTGTGGTGTAAATCGACGCAAATGTTCTATTGTCGCTAACCAGGCGGCCAGCCAACCGATCATGGCAGAAATAAGCAGTAATAATAGACTTTCATCCCAGCTAAGCCCCTGTAAACTAAAAGCCGTTCCAAAGACACTGGCCACCTGTGTCACCACCCCGCCTAGTTTCCATACTAGCGCGCTAGATAAAACTAACGATAATGTTGCACCGCCCAGGCCCAATATAACACCGCCATTGAGGAAGGGTCGTAAAATAAATCCATCAGTGGCACCAATTAGTTTCATCACATTGATCGTGTCACGACGGCTGAAAATACTTAAACGCACACTGTTACCGATCACCAAAAATACCGCAACCACCATCAATACACCCACTATTGCAACTATTTGACCGATTAGCCCAGTTAGTGCGGTTAAGCGAGCAAACCAGCTATCATCCATACGAACTTCTGCTACACCTATCACTTTACTTACTCGTTCGCGCAGAGTATGTAACATTTCTGAACTCTGAAAATTCAGTTTCGGTGTGATTATCGCGACTGCAGGCAATGGATTTTCTTCCAACATATCCAACGCCCCGCCAAAACCAGACCAGTTACGAAATTCGCTGACTGTTTCTTCTCGTGACAGATAATTCACTTTTTCAACTCCAGGCTCGGCTTTTAGTACAGTGATCACCTTTTCGGCAGCAGCATCATTGAGTGTTTTATCTAAATAAACGGTAAGCTGGGGCATGGGATACCATTGGGTGGCAGCCTGATGAATATTTTTCCAGACGATATAACACACACTTGGCAAAGTAAGCGAAATGGTAATCACCATTACCGTCAGTAACGTTGCCAGTGGTTGGCGCAACATATCCGTTAATGCATTTTTCCAGGCATATCGCCACTGAACATGCCAGCCTCCTCGTAGCGCCTTTATTTTCGCATTATTCGTCATGATGCGCTCCTGACATTCGCCCTTGACTTAATGTCAGAACTGGATATTTTCGCCGGGCGATCAATGAAGTATCATGAGTGGCGACCAATACAGTAACGCCCACACGGTTGAATTCTTCGAACAGCCGAATGATCCCTTGTGACAGGCTGTCATCCAGGTTACCTGTTGGTTCATCCGCCAATAACACCGCGGGTTTGTTCACCACGGCACGAGCAATACCCACCCGTTGTTGTTCACCACCAGAAAGCTGGATAGGAAAATTTTTGGCTTTATCCAACAAATCCACTTTATCCAGGGCAGCGGACACCCGCCGACGGATATCTTCGATGCTGGCACCGACAATAATCAGTGGCATAGCCACATTGTCATACACCGTCTGATCCAGTAACAAATGATGATCTTGAAAAATCATTCCGATTTGACGGCGTAGGAAAGGTACTTCATGGTTTTTCAGGCGACTAATATCGTGACCATCAAACCAGATGTGACCGGCATTGGGTCGTTCGATACCACAAATGAGCTTCAACAAGGTACTTTTACCGGCACCAGAATGACCGGTCAAAAATGTCATTTTCGCCCGCTGTAGGTGAAAATCTACTCCTTGCAGTGCCTGTCGCCCTCCGAGGTACGCTTTACTGACCTGTTCAAAACGAATCATGGGTATTAATCCTCTTGAGCAAAAAGAGCCTCAATAAAATCGTCAGCCTTGAATGGCCGTAAGTCTTCGACGCCTTCACCAACACCAATATAACGAATAGGTATGCCGAACTGATCCGCGATGGCAAAAATTACCCCGCCTTTCGCACTGCCATCGAGTTTGGTCAAGCTAATTCCGGTTAAACCTACGGCTTCATTAAATAGTTTTGCCTGGCTGATCGCATTTTGTCCGGTGCTAGCATCCAACGTCAGCATAATTTCGTGGGGAGCATCAGCGTCCAGCTTTTTCATTACCTTGACTATTTTTTTCAGCTCTTCCATCAAATGGGCTTTATTTTGCAAACGTCCCGCAGTATCTGCTAGCAACACATCAATACTACGTGCTTTAGCTGCCTGAAATGCGTCGAAAATGACTGAAGCAGAGTCAGCACCGGTATGTTGTGCCACGACGGCAACCTTATTACGTTCACCCCATATCTGCAATTGTTCAACAGCAGCAGCGCGAAAAGTATCACCTGCAGCCAGCATGACTGATTTGCCTTGCGACTGAAACTCGTGTGCCAATTTACCTATGGTGGTCGTTTTGCCAACACCGTTAACTCCAACCATTAAAATAACGTACGGAGCCTTGCCCGTTATATCCAGTGGTTTATCAACTCTAGCAAGAATTTCAGACATTTCCTCTTTCAGCTTAATGTATAGCGTCTCGGCGTCTTTTAACTGCTTACGATCGGCATGAGCAGTCAGTGAAATGATGATCTTACGTGTGGTGTCTACACCTACATCGGCAATCAGCAGTTTTTCTTCTAGCTGCTCAAACAAATCATCATCAATTTTTTTACCGCGAAAAAAGCCAATGAAACTGGAACCAATATTTTCTTTGGTTTTCAATAGACTACGTTTTAGACGAGCAAAGAAACTTTCTTTGTTTGGCCGTTTCTGCTCTTGTTGCGTTATTGGCTCAATATGAACGTCAACGGATTGCTTCAGTTCTTTATCGATGTCGCTACCCGTTTTTTCATCACTTTGCGTCGGGAGCACCATGTCAACAGCAGGCTCTTGAGGTTGTTCTGTTGTTTGCTGTTCACTGTGACGGCCAAGACCTAGCCACGAAAAAAGCCCAGGTTTTTTTTCTTTTGCCATTGGCAGTTGCACTCCTAGTGTTCGGATCATGGCTGATATAAAGTTAGACTTCTTGCAAAATCTACTACGTGCTGCAAATTCTGCGTTACGTGGTGCCTAGTCAGTCTACCATTTTCCATGCCACAGCAACTAGGGTGAGTCAATTGTTTTGTAAGAAGTGTTATTTAAGCCTTCCTTACACAGTACAGTCATCGGTAGAATGGCGGCCAACTTTCTTATCTCTCCACGTAAAATGGCAAAAAAATTACAATCTACCTCCTCGGGGAAAGTTCGTATCATTGGTGGCAAATGGCGTGGCCGTAGACTGCCAGTACTTGCTGGCCAGGGGCTGCGTCCCACGACGGATAGAGTGAGAGAAACCCTCTTCAACTGGCTTGCTCCTATGATTCAAGGGTGTCGTTGTCTAGATTGCTTCGCTGGCAGTGGTGTATTGGGACTGGAGGCCCTATCCCGTTATGCGGCAGCAGCAACCCTACTGGAGTCAGAACAGCATGTCGTGCGTCAATTGATAAGTAATTTGGATTTATTAAAAGCAGAAAATGGGCAGGTGATCCACACTGATACACTGAACTGGTTAACACAACTCGGCCAACCCTACGATTTGGTGTTTTTGGATCCTCCTTTTCGTCGTGGTTTGCTGGCTGCAAGCGCGCATCTACTAGAGCAAAAAAATTGGTTGGCTGATGAAGCATGGATTTATGTTGAGACAGAGGTAGAAAACATAGCCATAGACTTTCCCACCAATTGGCAATTACACCGGGAAAAAACTGCCGGACAGGTTGTTTATAGATTGTATATTCGTCATCTTTTGATACTGGAGCAAGAAAATGTGGATTAATTTCGGTCGATTATTAATGTTAACAACATGGGGATTTTTATTATTAAATCTTTTTCGTTTTTTTCCTAAACCTTTAAGATACTTTATCGATGTTGCCATGATATTTATGATGCTGATGCATGGATTACAACTAGCACTATTGAGATCAACCCAACCCAAGGATCAGCCAATTAGTGGATGGCAACAGACTAAGATTTTTATTTTTGGTGTCTTTGAGCTGTTGGCTTGGCAAAAAAAACAACTCCAGTTACCTAAAAAATAATGCGTTTTTCTTCGGTTGAGGATCAGTATTTAAAGTAGATGAGGAGATTATCTGATGTCAATGGATTCAGATCCTCAATCTATGTTTGATCTACCGTAGCGGATAATCATTTTTGCATTTTGCATAAAACTGGCGTAGTATTTTGAAAAGTGTGCGTGCTTTTAAAATATTTTTATATACCTATCACGATTTGTTCATCCCAAAATCCATTTTTACACATGCAGTCAAAGTGGAAACCGTTTTTCGCCGTTATTTTTAAATTAAATTTTTTAAAATTTGTCTCCTTTGTTGATACGTCGTCAAAAATCAGCGTAAAATATTTATTTATTTATTTATTTATTTATTTATTTCATTATATACAAAAAATCACTGTGTTTTTCCGCCAATTTTTTCCTTATATGAGCGTTATTCATGACGAGTTTTCACAGCCTCTTAAATAAATCACAACATACTTAAACCAGAAAAAATGGAATAGAAAATAATGGAATTACAAACCGTACAATACTTAGATGTCGCTCGACAATTGGGCGATATAAAAATAGATAAATCTGAATATGATAAAAAAGAGAATTATTACAAATTTATTACAGCTCGTAATCAATATTTAAATTTAACTACCTCCTCAACGCCATCAAATAAAGTCGAACCAGCACAATTAGATGAAACTTCGCTGCTATTAAAAATGATGTTTTATCTTGACAAGTGGGTTGCGATTAATAACAACAAAGGGGAAAGACGGTATAACCCTTTTTTAGCGCAAATACTTTTAGCTCGTAAAAATACTATTATGGAAACTGTACCTAAAACAATACATTTTATCTGTCTCTGTACAATGACAGATATTCAACGGGATTACATTAATCTTTGGTTGAAAAATAATCCAGACTACTTGGTAAAGATCTGGACAGATGACGATAGCCTTCTCGTGCAAAAACTTGTTACATGTATACAAGAAAAGGCTGCAAAAGAAACATTAATGTATTTTTTACCTAGAAACTTTAATAATTTTCAAGAAACGATAAAGATTTTCTTAAAATTTAAAAGCAAAGGAAACACATACTATACGAATGAAACTAATCAAGAAAAAAATGAAATTGAGTTTTTCGATGAGTATTTTTATAATAACCCATTAAATACAGAATTTAATAAAACCATCACTACTCTTATTGATGTTAGTATTGAACTTAGAGAAGGGCATCTTAATTTTGATATCATTGAAATGACATACCCAGAAGAGATGGAAGTTATAAAACGTACTTTTATTCGACAGAAATACAATTCTTTCTCGCAAAGATTCTTTTATTGGCAAGAAAAATTCTATCGTTATTTCTTGAACGAAAAAGAAAAAGGTGATGTATGCTTTGATCAATGTGTAATAGATTTTTGTATAAAAAATGGTTTAGAAGAACGTGAAAATTTGGAGAAAGAGCGCACAAAGAATAGAGCAATATTCACAAAAATGCGTGATTATCTCAAAGCAGCCAACCCAGAAAATAATATTGAGTTAATATATAAAAATCCTGATGGTAATTTTCAGTCAAATTATTTAAATGAATTACGAGGAAATCTATCTGCCGCTAGTGGCATATTTGCGTTAAACGTTTTAATCAGTGAGGGTGGCATTTATTTAGGTACTGATTTACTGCCTGCCATTAATGAAAACCTATTTGTGGATTTAATCGATAAAACGCCAGATGATCCTAACGGCACGCTGAGCCAAACTATTATTTCAAGGATTATTCTTGATGAGCTTGGCAACGATGGACAAATGCCAGGGCGCACAGAAGCTCTAGTGAAATCTTATCAACTCGATAAGATCGATCCTCAAATAGAGAGTTCAATAAAAAATATAATCATAGAAGCAAAACAAAGGAAGATCCCTCTATTTATGGGACTTGATGAAATTAAAGTAGATCCCTATTTCCAATCATCATATGCTGATGGCAATGTGAAGATGCTAATAGCGTCAGTTAAAGAAGGAGAAAATAATCAATTTATTAGCAAATTATTAAATAATTGGATTGAGACATATCGAATAATTTTACAGCACGGGATCCACGCGATACAACTATCGGTGCCTAATTCACTAAGAAATGCGATTACTAGCACCCAAGAAGCATTTGCAAGAAAGAATTTAAAGGTCAATGCCAAGGCACTCATACATTATCACTGGGATATTTTGAGTCAATATGAACAAGCCATTCCCGAATTATTAGGTACTCCTGCTTATGATTGTGTCTATTCTCAGTTACTAAAAGAACTGTTAAATAGTGAAAGTGTGGAAACACAAACTATCGATTTTTACTCCTTTCAAAAAAAAGTGACTCCCTCCTTTAACTCTGCAACTTTTTTGACTGAAGAAGCCACTCAATCTCATCTGATGGGTGCTCAAAGATACCTTAAGCCGTTTATTAATAGTCCTCAATATGTAGGTCAATGCATAATACAACTCAAAGATGATGTGATAAGTGAAAAAACAGCCAAATTTTTATATAACAACAATAGCGATATAAGTGAATGGTATCGTTACGATGAAGAAACAAAACGGTTAATACCTCAATCTGTAGGTACACAGATTGATTCGCAGCAGGAAAAGTGCCTTATTTGGGTGGGAAACGGCTACCCCATAGCTATTATTGATGCCATTAATTTTTTACAGTTAACACAGCAGATCCTATTAAAAAATAATTTTCATGTAGAACAAATGACCTTAATTGCTTGCCAACCTAGAAGAACGGGACCCATTGCCGGTGTGGGAAATAAAACACTCTCCATTGAAGGGCTTTTTCATGCTTGCGAAAACAGTAAACCCAAGATAAACATCAAACGCATTGTTGCACAAGAAAGCTTATTTATGGTCGATATGATGGGTCGCCAATGGAAAGGAAGCCTGTTTGTAAATGGCATAAGCACAGGGGTAAAAAGAGAGATCGATTGGCGTATTGTGACAGAAAACGACAGTGAAGTGATCGCGACCTTCTCAGGAGATAAGCCGCAAGGCGCCTACACATACACAATACCGAGACTGGGTACAAGTGTATTAACACGTAATAGGGTTATCTCTGAATCGAATAAAGCTGCCTTCGGATTGGGTTCGGTAATAGAAACCCCACTTGTTAACCCTGGGAGATTGCCACCTTGGAAGAATAATCCTGCTAAATTAGATGGATGGATAGAGCAAACAATGGCTGAAAGGATCTCACAGGATCTAAAGAATGGTGTTGTTGTTATGGCCGCTGAGAGCATAGTATTAGTGGCGGCTATGTGTGAATCTATTCATGAGCTGATTATCAGTGATCCTCACCTTGCCAGAATTAAAACACTTATGCAGGTATTAGAACGCAGTTTGGAGGTCAATACTTACGTGGATTGGTTTGCATCTCTTGATTTTGCTTGTGGAGAAAAGCAGTTCAATCATCTTATTAACGCGCTCTTTACAACACCCAACGAGCTTGATCGCGCCTTTAGGCGTCTTCAATGGCGAGTGTGTCACAAGCGTTTTACTTTTTTCAATTTAAGTCTGAGTGAAAAGGATAACGCTAAGCGTATACGCCGAGGAATGAAGAGCAAAACCACCATTCAGGCCATTTTTTTAGGCAGTATTGAGGAGGCTTTATTACCTGGGATGGAGATTGATGCCGACGATTCAACTCAACTTGCACAGGTTGCAAACAAGGTAACAAATCTCAATGCTAACTTTAGCGATCTCGTTAATGATTTGGAAAATGCAGATAACGCCCCGCGTTCATTACCTAAACTTTATACTTATTCTCTGTATGATCCTGAACGTAGTTTAATAGGAAATGTTGAGACAGTATTCGAAAAAAGTAATTTTAACATTGACTATATACATAGGTTACTGCAATTCGCTTGGAATAAAAATAAATTGTCTTTGAGCTTTGCAGACACTGCCCAATATACTAAGAGACAAGCATGGAGGCGTGCGAATTTGCACGCTTCACAGGGAAAACACAAGAAATTAGCCATGAATGAATGGCGGCTATTATTAGCGAGTATAAAATACAAGACGATAGATGAAAACTATATAATTAGCCAACTGAATACTACGCGTCATAATACAATCGACGTCAGTGCTAAAGATCTTTCTTTTGCACGCATGATGTTATATTTGAATAAAAATTTACAGCTCGTTGAAACTAACCGTGTATTGAAAAGAAAAAAACGGCCCATCGCACGATCAGTGGGAAGTATGGGTGGAGCAGGTGGTATAGGAGGTACATCTGATTCCTTTTCTTCTTTATGGCATTTTTTTATCGATTTTACTTCTACGTCAGATCTGGAAAAAAAGGAAGAAGAAATACCCGTAAACAAAAAAGTGCATTCTTGGGTATCTTTGTTGTCAGATTTTATCAATGTAATGAGTCTTCCATCCACTGTTATTGACGGAGGGGATAGACTATTAGAAAGTGCTATTAATACCAGCTGGCTTTATGAAAAATGCAAAACTCCCATCAATACTTTGTGGAATGTTCTTTATCAAGCTGCCAATTCTGAAAAAAATAAATGGTTTAATGATATTGCAACAAAAACAGGTCAGGGGCTGGGTGTTATTAGCCTTTTATTTGATGCTTATGAATACCACGAAGCCCAAAATCATCATCAACGTAGTCTCGCCGTAACAAAAGCTACCTTTGATGGAGCAAGCCTTGCTTGGGGCATAGCTGCTGAGAATATTATGCAATCTTCAGCGGAGTTCCCCCCGTTATTGATTGTCATTATAGCAAGTTATTCATTGTCTAAAATAAGTCAAGCCATTGGTAATGACATAGAGATAATGTTTGATAATATAACACGTGCAAGACTCTGTGGCGTTGAATTTAACCAATTGAAAAATGGATTTGAAAAAGGGGGATTTACTGTAATAAACGATACGTTAATGCCTTGTAAAGGCTCTGTGATTAAAACAATTAATCTGGAAAATACCAGAAAACCTTTTGTCGTATTTGATGATATCGGTGTACAAATGCGTAAAAAAACGGATCAAGGAGAAGACTTTATTGTCGACAGTAATGATCCGGCGGCTTATATTAACCTCCGTGAACTGAACGGTGTGGCGTTGGATCAATCTATAGACATAACAGGTCTTCCATCGTTCAATCAACCAGCATTAAAAAAACTGGTCTTACCTATGTCCCCTAAAATAAAAATTGATCCTGTATATACTGAAACAGATCTTATAAAATGGAGAGGTGATACTGAATTTGATGCCATGCGTTATTTTTCTAGCAGAGAGTCCAAATTTATATTTGAATTTTATAAAGAAAATTCTTTTATCGATCCAATTAAAAATTTTTTGGGTACAAACTGGATGGCAATAACAAACCTGAACTATCGTTATCAGAAAAACAATGTAAATGTTTATTTAGGTAATGACGATTATAAACTAATAGCACCAGGAATCGAAAAGAATGAAAGAACAGATGATTCTCTTTATAGAAAATATCTGCACTATAAACTTTATGGTCCTACTAAAGGTAAAGCCACTATCTTTATACTATTAAATAGAGGGCAGTCTGATATCACCATTGCGCGTAGTAATCCCAGTATAACCTGGATTATTGGGGCTTATCATGAAAATTTTCGTGATACAAAGGTGGAGCCTATCTCTAATGGTTGTAAAATTTTCAGAACAGTGCCTAATGCATCGGGTGAAACAGATGATGCTATTTACATAAATATTGACGACAGAGATAACACTAAGCTTACTTTTCATCTTTCTATTGGAGTTGGCACGATAGATTTTAAAGGTAGTACAACACATTCTGTTGGTAAGCTAATTGTCCGAGAGTTTAATGCGACAATATTTAAAACTCAATTGACTCCTCAAATTATTGATTTTCTCGATGGGGATAGACGTATAAGAAATATGGACGAAGCATCACGTATGCCACAAATGGTAAGAGCCTATCTTGAGGAAATGACAAAAGATTCGGCAAAAGTGTTGAAATATATCCCGGTAAAAAACCTGGCTATTTTCGGTAATGAATAAAGCAACAATGTTTATTATTCTGTGCAAAGCAAAAATTTCGTTCAGACAGAAAATAAAGAGGGTACACTTTTCTATAATACTAAACGTAGTCATGTTAAAATACTTTTTTTCAGTGAAATATATATTTGGTTTAAAGGCAATTTATCGATAACAGTTGATGGTGTTGAACAAGTCTATAACGATCTTTTCTGGGTATCAGATATCTCAAATAAAACGCTAAAACAAGTTTACCTTCCATTTTGTCATCTTCCTGATAGTGTTATTCAAGGACAAGTTGCGTATCCTTCTCCATCAAAGATAATAACATTCACCAACCAAAAAAATATCGATAGATTTATCTTCTTTGAACAGTCCTATAGCTATAAACAAGAAAATCATGTATTACAAATGATTTTGCAATATAAAATTGACACCAAATACCCTGAAAAAGGATTAATATTCACAGAGGCACGTGATTTACCCGTAAATTTAGCTACACAACTCATTCAAACCAAGGAATTAGTGACTCTTAGCGATTTCATGAAAAACAATGCCAATTCAAACTACACAACAGTCTCT
Organism: Candidatus Fukatsuia endosymbiont of Tuberolachnus salignus; assembly: GCF_964030845.1. Lineage (NCBI taxonomy): Bacteria > Pseudomonadati > Pseudomonadota > Gammaproteobacteria > Enterobacterales > Yersiniaceae > Candidatus Fukatsuia > Candidatus Fukatsuia endosymbiont of Tuberolachnus salignus. Next base: position 295,808 of record NZ_OZ034983.1, read on the forward strand.
CCACAAATAATTGATCCATGGGGTCGTACCGGGCTAAATATCATTCCCCTATTCAATCCTAAAACAGAGACTACTCTATCTATTGGCCGGCGCTTAGTATGGTCATCGGAGTACAACCCTATTGCAAAGGGTAATATCAACGCGACCTTACCCAATGAAATAGCTAATAATTCAGAATATTTAGTTAGCTATGCAGGAACGACAAAGATCGTTATAGATGAAGAAGCGGCCATAGCAATCAATACACCCGTTAGTGTCAAACATTACCATTTTTGGAGTATTATGGATAAGGATGAGAAATTCGTAAAACTCTATGTTCAACAGGATAAAAATTCTTCTACAGAAATTAATTTGAGTCATTTTAATATTCATAATAACAACGTGTTAAGTATAAATGATACGATTATTTATACTACGAGTGGTTTTCTGTATGGTTTGTACGATAATCAGAATATTCTATTTGTGGGGGTCGAAGAAAATTGGTTAGTCAAACACAATCATTGGTAGATTTATTTTTCTCAATATATCGAGGAACTGACAAGAAGTATGGACGGTTATATTCAGTTTCAAGTAGGACAAACGAAACCTATTCACATCTCCTCTCATTTGACATTTTCCGGTTTGCGACAGAATGATGGCTTAAAGCCGTTGGCTGCCTGGTATGATTGTGCTAGCCAACAGTTTATTTTTTGTAAAAGCGAAAATAGCCAAAAACTTAGTTATCTAGGGATGACTAATAATAGTCAAGGTGCCTGGATTAAGGATGTCACCAGCAACAACAGAAACGAAATAGGTTATGTAGATGGAATAACCATCGATGAATTACATACCCTTTTGCAAGGGATTGTATTTAACGACAAATTATCATCGCACCATTTGATCAAATTTACTGGCAATACAATATCAGATATGCCGACTTCTTTTTCCCATATCAATTCAGATGGCGAAGGGCATCTAAAAGGTACTACTGTTGAAGGACTTCTTTTGGATATTGAAAGAATAGGCAGCGAATTTAAAACTATTTTACTTGCCGTCACCCCTGATTTTACTCGCAAGTACCCAAGTAATCATGCGCTAGAAACGGGTTTAACAGAATGCATAAAGAACTATCAATGCTATGAAATAGTTAAAGTTATACTAGAAAATAATGAATGTGGTTGGTATGAGCCGACATCAGAAAAACTTTTTATGCCTTTTGGGACACACAAGTTAGATATTTACCTTGGCTTTAACCGTCAAGAACAATGTGTGTATTTTATGGAGAAAAATGAAAACGATCAGAACTTAATAAAGATAAATAAAAATAGAATAAGGCAAGATTTTCAGGTAGATATTGTGCATGAAGTAGGTTCACTGTATGAAAGATTCAGATTTAATTCTATACTCGTTTTAAATAGTAGTAAGCTTTCAGTGCTAAGCACTGTTGAACATGTCAACATTGATGCACCTGCTTTACTGATTACGACACCCATTGAGCAAACGAGAACCGAATCCTTCACTTTTCAGATTGAGAAGTTTCGTTATCCAGTGATATACCTGGATCACTCAAGCTGGGGCGCGGTGCAATGCATCATGCCTGGCACACCAGAAGCAGTGTTGCTTTCAAAAAAATATCGGTTTCTTCTTTTATTTGTCAGAAAAAATCTATTAGTGATTAATTATTCTTTCTTCCCGTTACGTAATAGGCCGGATAAACGCATTAAACTCATATTCAAAGGCATCAAAGTGCCTGCCAAAGGTTTATCGGAGTATTATATTTCCGCTCCTAGAGAGAGTAACCTTACTGAGGTTAAGGCTGTTACTCTTGTTGATGTCATCCTCACAATTGATAAATTGACAGAATACTACACCGAGCAGACAGGGGGTGCTACGCAAGATGGGCATGCTCTTATTCCCTGCCCTCCTCTGGAGGCATAATCAGAGTCCGTTCTGTGACAACCACGCCTGGACTCGCTGTTTCTGAGCATCATCAAGACACATACCCAACTTGGTGCGTCGCCAGATCACATCGTCGAGCTCAGTTACCCACTCTTTTCTGATCAGATAGCGTAGTTCAGCTTCATATAAATCATGACCAAAATGTTCACCCAAATCGGCAAGGTCATGAGTATCAGCCAAAATCAACTCGCTATGGCTACCATAGGTGTAGGCATAACGTTGTGCCAATGCCTGTGGCAACCACTTGAAGCGATCTCCCAATTGCATAGTATAACTGTCGCGATTACCGTTAATATCGCCCCCTGGCAGCTTACTATGCTTAGTCCAGGCTGAACCCATTTCGGGGTAATAAATGCGCAGTTTTTCTAACGCATGCTCTGCCAGCTTGCGGTAAGTGGTCAATTTTCCGCCAAAAACTGACAACAGTGGAGTGGCAGTTTGCTCATCGGTAATATCCAGGGTGTAATCACGTGTCACCACCTGAGGTGAATCAGATTCATCGTCACACAACGGACGAACGCCAGAATAAGTCCAAACAATATCAGCACGCCCGAATTGTTTGATAAAGTGATCGTTATACACTTTCAGTAAGTAATCGATTTCTTGATCATCAATTTCTACTTTTTCTATATCGCCATGATATTCCACATCTGTAGTACCGATGATGGAATATTTATCCAACCACGGAATAACAAACACAATTCTCTGATCTTCATTTTGCAGGATATAGGCTTGTGGCTGATTATGCACACGTGGTAACACAATATGACTGCCTTTAATCAGGCGAATACCATAAGGTGATTTCAGTTGCAGACCTTCATCAAAGAACTGTTTCACCCAGGGACCGGTAGCATTAACCAGCCCTTTAGCCTTCCAACTCAAAGTAGAGCCGTTTTTTGTGTCAACGGCTTCAACCCTCCATTGACCCTGTTCACGCCATGCACGAGTGACTTTGGTTCGCGTACGCACTTCACCATGATGTTGCACCACAGCCTGAGCATTTAACACCACTAAACGAGCGTCATCAACCCAACAATCTGAATATTCGAATCCGCGCACTAACTTCGGTTTTAACACCGATTCTGAGCCAAAACGAAGGCTTTGACTGGCAGGTAAACTGGAGCGTTTACCTAAATGATCATAAAGGAATAGACCAGCACGGATCATCCAGGCTGGACGTAGATGAGGTTGATGCGGTAGCCGAAAACGCATTGGGCACGCAATATGGGGTGCCAATTGTAATAATATTTCACGTTCGGCCAGTGCTTCTCTGACTAGACGAAATTCGTAATGCTCAAGATAACGTAATCCACCGTGGATCAGCTTGGAACTGGCAGAAGAAGTCGCACAAGCCAAATCTTGGGCTTCAAGTAACAGCACCGATAAACCTCGCCCGGCAGCATCAGCAGCGATACCCGCTCCGTTGATACCTCCACCAATCACAATCAAATCTTTGGTTTCCACGTCATCTTCCTTCAGATAGGCGAAACAGTGCGTTCATGCTTGTTTCCACTTAGCATTGTAAACAAAAGCTTAGCAAAGTTCCAATTGCACACCCTATTGCTCAATAGACTTCTTGTAAAACGGTCGTTTGTTATGCGAGGCCAAGGGCGCCTGGAGCGCAGTAACTGCGAGGTACATGCGAATACACGAGGATTTCGAACGCTAGGTAACGCAGAATTTGCAGCATGTAGTCTTCTTTACAAGAAGTCTAATGATTTGCATCACACCTGCAGATAGGTGCGAGTATCCCACAAAGCTATTAGTAAGCCAATCAGCAAACCACAGAGATGAGAGCTATTGGCAATTGACAACGCCAATATATTGAAGAGTCCAACAACCAGCCAGATCACAGAAAAAACCATCACCCCACGGGGTAAGATAAGGCCAGATCCCGGCACACGTTCTGTAATCAGCCAAACATAACCGATTAAAGCGTAGATCACGCCCGACAAGCCACCAAAGTTAGCACCGCTAAATAACGATTGACCCCAACCGCTGAATATCGCAGATAAAATAGTTAACACCAGCAATTTACCGCTGCCAAGTTGTTTTTCTACTTGCCCGGCAAGATACCACCACCACATCAAGTTAAATAAAATATGTAACAGTGAAAAATGTAGCAAAGCATGGGTGATCCAACGCCATAATTGCCAATATTGGCGACTATTTTTTGGCCACGCCAGCCATGACATGACGGTAGTATCACCCACGAATTGCATCAAAATATAGATGGCACCGCAAAGTAACATGACACTAAGTGTCATGCGGCCTGCTTTATTGCGTACGGTCTGAAGAATCGTTTGTAGAGAAAAAAAACCTTGATAGGGTAAGGTACTATTAAGCGTTCCAGCTTGCCAACTGGCCGCCTGATAACACGGATTACAGGGATCAAGCAGGAATTGCTTCCATTCAGATTGTACCAGCGGTAGCTTTTGTTCATCGCCTAACCAGATTTCTACCTGTTGCGTATTACGGCTAAGGGTCAAGACAACGTTGAAGGTGGTCATATAATCGACAAAAATTTGTGCCAAACGTTGATTAGAGATGGCTGTCACACGGATCATAGTGTTAATTAATTGCTCTACAAAAGTTAAGTTAACGATAAGAACCTATTCAAAATCTTCTTAAGCGACGCTTAGACGAGGAAAAAATGGGCGAAGAAGCGTGGTTTACATAGAATAAGTGAGCATTTTGAGCCCGTTTTTGACGAAGTATCAGCGAGCATAAAAGATTTCGAATAGGTTCTAAGGAAAAACAGCGGTAATTTACCTGTTTTTAGTGGCAATATTCCGCAGAGACTGTAAGTTTTTTATTTATGATAAAAATCAATAGATTAAAAACAAAAAATCACGATCAATCGAAATTAAATCAAAATGCCTATTAAATTATCTCGTACCTTAACATTTTACCCGATAACCTAAAAAATCATAGTTTGTATCAGATTTCGTCCTACTCACTCTTTCTGCTATCACGATATATGGCTGAACGATATAATAATGATTATGCACTATATTGAGAGAATAAGGCGTCAAGGCTGCAATTTAAGTCCCTTCTTTTGCTTTTGGCTTGTGCCCATTGATGTTCAATGGGATTGAGAGCTCACTTTTACCCACAATTTTTGTTATTAAGAATAATGAACAATCTCACATTTTCTTGCAGGATCTCATACCCTCGCCAAAGCGACATGATTCCCGGTAAACCCTCGGCACGTCGGTTAAGAAATCCTCCCAATTGACCCAGCCATGTTATTGCCTGAAGCACTGTGGGGGGATGCTCGGGAAGGCGGCTTGTTGTCTGTATTCTGCAATACAGCGTTTGCCATTCTATCTTTGACAACACATCGGTGCAGGTAGCCTCAGGACACAACGCTGCCATTTTGGTCATATGCATCAGTTTGAAGGCGATAATGCTTTTGAGGGTGATCATTTTCGTTAATTGGGTTGCCGTATTTAAACGACATTGTTCAACACAACATCCTGATTTCAGTGTGTTGAATAATTCTTCTATCTTCCATCTCAGTCTATACCCATTCACTTTCTCTTCTGCTTCAAAGGCGTCAGTGGCCGTCAAATTGGTCAATAATACCCATTCGACAGGCGCTACTCCTTCTGGAGGAGGCTGTTCTTTAACACTGATGGCAGATACGTGAACCTTTTCATGGATATGCCGTGAAGCGTCTTTATTGGTAGGCCCATAAACTAGATTATTTCTAATGGGGAGCCAGCCTGAAATGGAGCGAATATCCACATAAGCCGTTCTTGCTACCCTTTGCTGATTTTTGGGCAGGGTGAGTGCTATGGTTTTTAAAATCGGCGTCTTTGACAAGGCGGTTTGCACCGTTGTTTTTTTCCCCTTTTCATCGATAAATTTTCTGTCTTTCCGGTTGCGGATAATAAAAAATGTTTTTAGTGAGCTTGCAACCCGAAAAAGTTCGAAAATATCCGCTTCTCTGTCTCCCAGCGTGATTAAGCAGGTATCTTTGGGTATCAGCGCCGCTGTCTCGTAGAGGGTCTCTATCCACTTAATACTTTCTTTCTCTTTCATTGTCGATTGATAAAGCCGCCGCTGTTTTTCCTGAGGCGTTTCCTCTCGGGAAACACGTGACCAGCATTTAAGCGAGGATAACCCAAGCGGCAAGACCTCCTGAGTTACCATCAAACTTGCATGAAGCATCAACCCCATTTTATGTTTGTGATAGGCTTTAGATATACTTCCCAACCCCTCTGTCTTTTTATGTGAGTCAACGTTCAACTCTGATGTGTCCTGAAGAGAAAAAACCAGTGAATGCCCCTCCAGACGTTTTTGTGTTTGCACACAATGTGTACGGAATAGCGCGCTCTCGCTCACTCTCTCATTGCTAAAAAATCGATAAGCTCCTTTGGCCTGTGACCAGGAGCCATGACAGCTTGGGTAAATTGAACCTGACGCTTTTGATGATAATAAGCCCGCTGTTTCAAAAAAACGCTCTTTAAGGCGTTTATCTCCGAAATCAATTTGATGAAATTCTTCCCGGATCCACTCATTCCCATTACCCGTTACTGTTTTCATGTGCCTGTTTCCTGATTTAACTATTGACTCTACCAATAATCCAATTTCACCTGAATCATTTTTCATTCAACGTTGTGGGTAAAAGTGAGGATTGAGATCAGGTGAGTAGGGAGTGAGATATTCAATCCGATGCCCGGCTTTACTGATAGCCTGCTGAATGTCGAGACGTTTGTGGAAACTGGCGTTATCCATCACGATGACACAATGAGGAGGAAGAGTAGGCAAAAGGCGCTGGGTAACCCAGGCGTAAAAAACATCACTGTTAATGGAACAAAAAAATAAGCCGACCGCCATCAGGACGGTTCCCAGTAACGCGCCAATGACATTTGTTCGGCCCTTATAGCAGGGGCCGTATAAGTTGATTATGAAAATCAGCAATAACATATTGATATTAATTAATATTTATTAACAAAAGTGATCACGTTACATGGTGCCTGCTATAGCCTGCCCATCCTGGGTACCCCAACAGCGTTGACCTCGTGCAGCATAACCGTGGGTTCGTGGCCTATCGTGTGCGAAACCGCTTTCATCCAGATAAACGACCGGTTTTCCCTGCTTTTTATAGCAGGCTATCGTGTCCTGGAAGGCACGCCGTGTCTCTTCGTCTGCCTTGGGATGACGCAGGTTTTTTTTTATAGGTGACACCCAGGTTTTTCAGTGCCTGCCAAATGGCTTTCTGGCACACCTGAAAGCGCGCCGCCCGTTCCCGTTGGTAAGCATCGGGATAAAGTGCAACATCTTCAGCTAACGCCACTTTATCAAGCTTACGCCGACGGGGGGAAGAAGGTTTAACCTCGATACGACTGAGCCAGCGAGTAACGGAAGCTGAACCAATGTGGAAGCGTTTAGCGGTCTCTCTGATACTCAAGTTTTCTTTCTCTCGAATACTCAGAACTTTACGGCGAAAATCGACAGAGTGGCTCATCGCTAACTCCCTGTTAAATAATTTAGCTATACATTGTAATCAAAATTAATACGTTACGCTATACATTGTTAACAAAGTAATTTGAGGACATTTTGAGGACATTAAGATAAACGATAGCGAAGCAAGGAAAGAAGGTGACATCAAGCTTGTCAACGCATTGTAATGGTTCAATGAAACAGGACACCTTCTCAAGTCACATTGTGATACTGCCCGATGTTCAATTCTGTACCTCCATACCCGAAAAAGACGGTCAGGCGGGATTTTTTTGATTTGCAGGAATGATTATTGTAGAGTGGGGCGACTCTTGTTTATAGGGCTGTAATGGGGACTATAAAATAGTTTTTGATAAAAAATATTAAAATAAATCAAGTAAATGAGCGGTAGGTTAAAAGTCAGTCGCAGCAAAATGTTCATGATGGCAAACGGCGGGTAGAGCAACAGAAAACAGGCATGAAGTACGCGAATTAATTTTTTTAAAGCCTGTTCCAAATCTTTTTCGCTGTGCTCAGACGACAGACGAGGGAAAAATGGGCGAAAAGGCGCAGTTTACTCTTTGTATAGAACAAAAGGGAGTAAATGAGCATTTTGAGTACGTTTTTGACGAAATATCAAACGAGACAAGAGATTTCGAACAGGTTCTTAGAGGGGCATTATGGCTGATCTGCTATTGGGTGTTAATATCGATCATATCGCGACATTACGAAATGCACGTGGGACTTGCTATCCTGATCCTGTCCATGCCGCTTTTATTGCTGAACAGGCCGGAGCAGATGGTATTACCGTGCATTTACGTGAAGACCGTCGCCATATTACTGATCGTGATGTGCGTCTTTTGCGTGAAACCATCCAGACACGGATGAATTTAGAAATGGCAGTAACCGATGAGATGGTTGCCATCGCGAGAGAATTGAAACCGCATTTTTGTTGCCTCGTTCCGGAAAAGCGTGAGGAAGTGACTACTGAAGGTGGACTGGATGTTACTGGTCAATTGGATAAAATTGCCCCAGCGGTTGACATCTTGTCTGCGGCTGGGATCTTGGTTTCATTGTTTATCGATGCCGATGAGCAACAGATTGACGCTGCCAGTGTTGTTGGCGCACCCTATATTGAGATCCACACGGGTGTTTACGCCAATGCGTCCAATGACCTTGATCGTCAGAAAGAATTAGGGCGTATCGCCAGCGCAGTAGTTTACGCTGCCAGTAAAGGGTTAAAGGTTAATGCGGGTCATGGCATTACTTACCATAATGTCAAATCTATTGCTGTGTTAGATGATATTCACGAGCTAAATATTGGTCATGCTATTATAGGCGAGGCAGCGATGATGGGTTTAGCGTCTGCGGTGAGCAAGATGAAAGAATTAATGAAGGAAGCGCGTGCTCAATGGCGATCTTAGGTTTAGGTGTTGACATTGTCGCCATAGCGCGTATTAAAATCATCGTCACGCGTTCTGACAATAAACTCGCACAACGTATCCTTCATCCCTCGGAATTACAGCGTTATTTGCAACATCAACAGGCGGTTCGTTTTCTGGCAAAACGTTTTGCCGTCAAAGAAGCGGCGGTGAAGGCTTTGGGGACGGGGATGCGCAATGGTCTGAGGTTTAATCAATTTGAAGTGTTCAACGACAAACTGGGTAAACCGGTTTTGCGACTGCATCAACGAGCTGCAGAATTGGCGGCAGAGCTTGGTATGACATCGTTGCATGTTTCGTTGTCGGATGAGCAACACTATGCCTGTGCTACCGTTATTATTGAAGGATGTGTTTAATCGAACAAGCTCTTAGGATATTGTCGTTTAGAGAAGAATATGTTTGCTGAATATAATGATGAATATTGGATGGCTCAGGCATTACAATTAGCACAGCGCGCGCAGGCAGAAGGTGAAGTGCCGGTGGGCGCGATTTTGGTTTTGGATAATCACGTGATTGGCGAAGGCTGGAACCGACCTATTACTCATCACGATCCCACCGCCCATGCAGAAATTATGGCGTTGCGTCAGGGAGGAAAAAAACAACAAAATTACCGTTTACCTGACACCACCTTATATGTGACTTTGGAACCCTGTGTGATGTGCGCCGGTGCCATGGTCCATAGCCGTATCCGCCGTCTAGTATATGGAGCCAGTGATGAAAAAACTGGGGCAGTGGGCTCGTTGGTGGACATTTTGCGTCATCCCGGCATGAATCATCAGGTAGAAATCAGTACCGGGGTGTTAACTGAAGCCTGTTCACAGTTGTTGAGCGCTTTTTTCAGCCAGCGGCGGCTACAACACAGAGCAAAAAAACTCGCTCGACGGGATGATGTGCAATGTTAATCAATAAATATTAATGAACCGCTCCTACTGTTTTTCGTTTTTGCGCCGCGTGAAACTGATAGGCAAGTTGCTTTTTATTTTTCTCCAAGCCAACGATGACTGATCCACCGTAAAGCAGCGAGCCGAACAACAACTCGTTAGCTAGCGGTTTTTTCAGATTTTCCTGAATGGCTCTTTCCATTGGTCGTGCCCCCATCGCTTTGTCATAGCCCCTTTCTGTCAGCCAGTGACGTGCTTCATCACTGATTTCAAGCGACACGCCTTTTGCGTCGAGCTGAACTTGTAATTCGACAATAAATTTGTCAACGATTTGTTGTACCACCATCGGTGACAAATGATTGAACCAAATAATGTTATCGAGACGGTTACGAAACTCCGGTGTAAATATTTTTTTGACTTCTTCCATCGCATCGCTGCTGTTGTCTTGTTGCCTGAAACCGATAGAGGTACGTTCTGTTTCCCGTACACCGGCGTTGGTGGTCATGATCAGGATGATATTACGGAAATCGGCCTTGCGACCATTGTTATCCGTCAAGATGCCATTATCCATTACCTGAAGTAGGAGATTAAAAAGATCAGGATGCGCCTTTTCGATTTCATCCAGCAGCAAGACTGCGTGTGGATGTTTCATTACCGCATCGGTCAGTAATCCTCCTTGATCATAGCCGACATAACCTGGTGGTGCGCCAATCAATCGGCTAACAGTATGACGTTCCATGTACTCCGACATATCAAAGCGCAGTAATTCAATATCCAACGCTTTCGCCAATTGCACGGTGACTTCGGTTTTCCCTACGCCGGTTGGGCCTGCAAATAAGAAGGAACCCACCGGTTTTTTTTCATGACCTAACCCAGCACGGCTCATTTTGATAGCTTCGGTCAATGTTGCAACCGCTTTATCTTGACCAAATACCAACATATTTAAACGATCATATAAATGTTGTAACACATCTTTATCACGCTCTGAGATGGTTTTCTCTGGTATCCGCGCTATACGAGCGACCACAGCTTCAATATCAGCAACATTGACGGTTTTTTTGCGTTTGTTCGTTGGCATTAATCGGGTACGGGCACCAGCCTCATCAAGTACATCAATAGCTTTGTCCGGTAAATGACGATCATTAATATATTTGACTGACAGCGTTACCGCCGAATGAATGGCTTTAGCGCTATAACGGACATTATGATATGCCTCATATTTCGATTTCAATCCATTAAGGATCTGTATCGTTTCTTCTGTTGTGGGTTCAGCGATATCAATTTTCTGGAAGCGACGGGCTAGAGCGCGGTCTTTCTCAAAAATATTACTGAATTCCTGATAAGTGGTCGAACCCATAACTCGGATCCTACCACTGGAAAGCAGCGGTTTTATCAAATTAGCGGCATCGATCTGCCCACCTGATGCCGCTCCAGCACCGATAATCGTATGAATTTCGTCGATAAATAAAATGCTGTCTTTATCTTGCTCCAACTGTTTCAATAAAGTTTTAAAACGTTTCTCAAAATCGCCGCGGTATTTGGTTCCAGCCAATAATGAACCGATATCCAGAGAATAAAGTTTGCACTTTTCTATTACATCGGGCACTTCTTTTTGCTCGATACGCCAGGCCAATCCTTCAGCAATAGCTGTTTTCCCGACACCCGATTCACCGACGAACAAGGGGTTGTTTTTTCGCCGACGGCACAACACCTGAATGGCACGTTCTAATTCATTATCTCTACCAATCAGAGGATCAATACCACCGACATTCGCCAGTTGGTTAAGATTGGTAGTGAAATGTTCTATCACCTCTTCCGCTCCCGTCTGTTCTTCGCTCGACGAATTTTCCACATTGGGTAGGGGATCGGGTTCATTTTTCCGCGATCCGTGGGAA